>CAZRAU010000074.1:6118-16147 GCA_964598025.1 uncultured bacterium
GTGAAAAGCGGCCGTCTGCTGCGTTACGCTCGCGGCTCCTCGTTGCGGGGTACGCTGAAGTACGCCTCACTCCTCACCGCTTTGCGTGCCTTGCATCCAGGCGCTTTTGACCAGCCTGGATCGCAGTGGAGTGTGAAAAGCGGCCGTCTTCTTCTTTCGTTTTCTCTTGACCGAAGTCGCCCCCGGCCCGAATCAGGTTTCGCACGGCTTCTACCGTCCATTTGACATCACGGCTCGGGGCGTGCTACTCTCCCCACGATCAAGGAGGTGAGCGAAGTATGGCCCGAGAACGGCTGATGGTGATAGGAGGCAGCGCGGCCGGAATGAGTGCAGCGGCAAATGCCCGCCGCGGCCGCCCCGATCTGGAAATCGCCGCTTTCGAAGCAGGCCGCTATGTCTCATATGCCGCTTGAGGCCTTCCCTATGCAGTCGGCAAGTTTGTCGACGATCCGATGCGGCTTGTCAAACGGACGCCGGAGACCTTCAAGGAGAAGCAGAACATAGATGTTCATATAGAACACGAAGCTCTGGAGATAGACTCAAGCCGTCGCAGGGTTCGAATACGTGACCTCAAGGCCCAAGTTGAGACCTGGGAGGCTTTCGACCAACTGGTTCTTGCTACGGGGTCCCTTGCTATTCGGCCTCCGGTTCCGGGTATTGACGCCGCCGGCGTTCATGGGATCAAAACGCTTGAGGACGGCCTCAGTCTGATGCGAGTCCTCGATGAGGAAAAGCCGTCAAAGGCCGTGATCGTCGGGGGCGGTTATATCGGGATCGAGATGGCCGAGGCCATGCTTAACCGCGGGTGTGACGTCTCGCTCGTGGATATGCTGCCCCAGGTGATGGGCACTCTTGACGCCGACATGGCAGAGCCGGTCTCCGAAGCCCTCACGCGCGCCGGGGTCGCCCTGTACCTCGGCGAGAAGCTCGAGAGTTTCGAGGTATCCGCTGGGAAGCTCATGGCTGTCCGAACCGACCGGAGGGCGCTGCCTGCCGATGTTGCGATCCTTGGTCTGGGTGTACGCCCCAACGCACGCTTGGCCGGCGAAGCCGGTATCCCGCTGGGGTTTAAGGATTCTATCAAGGTCAATGACAGGCTCGAAACCGGCGTGGAGGGCGTCTGGGCTGCGGGTGATTGTGCGGAGGTATTTCATCTGGTAAGCGAGCAGCCTTTCTGGGTGGCCATGGGTACGGTAGCCAACAAGACGGGTCGCGTGGCCGGGATCAACATCGCCGGAGGCAATGCCACCTTCCCCGGTATCCTGGGGACGGCCGTGACCAAGTTCGGGGACACCGAGATGGCCCGTACCGGGCTTCAAGCGAGAGAACTGGAGGGCCTCGATCTGGAATACGTGTGTAAGGCCGTTGATGACAAGGTACGGGCCGGGTATTACCCGGGCTCGGGTCCCATAAGGGTGAAGCTCTATGCGCAAAAGGGAAGCGGCCGCCTCCTGGGCGGCCAGATCGTCGGCGCCCCGGGATCGGCCAAGCGGATCGATGTCATTGCCACGGCCCTCCATGCGGGCATGACGGTAGAGGACCTCATAGATCTCGATCTCGGCTACGCGCCGCCCTTCTCCTCGGCCTGGGATCCAATCCACATAGCCGCCCGCCAGACTGCCAAGCTGGTGTGATGAGAAGTGCCTGCCGGATTCGGCCGGCGGCTCGGGGCCTCCATGGTTGATTGCGTCAGATGGCCGGTGAGATCACTACCGCGCGCATCGAGTGGAGAAAGAAGAGGATCGCCTCGTCTGGAGGGGTGCCGCAGGCTGCGGTCACTGCAAGCCGGTAGGCCTCCATCTGCGATCGGTATTCCTCGGCCTTGCCAGCCAGGTTGCGCTGCGGGACCTTGTCGGTTTTGAAGTCTACGATGCCGATCTTGCCGGCCTCGTCGAAGAGGACATCTATTACCCCCTCGACTATTGCCTCCCCGTCCTTGAAGGTGAATGGGACCTCTTTGTAATAGCGGTCGGCCGCGACTATGCGTTTCATGAGATCGGAAGCCAGGGCCTTCCTGACCATCTCAATTGCCTTCTCCACCATGGCGGGATCGGCGCCTATGGCCGAGGCCTCCGCTACGGCCGTCTCCTCCAGGAGGGCCGGATGCTCCCAGTCTATGCGCTCGAGCAGTCTGTGAACCAATTGCCCGAATAGCGCTCCTCCACTTCGTCCGGCAACCGGGAGTGTTTCCTTTTCCTCGGTTGCCGTTTTCAAGCGGCGGCCCTGCGCGAACCATTCGATGCTGTCGGCCCGTCTGCGCCTCCACCTCTCGAGGCGGTCATGCATGGCCCGAGCCGCTATGGGCTCCGGTGCGTCGGGATCGACAGCGACCCTGAAGGTAGGCGGCTCCGCAGGCTCAAGATCGAGGCTCGAACCTTTGAAGATGTGCATGCCCTCGGGTTGCTCGCCGTCTCCGGACTCCCCCGGTTGCGGTATTGTCGCAGCCAGGTAGTGCAGGAGAGACTTGGGCTTCGGATCGCCGGCCTTTGGATGCTCTCTGGGGGTCGCGAAGTATGCCGGTATCACAACAAAGTCCCGCGCCCTTGTCATCGCGACATAGAGCAACCGGCGTTCCTCGGCTTCCCGTCGCAGGTCCTCATAATCGCTCAGACGGTCATAGTTCGTGGTTTTTGTGCCCATTTGTTTGTTTCCTATGCGTATCGCGATCTCCTTGTTGTGGCGATCGACCACAAATGTTTCGCCCTTGTTTCGCTGGCCGGCGAGGTCTGTGAGGATGACCATGGGGAACTCCAGGCCCTTGGCCTTGTGTATGGTCAGCAGTCTTACAAAGTCATCGCCGGTCTCCACCGTTGCCGCTTCGGCTTCCTCGGCTTCCTCCTCCTTCCTGTCCGCGAGCCAGCGCACAAAGGCCCGGAAGGTCAGCACGCCGCGGTCGGCGAGGGCTCTGGTGATGTCGCCGATCTTGAGGAGATTGGCGACCCGCTGCTCTCCGTTGGGCCTGAGCAGGAATACGACCGGGGCCTTGGTCTCCGAGTAGATAGTGTCAAGCAGCGATTCCGCACCGATCTCATTCCGGACCGCATGCAGACTACGCAGCAAGCCGAAGGCTTCCTCCAGCGGGGTGCCGGCGGCATCGCTTTCGTAAGAGATGTCGCCGCCCTTGGCGCGAAACAGGAAGAGATCCTCGTCTGAGATTCCGAAGAAAGGCGACCTCAGTGCAGCAATCAGGGCCACCTTATTGTTGGGATTGTCCACAGCCATGAGCAGGGCCAGGAGTTGCTGGACCTCCTCGCAGAGGAAGAAGCGCTTGCCGCCGATGACACGGTAGTCTATATCGTAAAGGCGGAGCGCCTGCTCCAGGGTCTCCAGGCCGGTCTGCGTCCGCATCAGTATCGCGATGTCCTTAAGCTCGATGGGCCGCCGGCGCCGTCCGGTCTTGTCCCAGACTTCCCATCTCTCGCTCTCGACCACGCGCTTGATCAAGGCCGCTATGGCCCGCGACTCACATTGCCGTCTCCCTTCGGCCCAGTCCATCGCGGCCGCTGCCCCTTCGGGCGGATAGAGCACGATGGCTCCATGGTGCGCGGGCAGCGTGTCAGTGGCCCGGCCGAAATCCAGCGCGACATATTCAGGCTGGTAGTTGCCGTCTTCGGGCATCTTGATCAGGTCTTCGAAAATGGAATTCACTGCGGTGATTATGGATTCGGCACACCGGAAATTTTGGTGAATACTCAGGTGACGGTTCTTTCCCAGCGTGCCCTTTGCCGCAGCGTACATCTCGATGTCGGCTCTTCTGAAACGGTAGATACTCTGCTTGGGATCGCCGACCAGGAAGAGCTTCCCCGGGCTGGTCTCCGATTCACGCCACTTGTCGGCGCGTCCGGGCTGAGCACCGGCCAAGTAGAAGATTATCTCGGCCTGAAGGGGATCGGTGTCCTGGAATTCATCCACCAGGAGGTAGCGGTAGCGCCCGGCGAAGTAGTCGCGCACATGATCGTGGTGCTTCAGAAGGTCTCTGGTAGAGAGTAAGAGATCATGGAAGTCGAGAAGCCCCTGGGAGGCCTTGGCCGAGGTATAGCAAGTGACGTAGTCGAGGAGAAGGCGGGCAAGCGAAGCTATGATGTTGTGAGCGATAAGCGATCTCACTTTCTCGTGCTCTTCTTTCAAGGCCCCGAGCTCCTGCCTCACCTCTTTCAGGTCATCCTTTGAGGCCCAGTTGCCGGCGTTTCCCAGTCTTCCGACCGACGGGATGGCTACGGCACTGAAGAGGTAGGCATGCAGGCGGTCTTCGGTTTTGACCGCCTCCGCCTCGCGGGCATTTCTCACCAGGGCACCGATAGCACATAGAGCGCCGTCATCGGATCTATGGCAGGAACCTCCGGCCTTCTCCAGCCGGGCTGCGGTTGCCTTGAGAACCTTGAGAAAACCGCCGATATGGGGCTCGGCAGGCTCTTCGGCCGGCAGCATGTCCGCGACGTCCCTGTTTCCCGATATGGTCATGGCAAGCTCGTGCATATGATCGAGCGTGATACCCACGGTGAGCGCGCTGCGCAGGACGGGATCGTCGCCGTCAAGCTTCCGGGCGATCCACTCGTCCCAGGTCTCCTGAGATATGAGGGAAGCCATAAGCTCGTCCGCCACACCGAAGTTGGGGTCGATGCCGGCTTCGACCGGGCGCTCCTTGAGGATCGAAGTACAGAAAGCGTGGATGGTGGTTACCGGCATGCGTTCGAGTCCGTAGATGGCTTCGGCGAGGTTTCCGGCTGCACGCCCTGTGGCCGAGGCTGCTTCCTCCCCGAGTCTCTCCTGGAGCCTGGCCTTGAGCTCCGCCGCCGCACGCTCGGTGAAGGTGATCGCTACGATTTCCTCCGGCTGGGCCATCCGGGCTTTCAAGAGGTTCAATACTCTTTCCACGAGCAGCGTGGTTTTCCCCGTCCCCGCAGCGGCCTCGACAATGAAGCTGTGGCCGAGATCGGAAGCTGCCTTGGCTCTGTCCGCCGCGTCGGCCAGTCGATCGCTGCGGCCCATCACTCCACCTCTCCTTCACCGGGTTCGGCCCCGATCTCGCCTCTCATCCTCAAGAAGGCCTCAGCCCTGGGGTCCCCCCACTTGCGCTCCAGGATCTGCCGCCGGTAGGGCCCGCAGGCCAATTCGAAATCGCACCATCGGCATAGACCGCCGGCAAGCGGGAAGAAGAGCCCTCCGGCTATGCCGTCGGCAATCGTATCGAGTATGCCCGCAAGCTCCTCGGCTTTGCGCTCGAGACAATCCCCGCTGAATCCGATATGCCGCTTCCTGCCGTGTGCCGCGAGGTGATAGTACTCCGCGGACAGCTCGGTGAGGTCCGGGTGAAGCGGTTCGAGAATGTATCGTGCGGCGTGCAGGTATAGGGGCAGCTGAAGGGCGGTTCCCCCCTGAAGATCGTCTTCCTTCCCCCGCGGTTTGCCGGTCTTGTAGTCTATAATCCTCGCCCGCCGGCCGTCGTCGGACACATCGATCCGATCGATTCTCCCCCGCAGTAGAATCCCGCGTTTGCCGAAGGCGAGAGGGGCCGCCCTATCCGTCGAGATCTCGCTTTCTTCGGAGGTCCGACTTCCCATTCCGTACCGAACCTCGAAGTACGCTGGGTGGAGTTCGTCCTGCCCGGTCTCATCCTCGATGAACTCATCGAGCCAGGCGAGGATCGCATCCTTCTCGAGTTCCCACATCACGGAGTACCCGACCACACCGGTCTTTTCGAACTGCCTGCAAACCTCAGCGCCGATCTTCCTGAGGAGCACGACATCCTTGGGCCCCACGGCGATAGGCTCGCCCTTCTTGTGTTTGAGTGCGGTGAAGAACCGCCAGAGGATCGTGTGCACCAGCGCCCCTTTGTCCAGAGGGCTTATGGTCCGCGCCTGCTCCGGTTCCACCAGCGGTTCGATCCCAAAGATGTAGCCCATAAGATAGCTGAAGGGACAGGAGGCGTAAGTCTCAAGCCGCGTCGGGGACACCTTGCTGCCGACTATGCCGTACTTGCCCTCGAGGAGCTCCCGGGCTTCGGCGCCGGCCACGACGCCGTCGTATGCGGTGAACCGGTGTTCGCCCCACCTGGCCGCTTCCAGCCTCAGGCCTTCCGCGAAAAAGGCCGAGTATCGCCGCATATAGAGGATGCCCTCGGGCGCCTCTTTCCTTATGTTCTCGAGGGTGGTCGCCAGATCGAATTCCACCTGATCGATTGCATCGTTGGGTTCGGGGACCGCAAGCTCCGCGAGAGGCACACGGAGAAAGCCCTCGGTACCTTCAAGCGTGTCGAAATAGACCTTCCGTCCGGTCAGGGCTTCCACTGCAGCGAGCATGAATGACGAAGGCAGCCTCTCTCTGGCAGTGCCCAACGCCAGCCGGGGATACGTCATCACAAGTCTCTGCCCGGCGGCTCCCAGTGCCAAGCGGAAGAGCAGGCGTTCCTCGTCCAGCCGCGTCCGGGACTTAAGATGAAGCGGTCCTGCCCCGCCGGCAGCCTTGTTTATGGCCTCGCGCTCGTGGTCCAATAGTATAGCATCCTGGCGAATAATGGGGGGGAAGCCCTTCTCTGTCATGCCGGGGATCACGACCATCTTGAATGGGATCCCTCTGGCAGCCATCAGGTCGACGACGGCCGGCCCCTGATGCTCGAACCGGCCCAAGCGTATTGATGCACTGTCCAGAGACGCTCTGACCGCCTGCATGAATTCGGCCTGGCTCGGAGGGGACGGGAGCCTGTCCAGTTCCCCGAGCCCGCTTATCGCGTCTGCGACCAGGCTGGTATGGGGGCCGTCTTCGGTAAGCTCCCCGAACGCCTTGGCGAGCGCGGCCGATTTCTCAGTCCACGTCTTTGCCCTTCCGATTGCGTCCATCAGGGCGACCAGCCTGCTTATAAACCGCCTGAGCGAGGCTATGTCCTCGGCACCGAAGGAGGTGCCCCGGGAACCGTTGTCGCCGTGTGCTTGCCGGCTCTCAGGATCCCGGCACTCCTCGATGAGTCTCGCCAGTCTGTCCTCCCACTCGGTCCTACCCTCCACGATACCCGCGGCTGTGGAGACGGTGTCCCAACGATGCACCGAGGACGGCGCACCGGTTTGCCGTCGAACGCTGTCGGCTCTCAGGGGTGCGAAGGTGATGAACTCCATCACCTCATTTCTTGCATAATCGCGGGCAAGCACTTCGAGCAGTAGGAGCACGCTGCGGCCTTCCACGGTCTCAGACAGCGGCATGCCTCCAGGCATGAAAGGTGCCATGTGCAGGCGCTCCAAGGTTTCGCGCAACATGACTCCGTAGGTTTCGTGATTCTTAAGCAGGATGCCGATCTCATGGGATCTGATGTCAAGTCTCTCGGCCTCGGCCGCGATGAGCCTTGCGATCTCGCGGACCTCGCGGGCCTCGCCGGGTGCGGATACGAAAGTGACGGCATCGTGCGGACTGGGCGCCTCAGGGCCGTTCTCGAAGATGTGTTTCCGAAGATGTGCGAGCACGGGAGATGCTCCAATGTCGCCGTCTGCGGCAGCCGGTCTTTTCTTAAAGCCCCTGGATTCCATCCAGCGCAGGATGGGCTCAGCAAACTCGAATGCGCGCTGCCGGTCGAAAGGCACAAAGGCGACCGTATCCTTTACATCTATACATTTCTCGAGCAACTTCTTCTGGAGGGCATTAAGATCATAAAACCCGTAGACCAGGATGGACAATGCGCCCCGGACAAGCGGCGACGAGGCAAGATGGTCCGCGGCGGCGAGCATCACCTGGTGGTCATCAACCCAGGCCAGCCCATCAAGCAAGCATCTGTATCTGTCCCACACCTCGGTGAGGTCCTCGATCTTGCTTACATGCACGGCCTGCCTCACGCTCGATTGCTTGATCGCCCGCCGGAGATCTTGGGGTGTGAGCGCAGCCTGCTCGAGGTCCCTGATGGTGGCAAGCATCGCCTCTTGAAAACCGGTGCGGTCGATGATGCCGGAGAAATAGAACTCACGGGCATCGGAACTGATGGATCGGAGGGCCTCGGCCATCACCGGCTTGGGAGCGGAGCCCGGCATTCGCGTTCTGCCTTGGCCATGGATGATGGGCCCGGCAATATGCTCGGCCAGGTCCTCAAGCGTGAAAAACCTGATATTGATGTGGTGGATCCCGTTTTCGGCAAGATGCCGTCTGAGATGGAGCCCAAGCAGTCTCGATGTGACTATTACGATGAGGGGGCTCAGCGCATCCGCACTCCGAAGGTCCCGCACACGCGCAACAAAATCACATTCCAGCGCGCGGTAGTCGCCGGTAAAGACTTGACGAATGGGATCTTGAGGAATCGGCATCCGGGATTACGCCCCGCAATCTAATAGGTTCGGGCATTGAAACCGGCGGCCGCACCTGAGGCCGACACCGGAAACCATCTATTACACCAGGGTAGTGTACCACACGAGGCACTGCATGATGAACCCAAATGTGGGCAGGGGTAGAGGAGTGGAGGCAGCGTTTCCCTGAGTGCCGGTTGACACGTGCCGACTCGGCTTGTTATGGTGCCTATCGAGTATGGTCCCAGGGCTTGGTTCCGCTCCGGGGCGCTTGTACCGAGGTCTGGGCAGAGGTGGATGTCATGTTGAGACTGAAGACCTGCACAATCCTGGCCCTCTTGCTGGTTCTCGCCGTTTTTGCTGTGGCCTCACCTAATCCGTATCCGTGGTCGGGGGACTACGATCAGCATGAGGCCATTGCCTCCCGAATCGACGCACCCGGCGGTTTTGAGCGAGCTGGCCTCCCGCCCGGCTCATTTGCCGACTGGCTGAGACACCTTCCACTTAAGCCCGGTGCCCCCCCCGTCATGCTCTATGACGGGAGGCGAAAGGGCAATCAGTACGCCCATGCAGCCGTTGTGGATATCGATGTGGGTGACAGCGATCTCCAGCAGTGTGCCGATGCCGTGATCCGACTGCGTGCGGAGTACTTGTATTCACAGGCGAGGTACGAAGACATCCACTTCAACTTCACGAGTGGTGACGAGGCCAACTTCAGAAGATGGATACAAGGCTATAGGCCTATTGTCGACGGTAATAGAGTTTCCTGGGCAAGGTCTGCTGACAGGGATTCATCTTACGGCACTTTCAGAGATTACCTGAATGAGGTCTTCACATATGCGGGATCCTATTCGCTTAGCCTTGAGCTCGTAGCGGTGGCTGACGTGGCGGATATCTCAATCGGGGATGTCTTTATCCTCGGCAGTTTCCCCGGCCATGCTGTCATAGTGGTCGACGTGGCGGTGAATCCTACCTCCGGCGAGAAGGTCTTCCTCTTGGCCCAGAGCTACATGCCGGCACAGGAGATACACTTGCTCAAGAACCCCGTGGATGAGGATCTGAGCCCCTGGTATAGCACTGATTTCGGCAATATCCTGCGCACGCCGGAATGGATCTTCCGACCGTTTCACCTCAAACGCTGGAACGATCGGACACCTCATGATGCAGGAGATTAAGGCCGCCCTCCTGGGCGCCGGATTGGCATGTCCCGTCCGCGCTTCCGGAACCTGACGGCCTCTCAAAGTGCAGTCTAAATTGTGGCCACGATGTGTCCGAATCTCGCTGATGGCAAATAGAGCGATAAAGTCGGGTATCTCCTGCAGTCTCTGCTCACACAAGGTCAGGGAATCTCTCCCCGAGCCAGGTCACCCTCACAGGTTAGTTTCGCAGCGTGAGCCCTGATGTGGACGGCGACCTTGGTGCTCGGGTTATCGCCGCACAAGCCCGCCGCGTTCAGAACAAGGACGATGGCCACAGCCGGCAGCACAATGTCCTTCATAATAAAGCCTCCTTTCCAAAGCAGAGCACTTCTGTGGTATGGCGCCGGCCGCGTTTACTAGAGCCTCGGGATTTCATGGAAATGTCACCTGCCTCACCTCGTTGCCGTCCACGCTGGTTATCCAGATAGCGGAGATGTACCCCCCCGAAGAACTTGCGGTATAGGCCACGGATCTGCCATCTGGAGACCATGAGGGTTGCGCCCCGCGGCAGGCAATTCGACGCAGCTCGGTGCCGTCAGTGTTCACCACCCAGACTCCTGGATCCTGCCTGC
>CAZRAU010000075.1:0-16075 GCA_964598025.1 uncultured bacterium
GCGCGACTTAAGCTCCGGATGAAACTGGCAACCCAGGAACCAGGGATGGTCCTGAAGTTCCACTATCTCCGCGAGATTCCCGTCCGGGGTAGTACCGCTGAAGATGAGTCCCTTTTCCATCATGAGGTTCCGGAAGAGGTTGTTGAATTCGTAGCGGTGCCGGTGCCGCTCATGGATTACGGACGTCCCGTAGGCGGCAGAGGCGAAGGTATTCTCCTTGAGGTGGCATGCCCAGGCCCCGAGGCGCATGCTGGCACCCATCTGGGTGATATCACGCTGGTCGGGCATTGGATCGATCACAGGGTAAGGCGTTCCTGGGTCGAACTCCGACGAGTTGGCGCCCTCCAGTCCACACACGGTGCGCGCAAACTCGATCACGGCACATTGCATGCCCAGGCAGATACCGAAAAAAGGCACCCTGTTCTCCCGTGCGTACTTCACAGCCTCGAACTTGCCCTCGGTGCCCCGCTCCCCAAACCCGCCTGGGATCAGGATACCGTCAAACTCCTCCAGGTTCCCGGCGGCCGCCTCAGGGGTAACCTTCGAGGAGTCAACCCAGGCGGTTTTCACCCTGACGTCATTCTCTATGCCTGCATGGATGAAGGCTTCGTTTATGCTCTTGTATGCATCCTGAAGGTCCACGTACTTGCCGACAATGCCGATGGAGACTTCCCCGCCGGGCTTCTTTATCTTCTCCACGAGGGCAATCCAATCACCGAGATCCGGGTCTGCTCCACCGAGCCTCAGCATGGAAACGATGAGTTTGTCCATCCCTCCGGTATGAAACATCAGCGGCACCTCATAGACCGATCCCACATCCCGGGCCTCGACGACCGCTTCCTTTCTCACGTTGCAGAAGAGGGCGATCTTCTCCCGGGCGTCCTCCGCCAGATGCTTCTCGGTTCTGCAGATCAGGATGTCCGGCTGGATACCTATCTCGCGGAGTTCCCGCACGCTGTGCTGGGTCGGCTTGGTCTTTAGTTCCTTTGCGGCCGCTATGTATGGGACCAGGGTAAGATGCACGAAAGATGTGTTGTTCCTGCCGAGCTCGAGTCTCATCTGTCTTATGGCTTCAAGAAAGGGGAGGCTCTCTATGTCTCCGACGGTTCCTCCGATCTCGCTGATACAGACATCCACATCCCGGCTCTCGCCCACCTTGGTGATGCGCTTCTTTATCTCATCGGTGACGTGCGGTATCACCTGGACCGTACGTCCCAAGTAGTCTCCGCGCCTCTCGCTGGTCAGGATCGCATCATAGATCTGTCCCGCAGTGACGTTGTGATTTCGGGTGAGGGCCTCATCAAGAAACCTCTCATAGTGCCCGAGATCGAGGTCGGTCTCGGCCCCGTCGTCGGTCACGAAGACCTCGCCGTGCTGGAAGGGACTCATGGTGCCCGGATCGACATTAAGGTAGGGATCGAACTTCTGGATGGTAACCCTAAGCCCCCTACGTTTGAGCAACATACCGAGCGAGGCCGCCGCAATGCCTTTGCCCAGTGATGAAACCACGCCTCCGGTTACGAATACGTACTTGCCCATCAGGTCCCGTCCATAGCCTTAAGCGCTTCTTCGACCGCCGGTATGTCCTCCGGCAGATCGACGTGAGGAATCGAGGACTTCACAAGCCCAACCTTGATCTTTATGCCTGCATACAGGGCCCGGATCATCTCCAGGCCTTCGATGCTCTCCAATTCGCTCTCCGCTTCGGAGGTAAAGGCGCGGAGAGTATCGGCGGTGAAACCATAAACACCGACATGCCTTAAGTACACCGAGGAGTCTAAATCTACATCCACACCCCGATCAAGGTATTTCCGCGGAAACGGAATCGCGGACCTCGAAAAGTAGATGGCGTAACCCTGGCGGTCGAGCACCACCTTAGCCACATTCTGGTCAAAGAGGTCGTGGCGCCACCTGATCCTCGTGGCCAGGGTGCTCATGTCACTCCCCTCCAGGAGAAGCCGGGCACATGTGTCGACATAGGCCGGGTCAATGAGCGGCTCATCTCCCTGGATGTTGACATAATGGGAGTGGGCGAGCCCACGGGCCACCTCAGCCACGCGATCGGTACCGCTGGGGTGCTCGGCAGAGGTCATCACGGCCACACCCCCGAAGCCCTCCACCACATCCCTTATCCTCACATCATCGGTGGCCACAATGACTTGCGAGAGCAGGCGGGCCCGAGTGGTTCGCTCATAGACATGCTGGATCATTGGTTTGCCGGCTATCCGGGCAAGGGGTTTGCCGGGAAAGCGGGTAGACCCGTATCTTGCGGGGATGACTCCTATGATACTGTGCTTGTCAGGCACGTACCTTATAGGCCTCCTTACCCCTGATATAGAGGTCCTCTCCGAACATGTCCGTCGCCACTATGGCGGGGAAATCCTTCACTTCCATCCTTCTTATGGCCTCAGCTCCGAGTTCCGGATAGGCTATGACCTCGGCGCTGGTAATCGACTTGGAAATCAGAGCCCCCGCCCCACCGATGGCCGCGAAGTACACAGCCCCGTACTTCCTCATGGCTTCCTTGACATTGTCCCCGCGCGCGCCCTTGCCGATCATGCCCTTGAGCCCGTGCTTGATGAGGACCGGGGCATAGGCATCCATCCTGTAAGATGTGGTCGGTCCGGCCGAACCCACTGCGAAGCCCGGCCTGGCAGGGGTAGGGCCGACATAGTATATGACTTGCCCGGGGAGCTGGAAGGGTAGTTCCTCACCCTTCTCTATGAGGTCCACCAGCCGCTTGTGGGCGGCATCCCGGGCGGAATAGATGATCCCGCTGATCGCGACTTTCTCTCCGATTTTCAAACCTTTGAGTACCTCATCGGTTAGTGGTGTCTGGATTCGCTTTATCTCGGCCATCATAGTCCCCCGCAGGTTTAGATTATTCTCTCGCCGTGCCTCGTAGCATGACAGTTAAGGTTCACCGCAGCAGGCAGCGATGCTATGTGACAGGGATGGACTTCCACGTGGACATCCAATGCGGTCACCCTCCCACCGAGGCCCTGCGGTCCTACCCCGGTGTTGTTCACTCTCCTTAGGAGCTCCTCTTCGACATCGGCATAGAAAGGATCCGGGTGCCGCTCGCCCAGAGGCCTCAAGAGGGCCTTCTTCGCCAGGTAGGCACACTTCTCAAACGTCCCACCGATGCCTACCCCGACCACAATCGGCGGGCACGGATTGCCTCCGGCCTTATCCACGGTTTCCACTACGAAATTCTTGACCCCATCTATGCCGTCGGAGGGCTTGAGCATGCGCACGGCACTCATGTTCTCGCTTCCGCCGCCTTTGGGAGCTACCACGATCTTCACCTTCTCCCCGGGTACCAGGGTGAGGTGGATCACCGGCGGGGTGTTATCCCCTGTGTTGACGCGCTTGATGGGGTCCCCGAGAATCGACTTTCTCAGGTAACCGTCCCCGTATCCTCTCCGCACGCCGTCGGCCACGGCTTCGTTGAGGTCCCCTCCCACCAGGTGGACATCCTGCCCGAGATCGATGAACACCACCGCGAAGCCGGTGTCCTGGCATATCGCGATCTGCTCATCACACGCTATGCGGGCGTTCTCGAGCAACATGGAGAGAATCTCCTTCCCCGTTGGGGATTCCTCCACATCCATCATCTTCTTGATGTACTCCACCTCTGCCCCGCCGAGCTCGGTATTTGACTTGATGCAGAGTTCCCTCACGGCGTCACTGATCTCTTTGACGTTCACCTCTCTCATCTAAGATGCCTCCATCTGATGTTGCGAGTACCGCTACAGCTCGTGTTCAAGGACGATGACGCGCCGGCCGCTCAAGTCCTCTTGCCTGATCTCGGTTTCTGTCGTGCCGGGCCGCATGGAGTCCCCGGCCAGTGAGAGGAAATCATCGACCGGTTTTATGGGGAAACCGAGCGCTTCGGTCTTGAAGTGCATGGGGATAGTGACGGACGGCGACAGCGCCTTCATGACGTTCACAGCCTCTTTGGGACCTATGGTGTAGAGACCGCCCACCGGCACGAGCAGTACGTCGACTCTGCCGATCGCCGCAGCTTCCTCATCTGAGAGGGTGTGGCCTAGGTCGCCGAGATGGCACACCCTGATGCCGTCCATCTCAATTACGAATATGATGTTGCTCCCGCGGTCCTCACCCCGGCTTGTGTCATGGTAGGACTTGAAACCGGTGATTGAAAGCCCCGCCACCGTGTGCCTGCCGGCTTCGGTCACGCACTGATAGCCCTCCGGCAGACCTTCCAGGCAATAGTGATCGTCGTGTCGGTGGCTGGCGGTTACGACATCGGCCTTCTCTTTGATGGGTTTATAGGCGACCGCGCCGTCATAGCTGCCGCTTCTGTAGGGATCGGTCAGAACTCTCACACCACTGTCCGAGGTAAGCAGAAAAGCGGAATGCCCAAGCCATTTTACCTTCATGCTTCCACCTCCCTATGCTCGCGGTGTTCCTTGGACTAGAACCAAAGCAAAGAGTCTACCAGGACAGGCAAAAACCGAACGGTATGCTTAGGCGTAGACGCTGACCCGCTTCTTGGTCTTCCCCTGGCGTTCGAAAGCAACCGTGCCGCTGATCAGGGCGAAAAGCGTCTTGTCTTTGCCCATCCCAACGTTTTCACCGGGAAAGAACCTAGTACCCCGCTGGCGGACGATTATGGTACCGGCATTTATCTTCTGACCTGCGTACCTCTTGACACCGAGTCTCTGGGAATTGCTGTCACGCCCGTTGCGAGAACTCCCAACTCCCTTCTTGTGAGCCATTCCAGGGAACCTCCTCAGACCACGATTTCAGATATCTTCACTTCGGTAAAGGGTTGTCTGTGACCCCGCTTGCGCCGGTAGAACTTCCTCCGCTTGAACTTGTAGATCACTACCTTGTCGGATTTCCCATGGCCTATGACAGTGCCGGTAACTCTCGCACCTTCCACCGTCGGCGAGCCCAACAGGAAGTCCCCGTTGTTCCTAATCGCGAAAACGCGATCGAAGCTGACCGTCGAACCTACTTCGGCATCCAGCCGGTCCACGCGAACATGCTCGTCCGGCGAAACCCTGATCTGTCTGCCACTTGTTTCAATGATGGCGTACATATACCTCTCCGTATTATGATCCACTGGCTATCTATGTAACAAACCCAGGCGGCTGTGTCAAGTGGAAATGGCTGTGCGAACCCTTATGGCTCCATCAGATAAGTCAAGTCGTCTCCTTTTCGGGAGCCGCGGGCTACGAACTCTTCCCGTCTCAGGTTGGGATCGTCCTTCACATCGATTTCGATCTTGAAGCGCTTCTCCAGACGCACTATCCGCATGGCGCTCTCCGAAAGCATGTGGAAGGCCGCTTCGGGGTTGAGGTAGAGCTCTATCCTCTTCTCGGTGGACCTTCCCTTCAGGCGTCTCAGGCACCTCTCGAGCCGCATCTCTATGGACTCCAGCGACATGACCCTGCCGGAACCTCCGCAGTTGGGACAGGTGTCGCTCAGCATCTGCCCCAGGCTCGGCCGCACCCGCTGCCTGGTCATCTCGACCAGACCGATCTCACTGACCCTGAGGGTCTTGGTGCGCGATCTGTCGCGCCGGAGGGCCCCCCGCAGCTCGTCGATCACCTTCTTCCTGTTCTCTTCCATTTCCATGTCTATGAAGTCGATGACGATGATGCCCCCCAAGTCCCTGAGGCGCAACTGGCGCGCCACCTCGCGCGCGGCACTCAGGTTGGTCCTGAGCGCGGTCTCCTCCTGATCGCGGGCGCCCCGGTATCTGCCGGTGTTGACGTCTATGGCGACCAGAGCCTCGGTATGGTCGATTGATATGAAACCACCCTTCTTGAGGGGCACGATGCGACTCAGGAATTTCTCGGTCTCTTTTTCTATCTCATAGGCATCGAAGATGGGAGTGTCTTCCTTGTAAAGCTGCACGCGTGATTTCAGGTCGGGTGCGAAAGATCGAAGGTAGGAAACGATCTCCCTGTGCTCCTTCTTGGAATCCACGACAACCGCAGTCACATCTTCTGTGACCATGTCCCTGACCAGTCGCGTTATGATCTCCTTGTCCTTGTGGATCAGATTGGGCGACTTGACCTTGTCGGCCTTCTTCGACATCCGCCCCCACATCCTGGTGAGGAACTTAATGTCGGCCAGGAAGTGCTTCCGGTCCATCCCTTCACCGGCGGTACGGACAATGAGCCCCATGCCGCTCGGTTTGAGCGGGCCCACTATGCCCTTCAGTCGCTGCCTCTCCTCGCGGCTTTCGATTTTCCTCGAAACACCCACCAGGTCGGCGCTGGGCATGAGCACCATGTATCTGCCGGGAAGCGATATCTGAGTGCTGACCCTCGGCCCTTTGGTCATAATCGGTTCCTTGGTGACCTGGACCATGATCTGATCACCCTTGTTGAGGACCTGTTCTATGAGCATGTCTCTGTCCTTGCTCACAGACGTCGTATCGTTGCCCTGCCTGCCCTCGAGCCTGTCCTCAATGTCTTCAAAATCCTTGGTCTCTATACTGAGATCGGAAACGTGCAGGAAGGCGCTCTTCTCATAACCAATATCCAGAAAAGCGGCCTGCATGCCGGGAAGGACCGCGGTTACCCGCGCCTTGTAGATGTCCCCGACCGAAAGTCGCTCACCTGAGCGTTCGACCATGTATTCAACCAGTTGTCCGTCTTCCCTTATGCCTATCCTTGTCTCATTGGGTTCGACGTTTATGATGATTTCCTTCTTCATGACTTCTGTTCCTCTTTTGCCGGCGTCCCGAAAGGTGATTCCAGGATGCCCTCGTTTTCACGGTAAAGCGACCTACGTATTGCTCTTAGGTGGGCACCGCTTCCTTCCAATGCCCTCTCCACTTCTTTGTCGGGTCTCGCAGCACCCTTGTCCAGTCTGATGCTGACATCCAGCCTCGAGTTGCCACCGTTCTCCGCAAGGCTTACGGACAGCACCCTCTCGTCTGCGCGAAACTCCTTCTCGGCTTCGGTCAATATACTTTGGATATCCCGGCGGCCGTCGCTATAGACCTCAATAGAGTAATCCGCAGCATTCACATACTTCATCAACGACGTCCCCTGCAAGGCAACAAGACGCGCCTTTATCAGGTCAAGCCCCTCGGGCAGGCAATGATTCACACGGTTAAGCCAATGCCCTCCCGGGTCTCTGGAAAACAGCACGTCAAAATACTCACCCTCGCCGATCATGCCGAGCGGCAGCGGCGGCCCGAAGGAAACACGAGGGTGAGGTGAATAACCTGAGGAGTAGCTCACGGGTAGATCGGCACGTCTCAGGGCCCGCTGAATGCATCTCATAACATCCAGGTGGGATGTGAATCTCATGTCGTCCATCTTAGCGTATTTCACCCTATATCTGATGCGGACATCATGACGCTCGGATTTAGGCGAAACTCCACCGGTACTGGCGGCGGCCCTGTCGCCCGCGACCCTGTCAATCTGCTCGCCCTTGCCCGGGCAGGCCCCGCACTCGCTGCAAGGCCCGGTTCTGCAATCCGGGGTCAGGGTGCCGGCCTCGGCCCTGCCGGCCTCTTTGGCCAGAAACTCCTTGCCGACCGAGTTGCCTATGAAGTCCCAGGGAAGCTGCTCTCCCGGAGACATCGGCTCAAACATCCGGTCCATCGCTAGGCCCGCCTCCTCGAAACACTTTGCCCAGAGCTCGAAATCGAAGCAGTCGGTCCAGCCGTCGAATCTTGCCCCTCTTTTCCATGCCGCACAGATCACTTCCGCCGTATCCTGCCCGCCCCGGCTGAGCGCGCCCTCCAGCGCGGCCATGTAAGGATCGCGCCACTTGAGCTTCACCCGCCCACCCGGGAGCCGCTTCCGGACATGGCGGATTCGCCTGAGAACCTCCTCCGGCCTCACCTGTGCGGCCCATTGGAACGGCGTATGAGGTCTGGGTACGAAAGGCGACAGGGATACGGTTATCTTCCTGCGCCGCCCGAAGGCTCTGCAAATGGCCTCGGCCGATCGGACCATCCCGATTATGCCGTCGATATCCCCGTCATCCTCACGCGGTAAACCAACCATGAAATAGAGCTTCAGGGCGTCCCAACCGTGTCTGAATGCGGTCTCTACAGTAGCATAGAGATCGTCCTCGTCAACATCCTTGTTGATCGAGCGCCGGAGCCCGGCACTCCCGGCCTCGGGAGCGAACGTCAGGCCGGTCTTCTTCGCGTGGCCTACGAGTCTTGCGATCTCATCCGAGAAGGTCCCCGGCCTCATGGATGGAAGCGAGATGCTCACATGCCGGGCCTCCAGAATGTGTGACAGGCGGCTGATCAGACCTTCCAGATCGTAGTAGTCGGACGTGGATAGCGAAACCAGTGATACCTCTTCCCAACCGCTTGCTTCGATGCCGGCCTCTGCCAAACGCACCACCGATTCCATACTTCGCTGCCTCACCGGCCGGTTGAGCATGCCGGCCGAGCAGAACCGGCATCCCCTCGTGCAGCCTCGCATCACTTCCAGGGTGAGCCGATCATGGGTAATCGGAAGCATGGGCACTATGGGCGGCACCGGGAAATCCTCTTCCCTGAGCACGGCCTCCACCCTTCTGGGGATCACGGGTCTCTCACGTCCGGTTCCGTGCAGTGCCGGGATATATAGTCCCTCGACATCCGCCAGCTTTTCCAGTCTTGTCCTTCGGCTCCCATGCAGGGCGGAGCCGGTCAGCATTTGCTCGCCGATCTCTCTGCAGGCGGTCTCCCCGTCTCCGATCACAAAGACATCGATGAACTCGGACACAGGATCGGGATTGAACACACAGGGGCCGCCGGCAAGAACTATGGGGTCGCCGTCTCCCCGCTCTTGCCTCCGCAACGGGATGCCCGCGAGGTCCAGCATATTGAGAACATTCGTGTACTGAAGTTCATACTGAAGGGAAAAACCCAGGATGTGGAAATCGTGTGCGGGTCTCGACGTGCCTATCCCGGCCAGGGGTTCGCCGGTGGCACGCATGAAGGCCTCCATGTCGGCCCACGGTGCAAAGGCAACGTCTGCCATAATGCCGGGATGCATGTTCAATACATGATAGAGCATCCTCAGGCCCAGGTTGGACATGCCTATCTCATAAAGGTCCGGGAAGCAGAGCAGAAACCTCAGGCCGGCATCCTTTTTCAGCGGAAGATTGAGGTCATTGCTGAAATACCTCCCCGGCTTCCTGACCTCACGCAGAAGTCTATAGATCAGACTCTCCCTTAACCTACAAATCAAGCGCCATACCTCTGTGAGGAGGAGCAATGGGCAAACCTGCATGACCGGCAGGGTGGCTATATCGCATCAAAGCCCTTGCGCAGAGCTTTCTTGTTCACATCCAGCAGAGCCATCGCACGTTCCGAGAGGACGCTGCCGAGGCTCTTTATGACCGAGTCAAGTTCGACCGCTCCGGTCTTCTTGAGCACGCCGCCCAGCATGACCATGTTCGCAGCCTTTGCGCTGCCCAACTCCTCGGCCATCTCATTGGCCGGGATCCTCACTTCTTCGACATCGTTTCTTGCCAATTCACGCTTGATCAGAGATGAGTTTATGAATATGGTGCCTCCCGGCTTCACTCTCCTTTCAAACTTGTCCAGCGAGGCTATGTTCATCGCTACTATGCAATCAGGCTCGTTCACGACCGGAGACGGGATCTCGTCATCGGAAACGATGACCGAGCAATTCGCGGTCCCACCCCGCATCTCAGCCCCGTACGAAGGGAAGAAGGTAGTGTGTTTTCCCTGAATCATGGCTGAATAGGACAGGAGGGTTCCCATCAGCACAACCCCCTGTCCGCCGAAACCGGCCATTATTACTTTGGCTGTCATCGATGCCCCCTTCGTCTTATTTGGCTACGCCCTGAGGCTCCTCAGCCTTTATATCCTTGTATACTCCCAACGGGAAGTACTGATTCATCTCCTTGTCCAACCACTTCACCGCATCCGTGGGGATCTTGCCCCATCCGGTCGGACATTGTGAGACCATCTCCACCAGCGTGAAACCCAGACCCTCCATCTGGTACTCGAATGCCCGTTTGATGGCGCGTTTGGCCTTGATCACATTCTGAGGGCTGTTGACGGCAGTCCTTTCCAGGTAGGCGACTCCCCTGAGTCCACTCAGAAGCTCGCATACCTTCAGTGGGTAGCCGGCACCCTCGGCCTCGCGTCCGAGTGGCGAGGTTGTGGTCTTCATTCCGATAAGGGTGGTGGGGGCCATCTGGCCGCCGGTCATCCCGTAGATTCCGTTGTTCACAAACAGTATGGTTATCTTCTCACCGCGGTTCGCACTGTAGATCATCTCGGCACAACCGATCGACGCGAGATCTCCGTCGCCCTGGTGGGTAAACACTATGCACTCCGGGTGGACCCGCTTGATCCCCGTCGCCACCGCCGGCGCCCTGCCGTGGGCTGCCTGTATGAAGTCGAACCTGAAATAGTCGTCCGCGAATACCGAGCAGCCGACCGATGCGACCCCGACACAGCGGGGCATTATCCCCAACTCATCTATGACTTCCGCAGTGATGCGGTGTATCAGGCTGTGGCCGCAGCCGGGGCAATATGTAAAAGGTTTGTCGCTCAGACTCTCCGGTTTCCCAAAGACTTGCTTCAACTTGGTCACCCCCAATCGCTGTCAGGATACGCCCGGGAACACCTTGGAAGGCTTCCCTGAGGCCTTGGCCTTCTTAGCGGTTTCTATGATTTCCTGTTCGGTCGGCAATCCGCCTCCGGTGTGGCCCAGCAGCGAGACTTGGGCTCCGCCGCAGACGCTCAAGAGCACATCTTCGTACATCTGTCCGAGACTCATCTCAACAACGAGCACGGTCTGTATGTCCCGCCCGATTTCGTTTACAATCTTGCTGGGGAACGGCCAGACCGTTATCGGCCTAATCAAGCCCAGTTTGATCTTGCCGCTCTCTCTGGCCATCGAAACCGCGGATTTCGCCACCCTTGCGGCGGTGCCGTAGGCCACCAGGACAACGTCGGCGTCGTCGACTGCCGTAAGCTCGTAGCGCACCTCCTCTTCCTCGATGCTGTCATACTTCTTGAGGAGATTGAGGTTATGGACTTCCAGGGTTCCGGGTGCCAGTCTCACCGAGGTTATCATGTGTCTGTCCCGCCCCTCGGAATTGCCCAGAGCCCACCGCTTCTTGGGAGAAGGGTCGTATTGCTTGGGCTCCCGCAGCACGACAGGCTCCATCATCTGGCCGAGGATTCCGTCTCCGAGAATCATGGCCGGATTCCGGTAGTGATCGGCGAGATCGAAACCGAGCATGGTGAGATCCACCAGCTCCTGCACTGTGCTGGGAGCGAAGACCAGGACACGGTAGTCCCCATGTCCGCCGCCTCTCGTGGACTGGAAGTAGTCGGATTGCGCCGGCGCGATGTTGCCGAGCCCCGGCCCACCACGCACGATGTTCGCATAGAAACAAGGCAGCTCCGAGCCGCACATGTAGGAGATCCCTTCCTGCTTCAGGCTGATCCCGGGACCGGACGATGAGGTCATGGCCCTCGCCCCCGCCGCAGCGGCTCCATAGACCATGTTTATCGCGGCCACTTCACTTTCCGCCTGGATGAATGTGCCCCCGGCCTCAGCCATGTGTGAAGCCATGTATTCCGTGAGTTCATTCTGAGGCGTAATGGGATAACCGGCATAGAAACGGCAGCCCGCTCTGATGGCGGCCTCCCCGATAGCCTCGTTTCCTTTCATCAGCCTCCGCTCTTCTGACATCTGGGCCACCTTTCCTTACTTGTAAACCTCAAGTGCAACTTCGGGGCATATCCTCCCGCAGAGCGTGCAGCCTGTACACTCATCGGGATCACAGAACTCCGGGTAGTGATAGCCTTTCTCATTAAAACCGTCAGCCATTCGAAGCGATTTCTTAGGGCAGTACATGACGCAAAGCTCGCATCCTTTGCACCTCTCCTTGTCGACCTTTACCTCAGGCATATCTCCTCCCTAGTGGATTGACCCTCTCGTGCACAAACCTTCTTAACTTAGCATACCGTAGCAGGTTAGTCAACATGCCCCGGCGGCAGCCAGGGAAACCGGATTATCCGGCCGGCGCGGACGCATACACCCTCTTCGCCCTTATGTAATCCTCTACCTTGCGGGGAACGAGGAAGCGTATACTCCGCTCTTCACTTAGACGGGCCCGGATGTCTGATGAGGAGATGTCAACGGCGGTGATATCGATGAACCTGCTTCTCATTCCAGGCACAGGAGGCCGAATCTCACACACATAGCCCGGCCTGTGGGCAACACCAAAGAAGCACTCGGCTGCGATCAGATCCGGTTGCTTCCAGGTTGAGACATCCTGATATGAATCCTGGCCCATGAGCAGCCAGAATTCCGCTCCGACTCCATAGGTCCGGCGCAAGTCCCGAATCGTATCGATGGTATAGGACCTCCCCCCTCTACGGATCTCCACGTCGGAATCCAGGAAACCCCGATTGTCCCCAATGGCCAGCCTCACCATCGCCAGCCGGTGCTCCGACGCCGCCGGTTCGGTGGCAGGCTTGTGCGGAGGGCTGTGGGTCGGAACGAAGAGCACAAGGTCCAGAGACAGGGCTTGCCGGAGCTGTTCCGCACAGATCAGGTGCCCCAGGTGGATGGGATCGAACGTGCCTCCGAAGATGCCCAGGCGCTTAAGATCATCTCCCGGCTTCGACATCTTCCCCAGCGGGTCGGACATGCTCCAGCTCCCTTATCTCTCGGGCCGCTTCACCACTCGCATCGCTGCCGGGGAAATCGTCGATCACCTGCTGAAAAGCGGCCCTGGCATCCTCTTGGCGCGCTTGCCGCGCATAGGATTTGCCCTTAAGAAGCAACGCAGGGGCAGCCCACGGGGTGTCACCGTAGGTTTCCATCACCGAATCGAAATAGACGCGCGCAGCCCCATAATTCTTCATGCCAAGATATAGCCGGCCCGCAAGGTACTCTTTCTCTGCAAGCCTCGATCTGCACTCAGCGACCGCCTCTTCTGCCGCCTCGCGCACATCGCTCTCGGGATACTCCCTTAGAAGCAGCGAAAGCTCGTTGAGAGCCTTGACGGTCTGCGTCTGGTCCCTTTCCGGCCGTGGCGCCGCACGCATATAGCTCAAACCGATCATGTAGAGGGCATCGTCCACCTTGTTGCTCTTGGGGTAGGAATCGATGAAATCCTCGAATTCCGCCCGGGCAAGATCATACTGCTTCAGATCGAGGTGACAGGTCGCAAGATTGAACCTGGCATTCTCGGCTACCAGAGGGGTAGGAAACTCCGAGAGAAGCTTCTCATATTGCTCGACGGCCTGGACACACTTACCCTCGCTTCGAAACCGGTCAGCCAGTGCAATGCGGTCCTCGGTGGCCATCCGGTCTCTGATACCGTGCCTGGAACACATGGTTGATCCAAGGCACATGAGCGCAAGAATCATTAACGCTCTCACGGTTATCAGGCGTCTTAGTCGGAACATCAAGAAGCGGTCTTGTTCGAGTAGAAGAGATACACAAGAACTCCGATTATTGCCATCACCAATCCGCCCTCTAAGTATCGATCCCATTGACCTTTCTCAAGCTTGGGAGACGCAAACGGGTACGTGGGGTTGCTCAATGCCGATAGTCTCGATGCAGGCACCACGTCCACGGTTTCAGAGCCGACGTTCGATGAAACCACAACGCGATCGTCGGCAAGATCTATGAGCTCGTAGTACAACGAAACCCTGGCCACTCTCTCTACCACCTTCCCGCCTAACACATATCGTCTCCAGCTCCGCCCGTAGTGAAGACCCAGGTCGGCGATCCTCATTTCAAGAAGGTAGCCTCCATCTGTCCCGGTGCTGTCTCTGTCTTTGGAATTCGCCTGGATGTTCCAACCCAACCCCAGCAGGTGCTTCTTGAGCACGCTATCCAACAGCCAGGCTGCGTCACTCCCCTGGCCGGCGTCGATCGCCAGATTGGGTTTAGGGCCGGGCGGAGGTGCGATGTCCATCGAATCCGCTGCTTGCCTTACCGCCTGGCCGATCAGCTCCAAGTTGGTCGGATATTGGTTCTTCTCGGCCGCACACGTGGCGGCCAGACAGACAAGGGCAAGAACAAGGACCGAAGCGGTCACAGATATTGTCTTCATCAGATAGGCGTTCCTTCCTTTATTGCTTGACATCCTCACCGAACCTGCGACCATATTCTTCAATATTCTCATGCCTATGTCAACGTGATTTTGCTCAAACGGCTTGCCGATAGTGCCGATTAGACTAGTGCACGGCTCGTATACCGGTGTGGCCAGATTAGACAGGAGACGGAAATGTCTGAGACCCCGAAGATCGTCAGGCACATGTTTGTCAACCTCGCTAGGTTGCCTCTGGACGAGAAGGCAGCCAAGCAAGCTTCTTCGGTAGTGGACGGCCTCATCGAGAAGATGCAGTCGGAGCTCCCGAGCATCTCCAAGGCCGACTGGCACAAGCTGAGGATCGCCTTCTGCGGGATGCTCGCCCACGGTTGGGCTATGGGAATGCACCCTTTCAACAACCCGAAACTGAAGGCCGACAGCACACCTCTGGAGGTCCGGGTTTCCAAAGACATACTCCTGCCCATCGAGGCCTTGCAGTCACTGCGATATATCAAGAAGGATGACCTGGGAAGGGTAGAGAAGGCTTTCTTCGAGCCGAGTCCGGAAGTCAAGGTCAAGGAACAGATTGATAGAATCCTCGCAGAGGTAGCAAAGAAGCACTGGGCTAAGTGACCGACAACCCTGCAAGTCTTCTGAGCCTCTTCACACGCTCTTCTATCGGTGGATGGGTGCTGAAGAGCGAGCTGAAAAACGATCCCCGCACCGAGTGAACCGTAAACATGTGTGCAGTGGCCGGCGAGGCCATGCCGGGGGACCTCCGGTTGGCCGCTTCGAGCTTGAGAAGCGCGTCGGCCAGCCCCATAGGATTCCCGCTGACTCGTGCTCCGGCCTGGTCTGCGGCGTACTCCCGGGATCTGGAGATTGCGAGCTGTATGAACATGGCAGCCAAGGGGGCAAGGATCACAAGCGCCAGGACCTCCAGCCCCCCCCTGCTTCGGCCTCTGCTGAAGCCCCCAAGCAGGGCGCCCCATCTTATGATACTGGCCAGGAAGGTTATGGCCATGGCGATTGTCGCAGCCACGGTACCTATGAGTATGTCGCGGTGCTTGACATGCGAGAGCTCGTGTGCAAGCACACCTTTAAGCTCCTCCCTGTCGAGGAGCCTCAGAATCCCCTCGGTCACGGCAACCGCCGCGTGGCGCGGATCGCGGCCGGTGGCGAATGCGTTGGGCACTTCCCCCGGGACGATATATAGGCGCGGCTTGGGTATCCCCGCCCTCGCAGCCAGCTCATCAACTATGCCTTGAAGCTCCGGGTGCTCACCGGGGGCGACTTCCCTTGCCCTATACATCGAGAGCACTATCCTGTCGCTGGACCAGTAGGAAACGAGATTGATCGTCAAGGCAACAGCCAGCGCGATGGCCGCACCACCCTGGCCTCCCAACCACCACCCCAGCGCTATCAGCAAACCCCCAAGCACCGCCATCAAGACAGCCGTCTTAAGCGCGTTCATATTAGGACTTCACATCCTTGCACTTGCTGCCGGTCTTCTTAGACTCGCATTTCTCCGCCCCGCCCTTCTCGGACCCCGACCCGGATTTCTTGTAATCGGTGACGTAAAACCCCGAGCCTTTGAAGATGAGATTGATACTGCGCGGCAAGAGCTTCTCCAACTTGCCCCGGCACTTCGTGCACTTGATCAAAGGTTTGTCGCGAATACTCTGTTCAATCGCGAACGTGTAGCCGCACTTGGTGCATCTGTAATCGTACGTCGGCACGTCCCACTCCTCCTTCTGATGATATGATACTCTCTCCGCCCGGCGGGGTCAACCCATAGGGTCGGGTCATCTCTTGACTCCTCTCGCGGCGCCGGAAGAGTCAAGAGACGACCTGACGACTTTTCTTTTTGACAGCAAATGGGTCGTCTGCTATGCTGCGGTGGGTTTGCTGAAAAGGAGGCTCGAAAATGAAGACTCTGACATGTCTCGCCTTTGCCATGGTGCTTCTCCTTTCCTCGGTGGCCCTCGCCGTGGACCCGGACACCACGCCTCAGGAAACCACTCCGCAACCGGAC
>CAZRAU010000076.1:0-14200 GCA_964598025.1 uncultured bacterium
CTTCGATTTTAGCCAGACCTCTTACGATGTCTTCAGCAAACGCCCTGCAGGTGGGCGCGCCGCAACAGCCGCAGTCGATCTTGGGCAGTGAATTATAGATGCTGTACTTGCGCTTCTTCTTCTCTATGGCTTTGGCCAGGTCGGGATCCAGAGGCCTCAAGGGCCTCGGCGCCAGACTGCGCTCCAACGAATAATACCCACTCCTGTACCTTTCCACAACCTCTTGTCTGTCCACCTCCGGCCTGCTCCCATACTTGCGCAGCAGGTTCATCATGCTGTTCCTTGCCACATAGAGGTTTTCCACCACCAACGAACCCCCTATGCATCCGCCCAGGCAGGAGGACGCCTCGACAAACTCGACGTCCCTGAGCCTCCCGGTTTCGATGTCATCCAGAATCTGGGTCACATCGCTGAGACCCGATACGCTGATGGATTGCTCCGAGCCGATAAGGGCCGTCATCTCACCCAGCATCGACCACCCCGCGCCATATCTGTAACTTTCGGATATCTCGGGATCGATAGCGTCGTTGTCGATCTCGCCGACCGCCGAGAACAGCGGACCGAAGACGTCGGCTATGGACACGGCCCCATCGATCCACGATCGCTCTTTTTCGGCAGGCTGCCTGATCGAGACCATTTTGGCGGGGCAGGTGGTTATGTAGATGACCCCGATGTCCTTCTCATCCGCATCGAGCAACCTCGACAGCCTCTGCTTCACCTCGCGGGCAGCCACTTCGCGGGGTACCTCTATGGGCGTCACGAGCTCGGTGAGATCAGGATACTTCACCTGGATGAGCCTCACAACAGCCGGGCAGAATGATGATATGATGGGATGCCTCCCCCTGTATTCGGCGAGGAAGGTCTCGATGGCGATGCTGACCTCCTCGCAGGTCTCCGAGACATCGCAGACATAGTCGAAGCCAATCGCCTTCAGGCCCTGGACCACTTTGCGCGGGTCCATGTCCGGCCTGAACTGGGAATAGAGAACCGGCGAGGGAAGAGCCACCTTGTACTTGAAATTAAAGGCGTCGGCGAAAGGGTCGGTCAGCGGTATGATCGCGCCCGACGGGCACATCTTGATGCATTCGCCGCAGTCCACGCAGAGCTCTTCGATAAGGTGCGCCTTGCTATCCATGACCCGGATCGCCTGGGTGGGACAGGCTCGCATGCATTTGCGCCTGCCTTGGCACTTGTCGGGGTCGATCCTTATCGGATGATAGTACTTATCCATCGGTCTGCTTGGTCCTTATGTGTATTCCCAGCTTCGTCCCCTTACCCACCTCGGAGGAGATCTTCAGTTCGTCCGCGTTCTTCTTTATGTTCGGCAACCCCATGCCCGCCCCGAAACCCATCTCCCGCATCTCAGCTGTCGCAGTGGAATAGCCTTCCTGCATGGCCATTTCTATGTCCGCGATGCCCTGGCCCTCGTCCTCGAACTCTATCTCTATCGTGCCCGGCGTGGCGGAAAGCCGCACCACGGCCCGGGCGGCATACATCACCACGTTCATCTCGGCCTCATAGGAGGCGATCGCAGCCCTTCGTATTACCGTGGGATCGAACCCGATCTCCTTGAGGATCGACTTTATCTCGGTCGATACGGACCCCGCATTGGAGAAGTCCTTCCCCATGATGGAGAATTCCTGAGAGTATAAGACGTCATCGTTCATTTTCGCCCTAAGTCCACACCGGGTCGCAGCCCTTGCTGGAGGAGACGCCCGCATGCCTCGAACATCGAGAGCCGGGTGCTAAGCAGCGGGATGCCCTTCTGGTCGGCCAGCTTCATGGCCGCCTCATCAGGCATCTTGCCTCTCACATAGACTACCGCCTTGACCTCGGCCATATGGGCCGTCACGACGGATTGTGCATTCCTCAGACCTGTAAGCAGCAGACTCCCGGGGGTCGAAAAGGCCAGAACATCGCTCATCAGGTCCGCCGCACAGACGCGGTCGAAATCGTGATCGAAACCCCGCTTGCCCACCACCACAACACATTCGATCAGCTCGGCTATCTCCTCAAGTTTCAACTACCTACCTCCTGCGGATTACGTCATGAGCCAAAACCATATCGCCCCCGCAGCACCTACACCTTCAATATAGGCTTCCTCAGCCACAACCGGCCGCCGTGCGAACCCGCACACGAAGACTCCCGCGGCGGATGTCCTGAACGGCTCGCTGAGCGGGTGCTCTGAAGCGAAGAACCTCACATCGTCCAGAGGGGCCCCCAGAATACCGGAGAGGTCCTCTTGACCCGGCCCATGGAGATGCGCAAGCGAGAGGACCACAAGATCGGCATCGAGCGCGATGCCGCCTCCGGTCTCCGAGCTTGCCTTTACCTTGAGGGTCTTGCCTTCAGCTATCTCCGCCCTGTCAACTATCTTCACGAATTTGATACCCTGGTCCACGGCATCTGTAAAGAGGTCTTCCTCGAAACCGAATACCCTTATGCCTTTATGGAGCACCGTGATCCGGGCTTCTGGGTTGTTGCTCTTATACAGCAGGGCATTGGAAAGCGCCTGCTTGCAGCAGTAGCGGCTACAGTATGGGTGTTCGCTGTCCCGCGCACCCACGCACTGGATCATCACCAGGTTCTTCGGAGCGGTCTTGCCTTCCCCGATTCTCGCAGCGAGTTCCCACTGGTCGATGACCGCTTCATGCTTGCCGTAAGGGTACTCGGCAGGCTTGTACCTACCCGCACCCGTGGCCACAAGCACGGCCCCTACCTCAACGGTTTCCTTGCCGGTCGCCGTCGCAACTTCAAGCAGGAGCTTGCCGCCGGCCCGCTCAAGCGCGGCTACCGAGGATGACAGGAGCACCTTGGCCCTGGGGTGTGCCTCCACCGCCTTTACGAAGGCCACGGCGGCCTCCTCCTCACCGCCCGAATCGCGGAAGGCCTCCAAGAAAGGCGTCCCGGGTTTATCCGACTTCTCTATAAGCGTAACCTCGAGCCCCCTTCGCAGGAGCTCGCTTGCAGCGGCAAGACCCGAGGCGCCGCTCCCTATGACGGCGACCCTGGAGACTTTGCGGCCGGACGGCTCGAGCACCCGCGGGAAGTCATCAACAGGGGCCTTGATCCCGGCTTGCGCCAGGTCCGCAATCTCATCTGTCCCGGCGACGGCCACCTTGCCTCGCCCGACACCCAGGATGCGCTCGAAAAGGCTTTCGTGACTTCCGCGATGGCAGCCCAAAACCACCAGGCGCCCGGCTTCTCGGGCCTTCTCGGCCATCGCCTGCCGCCCGTCCTTATAACACAGGAAGGGATAGGTGCCATCGACGGCGATCCCTCCGGCCCCGAGGACCTTCACTATCTCGTCCCCCTTCTCTGAAAGTCCCAGGCCGTATCCACAGGCAAAGATGCCCGGCCGCCCGTTCCCGCCGACACGCTCGGCCCGCTCCGGGGCATCTCCGGAAGCCAGGCTTCTGCTTGCGGCTGCGATGGCCTCAACCACCGAGACGGCGTCGCTTGAAGGGCCCCCTATGGCGCCGGCGAAAGTGACACCCTCCGCTTCAGCTACCAGGCCAGCGAGATTCCGCCCCACGAAGCCGTACTTATTGGTCTTAAGGCCCCCCGCTCGCGCGAGGCGCCTGAATTCGGACTTGGATTGCACGCCGACCGCCAACACCACCAGATCGAACTCGGCCTCACAGGCCTTCTCGCCCGCCCTGTAGGCGATGGTGACAGCGCCGGTCACGGGATGCTCCTTTATCTCGTCCACACCCGCCTCAACAAAGTTCATCCAATCGGCGGCCATAAGTCCGGTCAGATCGATTTCACTCCGCTTGCCCGCCGGCCTCAAGCCCTTGTGGAAGACGGTGACGGCGATCTTCCCCAGGTGCTCCCTGGCCGCCCTGGCCTGGGAGAAGGTCCGGGAGCAGCAGACCGCTGAACAGTAATTGGCGCCGATACCCTCATCCCGCGATCCCACGCACTGAACAAAGGCGATGCGCCGCGGCCTCTGTCCGTCAGAAGGCCTCAAGATGTACCCGCCGAAGGGCCCGTTGGGGCTTGCGAGGCGCTCGAACTCCAGGCTGGTTATGACGTTGGCCGAAGTTGTGTAGCCGAGCTCGGGCTTGCCGGCCGGGTCATAAGGCGCTCCATCCGAGGTCAATATGATGCTGTCGGCCTCGAGCGTCACCCTCTCCGGGGTCTCGTCATAGACCACCGCTTCCTGATCGCATTCCGCCAGGCAGAGCCCGCAGCCGATGCAGCGCCGGCAACTAAGGCACCGCGCCGCCTCCGCAAGCGCCATCTCCTCGGTGAAGCCGATCTCCACCTCCTTGAAGTTGCCGGTCCGCTCCTCGAGCGGGAGCTCCGGCATCTTCCGGCGCCCGGTCGGGATGTCCTTGAATTCCGGTATGAACTTGGGCTTTTTCATGGCTGCTTGAGATACTCCATGATCGATCTTGCTGCTATATGGCCGGCCTCGATGGCCTGAATCACCGTTGCAGGGCCCGTCACATCGTCGCCCCCGGCATAGATGCCTTCACGGTTCGTGGCCATGGTCTTGGTGTCCACCTCGAAGGAGTTCCACTTCGAGAGCGCGAAGCCGTGGTTCTCCGGCAGAAACGCCACATCGGGCTGCTGGCTTATGGCCGGAAGCACAAGATCGGCTTCCACCTCAAACTCCGATCCCGCGATGGGGACCGGCCGCCTCCGGCCGCTGGCGTCGAGCTTGCCCAATTCCATCCTGGTACAGAGCATGCCTGTGACCTTGCCATGCTTACCCAGGATCTTGGTGGGGGCGGCCAGATAGTGGACCTTGACCCCCTCCTCGATGGCCGCATCCACTTCCCAGGGATTGGCAGGCATCTCCTTGCGCGATCGCCTGTATAGGATGGTGACCTCTTCACACCCGAGCCTCCAGGCGGTCCGTGCCGAGTCGATGGCCGAGTTGCCGCCGCCTATGACGATCACCTTGTTGCCGGGCCGGGTCTTATCGCCGAGGTTTACGCGCTTCAGAAACTGTATGCAGTCCAGGAAGCCCTCGTACTCGTCCTCCCCCTCCACACCCAGCTTGTAGCCGTCATAGGCCCCCACACCCAGGAAGATGGCTTTGAAGCCTTGCTTAAAGATATCGTCCACCGTGAATTCATGGCTCAGCGGGGTCTCGAGCTTTATCTCGACCCCAAGATCGGTGATATAGGAAACATCGCTCATCAGGATGTCCCTGGGCAGCCGGTACTCGGGGATACACAGATGAAGCATACCGCCCGGGACGCGCTCGGCCTCGAAAATCACGACCCGGTAGCCCTCGAGCGCCAGATCATGCGCCACGGTGAGACCCGCCGGCCCGGCCCCCACCACGGCTACCCTTATCTTTGTGTCCCGCTTGGGCTTGGGCGATACGAACCTGCCCGCCTTTCGCTGGGCCAGCTCGTAATCGGATACGAAACGCTTGAGCGCATCTATGGCAATGGCCTCGTCCTGCTTCCCCCTGTTGCATACGGTCTCGCAGGGATGAGGACAGACACGCCCGCATACGGCCGGCAAGGGGTTCTTTTCCCGCACCACCCTTATGGCCTCTTCATAGTCACCCCCCGCTATGAGGCCGACGTATCTTCTTATGTCTATATGGACCGGGCAGCGCTCCTGGCATGCCGGGGTTTCCTTCTCGATATTGTATTTGGCCCCGAAGGCCCGGGGGCCGGCAAAGTCGATCGCGGTGCGAAGCATTAAACCTTCGTTGAAACTGTCGTAAGGCTTTATGGGGCAAACCAGCAGACATTCGCCGCAGGCATTGCACTTGTCGCTTACCCTGGCGGGCCACCGCGTTAGGCTCACCTTCACGCGGCCCTCCTTGACCGAGGTCCGGCTTATCGAGGAATTGGTGAGCACCCTGATCCGCGGATGATAGAGCGCGCGGTTTATGAGGCCCGATGCAAGACAGATCCCCGGGAAGCCTTCGGGGACAGTCCGTCCTTCCTCGAGGAGCAGGCCGCCCAGGAAAGGGGATTCCTCAACCAGCGTCACCCTGGCGCCCGCATCGGCCGCATCGATGGCGGACCTCAGGCCCGCGATGCCGCCGCCTACTACGACCACTTCCCGCTCTCTGCCCGCATCACTCATACGCGACTCCGTCTGCAACCAGCGCCCAGAGGGGGGTGTCCCCCTCAACCTTCGCTATGTCCGCAAGTCCCATCTTCCGCAAGTCCGCCATCTGGCGGACCAGTATCCGCGATGGCACCCCCATCACCGAAGCCAGGTGCTTGACCGACCGCGGCCCGCCATCGAGCCGCTCCAGGATTTCCCTGAGATGGTATTCATCCATCGCTACCTCATCAAAGAGTCTGGCTATCTCATGCTCGGTGAAACGCTCGCCATAGAGATTGCCGTCCTCCATGAACTCCACGATCTTGCCCATCACCCATCTGAGCTTTCGCCCTCCCAGGGCCTTAAGGCAGGCTTGGAGCTTTGTCTTGATGTCCTCGGGTGCAATGCCCTCGCTTTCGCCCAAAGGCCCGAGCCGGGCGACGGCCGCCTGGAACTCGGTCGCATACTCGGCAAACTTGTTGCCCTCCGCGCTCGACATCATACGCATCACGAGCCGGCCGGGATCAAACCCGGCGATTGCGAGGATACGCCGCGTGAGATCGATCTTGCGCTCGGCATGGAGGTTGCCCGATGTGTAGTGACATTCACCCTTCTTACAGGCCCCCACGAAGACCCCATCACTCCCGGAGACAAAGGCCTCCATCATCATCGTGGGATCCACACGCCCCGAACACATGACCCTGATCACCCTGATATCGGGTGGATATTGAAGCCTCGCAACCCCGGCGAGGTCAGCAGCGCTGTATGCTCACCAGTTGCAGCAGAAGGCGAGTATGTTGGGCTTATACTCCATCTTCACTCCTTGTCCGGGACCCTACCGCCCCGTGCTCATTCCTTCACGAATGCCGCCCTTATCTGGGCCACAAGCTGATCGTTGCTGTAATGCCTCATCGTGATGGCACCCCGGTAGCAGGTTGCCCCGCAGGTGCCACAGCCCTTGCACGCAACCTCGATGGTGCGGGCCTTCTTGCCGGCGTCGGTCTCCACGATTTCGATCGCCCCGTAAGGACAGAGCGCCGCGCAAAGCCCGCAGCCCCTGCACTCCTCCTCATCCACGACCGACACGATAGGTTCGACCTTGACCTTACCCGTAGTAAGATATGTGGATGCCCGGGAGGCCGCACCCACGGCCTGGTCCAGGCACTCGGTAAGAGTGGCGGGCCACCTGGCGGTCCCGCAGACGAATATACCGTCCGTGGCGAAGTCAAGTGGCCGCAATTTCACATGGGCCTCCAGGAAGAAACCATACTCATCCACCGGTACCTTGAGAACCTTGGAAAGCGCCGTGTTGGTATCCTGCGGGACAAGCGGCGTGGCAAGCACAGCCAGATCGCAGGGGATCTCCAGGTCCCGGCCCAGGATATCGCTTCTTACCATGACCTTGCCGTCACGTATCTCGGGAGGGCTCTCGGGCCCGTAATTAACGAACCTCACGCCCGCCTTCTTGGCATCGGCAAGCAGCATCTCGTTCCGCACGCCGTCGCACATGAGATCGCGATAAAGGAACGTGACATCGGCTTTCCACCGCTTCCGCATGAGGAGGGCATGCTTGATCCCCACCAGGCAACATATCCGCGAGCAATAGGGGCGCTCGGGGATGCGCGCCCCCGCGCAGCCTATGATCACTACTTGCTTGCGCCTATACTTGGGTTGCTTTAAGAGGCCCTCCGTCTCGACGAGCGTCACCACCTTGTCGCCGTCATGGCCGTAAAGGTCTTCGCCGTCGAGCGGCTTTGCCCCCGTGGCAAGCACTATGATGCCCGCAACGATGGGATCGTCCTGGGATGTCACATAGACCTGGTAATTGCCGATATAGCCCTTCACATCGGTGACTTCGGATGAAGTGAGTACCTTGATCAGCGGCTCGCCCGTCACGCGGGAGACCATCGCCTTGAGGTACTTCTCCGCCTTCTCACCCCAGGGATAGATCTCGTCGAGGCCGCGGACGAGCCCGCCCAGGTCGTCTGCTTTCTCCACAATCACAACTTCGAAGCCCCGCGATGCGAGCTCCAGGGCCGAGGTCATGCCTGCTACACCGCCGCCTATGATGAGGGCGCGGCGCGTTACATCACCTTCTATGGGTTCCATGGCCTCTAGGAAGGCCGACCTGGCAACACCCATGCGTATGAGATCCTTGGCCTTCTGCGTGCCTGTGTCGCGTTCCGCCTTGTGGACCCAGGAGACGTGCTCGCGGATATTGACGAACTCGAAGTAGTAGGAATTGAGGCCCGCCTCCTCGCACACGGCCCTGAAAGTGGGCTCATGGGTGCGCGGCGTGCAGGCCGCCACCACCACGCGGTCGAGCCTATTGTCCACTATGGCCTGCCTTATGTCGTTCACCCCGGCTTCCGAACACGAATAGAGGTTCTCCCTCACAAAGACCACGTTGGGAAGCTTCCTCGCGTACTCGGCGACACCCTTGGTATCAAGGAAGCCGGCTATGTTGGTGCCGCAATTGCAGACAAAGACCCCGATCCTTGGTCCCTTACCGGTACCTGCCTTGGCGCCGGCAGGCTCAGGCCCGGCGGGCGGCGTGGCGGTCGGTGTGGCACGCGGCTTCTTCTTAGGCTTCTTACTCATCGGTCATCCCGGGTCGGCAGCCATATGTAGTGCTGCACCATAGCTTCATGCTGTAACCCCCGCCAGCACGTGCGCCGCGGCACGCTGGGCTGCCGCGCTCGCCTGACTCACTGTCTCGGGTATATCGCACGGGCCCTTGCAGAACCCGCATGCGAAGATCCCCCTGACGCCGGTGTCGGCAGGATTATGAGGATCGGTCTCAACAAACCCGTACTTATCGGTCTTGATACCGAGCGTCCGGGCAAGCCCCTTGGCGCCCTTCGCGGGCATGGCGGCCGTGGCGAGCACCACCATCTCCACTTCCAGCCACTCCACCTTGCGTTGGCGCGTGTCCTCATACCACACAATAGGATTCCCATCGGGACCGTCCTCGATCTCGGCGACCCTTCCCCTTATATACCGGACATCGTATTCCTCGGCTGCCCGCTTCTCGTACTTCTGGAACCACTTGCCCACGTTCCTCAGATCCGTATGGAAGATATACGAGACCGACTCCGGGTCATGCTCGCGCGCTAGCATCGCGTCCTTGATGGAATACATGCAGCACACACTCGAGCAATAGCCACAATAGTTGAGGTCCCGCGAGCCCACGCACTGGAGATAAGCCACCTTCTTGGCCGGTTTCCCGTCCGAAGGCCTGTAGAGGTGGCCCCCCGTAGGCCCGGTGGCATTGATCAGGCGCTCATACTGAAGCCCGGTTATCACGTTCTTGATCCTGCCGAACCCGTAGTGGGTAAGCGGCGTGGGATCGAAAATGCTCACGCCCGTGGCCACCACCACCGCATCGACATCGAGATCGAGCATCGTGTCTTTCATCTCATAGTCTATAGCGCCCTTATCGCATTTGGTCGCACACACCCCGCACTTGCCCTTGGTAAGGTAGATACAGGCCTCGGGGTCTATGGTCATAACAGCCGGGATGCCCTGAGAGAAATAGAGATATATGGCCTTGCGCTTCCTGAGGCCCATGTCGAAATCATCCAGCGCCCGCCCCGGGCACTTCTCCACGCACAGACCGCATGCATTACACACGTCCTCCTTGACATAGCGGCTCTTCCTTCGGACCTTAAGCCCGAACCCGCCCCTCCTGCGCCTCAGGCCTTCTACTTCACTATAGGCCAGAATCTCGATCTTGGGATGCCGACCGGCATCCAGCATCTTGGGCGCCAGGATTCATATGGAACAGTCATTGGTCGGGAAGGTCTTGTCGAGCTGCGCCATCACCCCGCCTATGCTCGGGCTCTTCTCGATGAGATAGGTCTGAATGCCCATCTCGGCGAGGTCGAGCGCGGCCTGGATGCCGCCGATCCCTCCACCTATGACCGCTACCTTAGGCTCCACGCTTTCCACCTCCCGCCGCTTCAGCCAGAAGCGTTATCATGTCCTTGATCTCTATGGCCCCCGAGGTGTCCTCATCGCGCATGGCACACCTCAGGTGAATGTTACACTTGGGGCACGCCGTAAGCAGCGTACTTGCACCCGTTGCGATCGCCTCGTCGAGCCGGTCCACCTGGATTCGCTTGTTGACGCGCGAGCAACTCACGAAGTTGCTCGAGCCGCAGCAAAGCGCATCCTTGCCCCTCCGCTCCATCTCCACGAGCTCGATCCCGGGAACGGCACCCAGCAAAAAGCGCGGCTCCTCTATTATGTCATCCATCCGGGCCAGCCTGCAGGGGTCGTGATAGGTGACCTTGCCCTCGAGGGGCCTTAAGCCCAGCGCTTCGGAGTGCTTGACGAGCAGATTGAGGAGAAAAACCGGCTCGAAGCCCAGGTCCCCGATAAGATCCGGATAGACCTGCTTGAACATGTAATAGCATTCCGGGCAGGAGAAGACGGCTTCCGTTGCCCCGGTCTTGCGTATGGCTTCGACATTCTGCGCTGCGAACCGCCGCGTGATCTCAGGCCTTCCCGTCCAGTAGGCATCGTGCCCGCAGCAGACCTCGTGCTCGTTCACCGCAGGGATGATACCTATGCGGTTAAGCAGCTCCACAGCTGACCGGGCTATGGCCTTACCCTCGAAGCCGATGTCTCTAAAGACCACTTCGAGGAAAGGCAGGCAGCCTGCGAAGTAATAGGTCTTGGCGCGCTGCCTGGTCTTAACGCCCTTGCCCATCCAGGCAGGCGAGCGGTTGAAATCGGGACTCGTCATGAGCTCCATAAGCGCCGCCAGGGTGTCGGCATGCGTGCAGACCCCGTCCTCCCCCAGTTCCCTCGCCCTGCCCCTCAAGGCCCGCATGAAGCCCGTGAAATCCACAGTCGAGGGGCACCTCTGGTCGCACGTGCCGCAGGTAAGGCAGCTCCAGAGCTCCGGATCGCACACGGTCTCGGTCTCAGCGAAAAGCAGTGCCCGTTCCACGGTAAGCCTCGGTGAATACTCCGGATGCACCCGCGACACCGGGCAGCTTCCCGTGCAGACGCCGCATTCGAGACATAGATATGCTTTGGTTCTATTTATGTCCGCGCGAAGACCCACGCCGTGTCCCCTTCCTTGCTTTCACAGGCTTCGTGCCCACGGTAGGCTTGCCGGCTCCCGCGGTTTGCTTGCGCCTCTTGGTCGCGGCAGGCTGCTTGGCCCGCCGGGCTTGGCTCCGGCTTGCCTTTGGCTTGGCCGCCTTGACCGCCCTCGCAGCGGCGGCGCCCTTCCCGAATTGCTTGAAGAACCCCTTCAAGATCCGCTTGACCTCGCTCCCACCACTTTCCGCAACGACGTGAAACTGAAGCCGGTCGCGCTCAATCCCTGCGAGGTCCAAGATCTCGCGGGTCTCATCCACAATCTCGGCGCACCGGGCGCTCCCGTTATAGTAGCGGCAGTCGCCTTCATCGCAGCCCAGGACCAGCACCCCGCGCATACCCTTGGCAAAGAGCTTGAGCAGATAGGATACCTTCACCAGGCCCGTGCACTTCACCGGCATCACCACGGCGTCGGCATCATAGGTGAAGCCCCCCTTCACGGCATTCTCCATCGCCGTCAGGGGATGCCACTTGCACGGCACTATGGCGAATCGCTCTTTTATCTTACGCCCCTCCTGTCGCCCCGAAGGCAGCTTCCACCTGCTCCGGCGACATGTCCGCCAGCGAGATGGCGCCCGAAGGACATACGGCGGTGCAGACCCCGCAGCCCGTGCAGTGTATGGCCACGACCTCCGCCTGCTTCATGCCGTCTTCGAGCACGCTGATATCGATCGCCCCGTGCTGACAGACCTCCTCACACCGCCCGCACCCCCGGCACAGATCCTTGTCCACATGCGAGACATAGGTGAGCCGCTCGATCCGCCCCGCATCGATGAGATCGAAAGCCCGCGAGGCGGCCCCATAGCCCTGAAGGATCGCCTCGGTCATTGAGGACGGCCAGTGGGCGCAGCCCGCCACAAAAATGCCGCGCGGCGCATATTCCTCGGGCCTCACCTTGAGCCGTGGCTCCACCAGGAATCCGAATTGGTCAACGGGCATCTTCAGGATCCCGGCCATCGCCCGGCTTGTCTCCGAAGCCACCATGGGAACGGCAAGCACGACGCGATCGAAGGGTATGTGGGATTCCATGTCGGATATTTCATCGTAGACCTCGACTGTCCCATCCCTCACAACCGGGGGGCGCTCGAGCGAATAGCGTATGATATCCACCCCCATCTCGCGGGCCCGATCGAGATCGCCGGCATACTCGGCGAAGCCCCGGCTCAGGATGGTGATCTTGGCCGCCGGGAAGCGTTCCTTGATGAGGATCGTATTCTTTATGGAAGCCGTGCAGCAGATGCGGGAGCAATAAGGCCGCTCTTCATTCCGCGAGCCCGCGCACTGGATCATCACGATATTGGCACCCGGCTTCTCACCTTTAAGCAGCATGGCTTCGAGATCGAGCTGGGTGATGACCCCCTTCTTAACACCGTAGCCGAAAAGGCCCGTGGGGACCAAAAGACTCGCCCCGGTAGCGACAATGATCGTACCCACTTCGAGTGTGGTCGCGTCTGATAGGTCGATCCTGTAGTCTCCCACATGGCCCTTTACGGCTACGGGCTCAACACCCGTCCTTATATGAATACCGGCATCTCTAAGGTGTTCCACCTGCTCATCGATAAGCTCTCGAGCCCGCCGGTAACTCGGAAAGACCGCATTGAGTTTGTTTAAGAGGCCCCCAAGGTGCGCTTGCTTATCGACCAGAAACACCTCGACCCCCCTCACACTCAAGGCCGCGGCGGCCGAGATCCCCGCTATGCCTCCACCAATGACCGCACACGCGGGCTTTACATCGACGGCGACCTTCTCCTTGGCTGCCGCCCCGAGCACACGGCCCAGAGCGGACCTTATCAGCACATCCGCACACGCTGTCGCCGCACTTCGCTTGCCCTTGTGGGCCATCACGCAGTGCTCCGCTATGTTGGCGAACTCCACGAGGCCCGGATCGATATCCACTTCACCCAGGGAGTCGCGGTAAAGCTTCCCGTAGAGCCGCTCGCTGCCGCCTGCCACAACGACCCTGGTGAGACCCTTCTTGGCGATCTCCGAGGCGATGGCCGCTATGCCCCTGCGGCTACAGGGAAAGGGCTGAACCTTAAGATAGCCTATATCGCGGTGGCGCTTGAGGCCACTAAGCAGCGTCTCCATATCAAGCCCCTCTGAGAGCGGATGCTCGCACTGGGAGAATATGACGGCCACCTTTCCGGGCCCCACGCGCCCCTTACTTGTCTTCTTCACCATACCCCTACCAGCCTGCCTTAGGTACCCGTGTAGTAGGTCTCACAGATGATACACCTGCCGACACCTTGCTTGGTGCCGGCCTTATGCATGCTCCGGCGGGCAAACACGCGTTCGAGATCGAAAGTCCTTGCAGGGCAAATCGCCGTACAGGTCCCGCATCCGATACACACATTGCTTTCCTGCCCGAAGGGCGGCTGGACCTCGCTCGAAGGCCCCCGATAGGCAAAGCCTATGGCCCCCAGACCCACTATCTCCTCGCACGCCCTCACGCACATGCCGCAGAGGAAACAGTCCTCGTCGCCCTTCTCGAAGGGCACCTTCTTGACTCCAAGCCGCTTGGCCACATCCTTTATGACACCGATCTTGGGACACCGGGCGAGCAGGAGCGCTATCACGGTCTGCCTTATCTCGCGAATCTTGGGCGTCTCGGTGCGGACCACCATGCCTTCCTCTGCCGGGGTCACACACGAGGCGGCCGTACGCTTCCTGCCGTTCTTTTCTATCTCCACGACACAGAGGCGGCACGAGCCCTCAGGACTCAAGGCCTCGTGGTAGCAGAGGGTCGGGATCTCGATTCCCGCCTCCCGCGCGACTTCGAGCACAGTCTGGCCCCTCGCGGCCTTCCGCAGCTTGCCGTCGATTCTTATCTCTACGGTGTCAGTCGCCATCGGTCTTACTCCACGTAGATAGCGTCGCCTGCAATCGCATCGAACTTGCAGACCTCGTAACAGGCCCCGCACTTTATACACTTGGTCTCGTCCAGGTTGTGGGGCTGGGAGCGCGGGCCTGATATCGCATGGACCGGGCAGGCCCGCACGCACCGCTGGCAGCCCGTGCACTTCTCGGCCACCACGCGGTAGACGATAAGGGCCTTGCACAC
>CAZRAU010000076.1:14210-15957 GCA_964598025.1 uncultured bacterium
CGGACAGCGTTTGTGGCGGATATGGGCCTCGTATTCATCACGGAAATACCTTATCGTGGTAAGCACCGGGTTGGGGGCCGTTGCACCCAGCCCGCAGAGCGAGGCCTCCTTTATGGTGGCGGCCAGCCGCTCGAGAAGCTCAATGTCGCCGCGCTTACCCTTGCCCAGGGTGATCCTTTCCAGAATCTCACGCATGCGCTTGACCCCCTCTCTACAGGGCGTGCACTTGCCGCAGGACTCCTCCTCCAGGAAGGCCACGAAGTAGTGGGCGACATCCACCATGCACGTATCCTCATCCATCACGATGAGGCCGCCTGAGCCCATGATGGAACCCGCCTCGGCCAAGACCTCGAAATCCACGGGAAGGTCCATCATGGAGGCCGGAATACATCCACCCGAAGGCCCGCCTGTCTGAACCGCCTTGAGCGCCTTGTCCTTGAGCACCCCGCCGCCTATGTCATAGATAATCTGCCGGAGCGTCATACCCATCTGGACCTCGATGAGGCCCGTGTTCTTCACCTTCCCCACCAGCGAAAAGACCTTGGTACCCTTGCTCTTCCCGGTGCCGAGAGAGGCATACCACTTGCTCCCCCGCAAGATTATCTGAGGCACATTGGCCCAGGTCTCGACATTATTGATGTTGGTGGGCTTGCCCCAGAGCCCCTTCTCGGCCGGATAGGGCGGGCGCGGCCTGGGCCTGCCTTGCTTGCCCTCGATCGAGGCAATCAGGGCCGTCTCCTCGCCACAGACAAAAGCCCCCGCGCCCCGCGCGATATCGACATCGAAACTGAAACCGCTGCCCAGGATGTTCTCCCCCAAAAGCCCCAGCGCACGCGCCTGCTCTATGGCCACCGCAAGATTGGACACCGCAAGCGGATACTCAGCCCTCACATAGACATACCCCTGGCTGGCGCCTATACCGTAAGCCCCGATTATCATGCCCTCCAGAACACTATTGGGATCGCCTTCGAGGATGCTCCGGTCCATGAAGGCCCCCGGATCACCCTCATCGCCGTTACATATTATGTACCTCTCCTCACCCGGCTGCGAGCGTGCGATCCCCCATTTTATGCCCGTAGGAAAACCAGCGCCGCCACGGCCACGAAGACCCGACTTCTTTACTTCCGACACAACCTGGTCCGGCGTCATCGTGGTCAGGGCCTTCGCCATCCCCGCGTAGCCGTCGGCAGCGATATAGTCATCTATCTGGGTAGGATCGATCTTGCCGTTGTTTCTGAAGACGATGCGTTCCTGGCCCGCATAGAAGGGCACCTCTTCCTCTTCCCGGCAGACCTTCCCCGTCACGGGGTCCTTATATAGCAGCGCCTCCACCACATCGTCACCCATGATGGTCTTCTCAATGATCTCCCCCACATGCTTCACCTTGACCCCGTGGTAGAAGATCTTTCTCGGGAAGACCACAACCAGGGGACCCCGCTCGCAGAAGCCGTGACATCCCGTGGCCCGGACATCGACATCGGTAAGCCCGCGCTCCTCGAGCTGCCGGCGGAACTCATCGAAAAGATCCATGCTCCCGTGAGCCCGGCAACCCGTCCCCGCGCATATGGATATCATGGCCTTCCGGGCATCGCGTTTGGCCTTAAGGTCCTTCCGGAACCTTTCCAGATCCTTTGCCCCGGTAAGCCGGCCCATCTCTACCGCCATCGAACCTCCCCGTAGCTTTCCACCCTGGCGACCCGGGCCACCTCCTCGACGATCGCCCTGGTCCTATCTTCCGACGTACGGA
>CAZRAU010000077.1:0-15930 GCA_964598025.1 uncultured bacterium
CAGTGAATGTCGTTCTGAACAGCGACCGAGCGGCGAGAGTAGCCAGACCCGTCGGCCACGGAGACCCGACCAACGTCTACCGGGCCCCATCGTATTCAAGGATGGCCTCCAGCACCGGGTCCCGACAAGAGAGCATGTCCTGGAAGGACGCCTCGACGTTTATGTCCGGATACATTGAGGGCAGATCCCCGGGAGAGGTCGCGAAGTACTTGGTGGAATACTGTATCGGAATCTTGGAGTTGGGCAGCAAGAAGAACTTCACCTCGCCATAATGATTGGGCTTCCCCCCCGTTTCCTCACCAACCAGGAGAGCATGACCGCCGTCCACGAAATCAAGGGCGTTGAGAATGGCCGAGGAGAAGGTCTTGCGGCCGACCACTATGAACAGATGCCCACTCCTGTCGACACTCGGCCGCATCTTGACGCCCGAGATCAAGGGCCGGGCCAGCGAGGAACTGCCTCCCCCGTTGTGCCTCAAGTCGAACACCAGCTTGTCCACGGGACGGGAGTCGATGACCGCCAGCACCTCATCTGTGAAGGCTCGGAAGGGCCGGCCTTCCATCTCCCGGCAGGACCTGTATTGCACATAGAGAACCCGGGCATCTTCAAGATAGGCGAACCAGTAGTATAGGTCCGGGTTCTGCATGTGAAGCGGCAGATCGCAGTCAAGGCTGTCCGAAAGCGAGACCCAGGAGATCTCCTCACCCAAGGCGACGGCGGCCACCTTGATCTCACCCAGGGATTCGACATCGAACACGACGGTGTCGGGGTCGCCCGCGATGCCGAGGGCCGAAAGGACTTCAGGGACAGCCATGTGGCGCGGCCCATCTGTCTTCATCTGGGCATCGTTATCATGTGGAATCACCTCAGACATGAGGCGATTCACTTCTTCGATGTTTCTGCCTTCAATGCCGAGAACACGTTTGCCCAAGGCACGCCTGAGTCCCGGCGTGGTTCCGACGACGTACAGGCCGTCGCTATACCATTCCATACGCACCGGTAACCGGCGAAACATACCCGTCGAACTGACTCCCAACAAGGTGTGCGAATCGCCGATCTTCGCCAGGATTCTCATCAAAGAGACCACGATTTCATAGTCACTAAGACCGGGGATGCGGCTTCCCAGGCGACCTACCATCGACGAGAAGTCCTCCCTGGATGTTTCGAAGAAGAGGTTCTTGTGGCATTTAGGGAGCTCCCTGGCGAAGTAGTCCAGGTCCTCGGCCCACAGCGAGTCCGCCATCCGCGGCCGGTGGGGGCGGCCATTGTCATCCGATGCCGCAGCCGCCGCGCACAAGAGACCAAGGAGGACAAGGGTCACCAGGGCCCCGCAGGTTACAACGACACGGATGCTGCGACTATCGGACATGCCGGTCTCACATTTCCATAAGAGATGTCAGTCACCCCGAAGGGGCCTCGGCCCCACCGGAGTATTCGTTCCTGCGAGAGTTCGGCCTGCTCCGGATGCAAGGGCACTGGACAAGACCAGGGCCCTGCTTCCAGCGCCGGCTGGTTCGATTATAGCCTCGGTGATCCGCGAGATCAATGGTATTGCCGGCGCAGGACCGGCATGCTACCATCGGCCACATCGTGTTGAGACCATGGGGCACGGGATAGATCCTGAAGCCTCAGTTGACACCGGACACGGGGAAACGATGCATGGCCGTTCGACGAAAAACGCTGACAGCAGAGGATCTTTACCGGTTCACACGCATAACCGATAGCCGGATATCCCCCGACGGCAGCCATGTCGTCTATTCGCTGGAGAGGGTTGAAAGGAAAACCGAGAAGAAGTTCGCGCATCTCTGGGTCGTCCCTACCCACGGCGGTGGTCCGAGGCGTTTCACCTATGGCGACCACGTGGACCATCACGCCCGGTGGTCTCCGGACGGCAAGTCCATCGCGTTTCTGTCCAACCGCCCGGACGAGAAGCAGTATCAGATCCATATCATCTCTTTCAGTGGGGGCGAGGCAAGGCGGGTAACCGATCTCAAAGGGACCTTCGGCACGTTCGAGTGGTCGCCCGACGGCAGGTCTATTGTCTTCTGCTTCCGCAGGAAGGACCGGGACGCGACCGGGCGCGACCGTAACGAGCAGAAGCGGAAACTGGGAGTCGTTGTACGGCATGTCGACAGAGTCCTGTACAAACTTGACGGAAGTGGCCTTCTGCCGAAGGAGCAGCGGCACATATGGACCGCCGACATCCGAACGGGAAAGGCGCGGCAGATCACAGGGAGTGGCGGATTCGAGGAGTACGCCCCTGCGTGGTCGCCCGACGGTAGGTCCATTGTCTTCATGTCCAATCGCAACAAAAACCCTGATTTCAATCCTGAGGATATCGGTATCTATGTCATGCCGGGTACCGGAGGGCACCCCAGACGGGTGAAGACCCCTGTCGGTATGAAGTTCACGGTCGGTTTCTCACCCGACGGGCGCCTGCTTGCATACTACGGGTATGAAGGCCAGGGCCGATGGTGGAAGAACGTATCCCTGTGGGTTGTCCCGGCGTCGGGTAGAGGCAAAGCCAGGAATCTCACCGCCAGGTTTGATGTCGAAACCCTCGGAGGAACCACAAACGATCTGACGGTTGAGCCCCCTCTCGCACCACCAGTCTGGTCGGCGGATGCAAAGAGAGTCTATTTCAATGCCGCTCGCCATGGCAGCGGACCCCTGTACTCCGTCTCGGTCCAGGGGAAGGCCGATCTCGATCCGGTAATAACCGATCGGGGTGCCGTCCTCCAGTTCAGCATCGATAAGGCAGAGTCCAGGATTGCCTATCTGTTCGGGGACATGACCAACCCGATGGACCTCTTCGTGCGAGACCGCACAAAGGCCGCGTCCCGGCGTCTTACGGGCGTCAACCGGCGAATTCTCCGGCAGGCGAATCTCGGCGAGACCGAAGAAGTCTGGTTCGAAGGCCGGGACGGCGCGCCGCTCCAGGGCTGGATCCTCAAGCCCCCGGGCTTCAACCCCCGCAAGAGGTATCCTTCAATCCTTGAGATCCACGGTGGCCCGATGATTCAGTACGGCAACCTCTTCATGCATGAATTCCACTATCTGGCCGCGCATGGTTATGTTGTGTTCTTCTGCAATCCACGGGGCAGCCAGGGATATGGGGAGCAGCATTCCAAAGCAATCTGGGGAGATTGGGGCAAGACCGACTATGCGGACCTTATGGCCTGGACCGATCTGGTGGCGCGGAGACCCTACATAGACAGGGAACGCATGGGCGTAACGGGCGGCAGCTACGGCGGCTTCATGACCAACTGGATAATCGGCCATACCACAAGGTTCAAGGCCGCAGTCACCCAGCGTTCGATCGTCAACATGATCAGCAAGTATGGCTCGGGGGATTACAACTGGTTGCTCGAATACAGGTTCGGCGGCAAGCCTCCCTGGGAGAACATCCGGGGCTACTGGGACCAGTCGCCGCTCAAGTATTTCGGCAGGGTGAAGGCCCCCACACTTGTCATCCACAGCGAACAGGATCACAGGTGCCCCATTGAGCAAGGTGAGCAGACCTTCGTGGCCCTTAAGCGGGTCGGCGTTGAGACCGAGATGGTCCGCTTCCCGGATGAGCCCCACGGCCTTTCGCGCACCGGCCGCACGGACCGACGTATCGCCCGCCTCAAACACATGCTCCGATGGTTCGACCGCCACCTTAAGTGAACGGGGGCAGATCTCGAAGATTGAATTCCCGCAGGAGCCCGTTTCTCGAGATCTCACCCATAGGCAAAAGCCCCCGTTCCCAGGTAGGGAGCGGGGGCTTCTGAATGGAGCGTATTACCTTACAAGTATGGCTTTCTTGTTGACCTCGAAATCTCCTGCCTTGAAACGATAGAAGTAGATACCGGAAGGAAGTTCCTCGCCGGTATGGCTGCTGCCGTCCCAAGTGATCGAGTGCTCGCCCTGAGGAAGCACGCCTTCAAACACGGCATCCACCTGGCGTCCCCGGATATCGAACACCGTTATGCTTACCCGGGCCTTCCTGGCCAGATCGAACAGAATCTGGGTCGATCCGCCGAATGGGTTGGGCACGTTGGTGATCCTCGGAACCAGAGGCTCGAGACCCTTGGTGTCCACACCGGCGACCGCCGTATTGGCGACGCAAACCTGCGTCGCACTGCTTCCGAACAGGCCGTTGTACTTGTTGTCTTCGCGGTAGTAACCGTAGGCATACCACTTGATGGTGTCACCGACCGCAATGGAACCCGGCAGGACTCTCTGGAAGACAGCGACCGGTACACCACAGTCCCCACCAGGCGTGCTCTCGTCCCTGAGGTAATTGTCCTCGATAAACTCGGCGGCATTGGGATCGATCTTGGGATCGCCGCCGTTCACGGTTACATAGAATCCGATCTCACTGCCGAAGCCTCTCGGCGATATCGATGCTCTGATTATAGCGCTGTCGGGCACGCAAGTGAGGTTGCACAGCGTCGGACCGCTCGTTATCCCGGCGACGCATTCGTAGTTCGGTGTGTCGGAATACGAGTTATCGCTGGCGTAGACATGGCCATACCACTTAATGGTCTGCCCCACATCGGCCGTGAGGTACGCGGCGAACTTGCCGGTGCTGTCGGTATCCTCCACGAAGAAGCCCTTAGCCACATGTACGGTCTCGCTCGTCTTGGGATCGGTGCCGTCGGTGGTCCAGTGGAAGTCAATACCGGCTCCCGGCCCACCGGGGCCTACCTCGCCAACGAAGAAATTGGAATCGGGCACGCAGTCCATGTTGTAATAGTCGGCGGTATCGCCCTGGACAAATGTGTAGAACGTATCGGTCTCCGCATAGTTGGCGTTTGCGTCAACGCCGAACGCATACCAGGTGACCGTATCGCCCGGGGCCGGGGCGGTGAGCACCGCATAGAACTTGTCGTTGTTGCCCATCTTGGCGTCAAAGATACCGTCCGCAGTATCCGCCGGAGTCACCCTCGGATCGCTTCCATCCGTTGTGTAGGGGAACTTGACAGAGGAGGTCTGTCCCTCGTCACCGACATAGATCTCCGCCCACACCGTGCAGTTGTTCGGACTCGACCCGGCATTGCCTACCCAGGCAGCACCACCCTGCACGAACGTGAAGCTGGTGTCGCTCACATCCGGGATGCCGTTCTTGGCGACACCTTTGGCAATCCAGGTGACAACAGCGTCATCCGGCGCAGGGATGATCGCATAGTACGTGTCTGTCGTATCCGCTCCCACCCGGCAATCATCGTACGTGCCCAAAACAAAGGAGCTATTGGTGTCGGGCTGAGACCCGTTGGTGGTATAGAAAAAGGTCATCGACGTCGCGTTGCCGCAGTTGCCCGGCGTGATGTCCGCAAGCGTTGTGCAGGTGAACTCGAAGCTCCGCTCGTTGTCGACGACCGCGTCACCGGCCGGCGGCAGTACGGGAAGCGTATTGGGCGCTACACCGGGACCCAGGTCCTTGGCCACGAAAAAGTGGGTCATGAGCTGTGTGACCGCCCCGATCGGATTAGCATGCGGATAGGACGCCAGGATCTGATTCTGGTTTTCGTCCGTTATCCACGAGCAGATCGCAACACTGTCGGCATGCTGCAGCATGCTGTCCGGAATGCAAAACTCAGTGGAATCGTTGCCGGACCAGCCGCCGAAGCTGCAGTTGTCGGTCCAACCTCGCCAGACCCATGCTCCTCCAGCGGCAGTATCCCATTCGCTGCTCTCATACCAGCCGAAGCCTCCGGCATAGTAGTAGATCACCTCGGGCAAGAAGTCGCCTGCGAAGGTGACGGCGCCGTAGCCGTCCGAGGTAGCTCCGGATCCCGGAATCTGATCCGTATCAAAGGCTATGAACCAATCGAACTGGCCGTCCTCCTGGATGGCGTAGCTTCCCGAGATGCCGCAATAGAACGTCGTATCATCCCAAGTGAGATAGAAGTTGGTGCCCCCGTCATTGTCTATTAGCTCATCCGACTCCCAGGTCGTGCCACCCAGTACGGGCGTATCACTTTCGATCTTGCCGTCCGTAGTATTCGGGGTGGTATAGGTAAGGCCAAATGCGATTGCAGGTACCAAGAGACATATCCCAACCGCAAACACGTAGCAAATTCTCTTCATCGTTCCCTCCTCTCGACGACGGACCTCTCACCCTCCTCTATGGGAGGGTCGGCGATGTATCGAAACCGGCTTCACCTCGCTCAGCCGGCTTTATCAGTGCAGCTGTGAAAAGCCTTCACATCTCTCCGGGTGCCCGGCCGGATCACACAATACCCGGCATTCGCAAACCGGAGGCTTCGCGGCATCACCCCCCTCGCGCCGTCTCAACTGGTCGCTTCGACGCGCTTATGCTAAGGCCAAGATAAATCATATCATAGAAATAGCGATATGTCAATTTTGTTTGTCCCCGCCCAGGACCGACGTGACCGAAAGCCGATGTATGTTATCCAGGGGGCTCGCGTCTTCATAGGAGTAGTTCAGCCTCAGGGGCCCGAAGCCCAACCCGAAGCCCGCCAGCAGACCGCGCTCCCATGGTAGATCACACGCCTGATCGGACATTCGGCCGGTCCTTCTCCGGTAACCCAGACGCACTTCAAACTCTCTGGAAAGACCAACCTCAAGTCCCCACCGGACTTCACGCCTGTCGCCTGCTCCGAAGTAGAAAGAGAACCCCGCGACCATGCTGCTCCTGGGAAACTCAAAGGCTACACCTATCTCGGAATTTCCGGGCAATTCACCTTCATCTTCTCCCCACCGGGCCACCTCGATGTTCCTTGCGATATAAGATGTATAGATGCCGGGACGAGAGCTCACCACAGGATCGGGTGAATACGCTCTAAGGGTGACGCTGAGATCTCCAAAGAGACCTGAGGAAGTAAAGTCATCAAGATCCTGCTTAGCAACCTTGACAGCGGCTCCAGCGGACAGATAGGGCAACAAGCCCGCGCCCACCGCAACTCCACTCATCAGCTCGCCATGGTTGAAGGTCTCGCCCCTGCCGCCTGTGGGGTCGTCGAAGCTTGTCCGCGTCAGGGACCTGCCGGTAAGATATGAGGCCCATACACCATAACCGCAGCCGCCGGAGGCCTTTCCCACATACCCGGCCGTTCCTCCCCCGACGCCGACAAGATAGTCCATATAACCGGCAAAAGCCGTATTGCCGGCCCCGAAGGCCAATCCCGATGAGTTCCAGCATACATTGTCGGGATCTCCAACTCTGGCCGCCAGCCCGGCGGTCCCACCCCCACGCCCCAGAAAATCCAGGTTGAGCACCGACAAGGCCGAAGCGCCGGAATGACTGACCGCGGTCAGTAGCACCATGGCAACCAGGGCACTGGTTTTGCCCACAAGCCAACGCAACCCGGATCCCCCCCACACCATGCCTATCCTCCAGGCCCCGTACTTGCTCCAACAGAATCGGGGCATGCTTACCACCATCTCAAGCCTTTGGATGCGAAGGCCCCCAAAAGGTGACCTTCCCCCCATCGCCAATTACTCTATACAACTAGGGGCATCCCGTCAATTACCGCATATTGCGTTGTTGACATCTCTTAGGATTTATGGTAAGATTGATCCGCCTAAAAAAAGCGGGCACCGGACTTGGCAACTTTGGTAGTTACGCTCGCATTCGTGTTTGTTTTTGAAAGGATGGTGATGCCGAAGCAGTAGGAATTGCTATAGGCTCATGAGCTCGAGTTCGCTTTGGAAAAGAAGGAGTGCGCTTATGAAGAAAGGATATATTACGGTTGCAGGCGTAGCTCTGGCCGTGCTGCTAATACCGGCCATTGCAGGAGCCTGGAATTTCGACTACGAGATCTACGGGAACATCCTTGAGAGCCCGGCAACATATCAGGGTGGCGGCTTTACAAGCGGTGCTGACGGTATCATTGAGTTCACGCTCTGTGACACCGGCTGGCCGGTGGATCCGACGCTGAGATTCAACTACATCTGGAACCATTACTTCAAGCCCAACTACGACACAACCACAGCCGGCGCCTTCAAGTGGGTGGGCAGTTTCGCCGGGACATTCTACATTCAGGCCACCAACGCGCCAGCGGGTTACAACGGTTGGTGTTGGGGCGCGATCAGACCCAAAATCACCATCTGGGACACGAACGGGAACGGCTCCCTGGATTTGGTGGAGAAGTGGGGAGAAAACCTCTTTGATGCGCGTCTCTCCAAGCTCTGCACGGACGGTTCAGGCGGAGAGATGGACTGTAAGTGGGGCTGGGGAGCACTCGCCAGCAATTATTTCTCCTTCAAGGTTCCGCCCGCGCTCGACACGCTTCACAATGGCGGCAATCTTACGCTGATGACCGGGTGTGCCAGTGCTACGGCGCCGAGCAGTTGGGGTGCGATTAAGGCGTTATACAGATAGGCTGACGGCCTCATAGACTTGAGATTGGTAGTGGAAGGGAGGGATGCGAGAACGGAAGACCGTGTTTCAGGCTGAGTGGCTTTGTCTCTCAAACGGAGGGTTGGCAAATGAAGAAGGCTCTAGTACTGTTTGGGGTTGCGCTCATGTTCGCGAGTGTGGCCTATGCGCAAGTGCATTATGAGTTTCACTGCACGGGCTCCGGCAACATGGTCAAGGATAGCCCGGTCGTATACGCAGGCGCAATTGATGGTGGGGATCTTGCGCCGGGTGCTTGGTCCATGACCGTTGGCGAAGACGGCTGGCCGGCGGTGGGCAACGATGCCCTGCGGTGGGACTACATCTGGGTCAACTACTATGTCTATGATCCGGGTGCCTACATATGGACCGGTACTTTTGACAACAATGACCTCTACCTCGAGAAGTCCGGTGTAGGATCGATGCAGGGTATCTGTGACCTTACTTTCCAGATTATCGACATGAACGGCAATGGGATTCTAGATCCCGAGGAATGTATGGACGGGCTTTCCGGCGCCGTTATTATCATCCAGGACGGTACGGGTGAATACGCGGAGCTGTGTGGGCAGGGCACATACGAGGGCTTCTACTTCAGGGATTGCGATACTGAAAGCTCCACCTACATGCTCGACAATGTTGACTTCAACATGCAGCTGGATCTGGATGATTGTGCGATGGCCACAAGGGCTTCGACCTGGGGTGGCGTCAAGAGTCTGTTTGAATAGATCTTGACAGACACCTGCCGGCAGAGCGGTGCTGAGATTGCAGCCGGTGGAGGCGTTCGTAGCCGGGCCGGAGGTTCTCAGATCGCGCCTTGGCTTGTCGAAGGCACCTGAAAAGAATAGACGCCGCACTTGACAACGTATGGAAGCGAGCAGCGAGGATTTGCTTTGCCGGCGGATCTTCGAGAGGAGAAGTGCGGAGAATGCTGTTAAAACCAAGCGGGGAACTGGCAATTGGGATGGTGGTAGCTATTGCGGCTATCGCCATCCCCTTCGCATTGTGTCTGGCCGCCGGCGAGGCCGTCCGAGACTTCTCAGTCCCCGCCGACCTCATATCCGCCCCTGAGGGGGCATCTGTCTGCGTCCCTATACCGGATTGCCGGGGCTTCCGGGTAACGTTTGAGGCAGGCGGGGAGCCGCTTGATGCTCGCCTGGTTGAGACGGCCAACATACGCGATCAGAGAATCGCTCTGTTCGAGATCCTATCGCCTGTTGCCTCCTCGTCGAAGATCGACGTAAGAATAGCCGCATCGGGAATGACAGGGGATTTCTGCGTCGATACCGGACCGCTCTCACGGCTTTGCAGCCGTGTCCTTGTGGGCTATGGAATCACCCCGGGTTATCAGACCGCGGACGGGCCCGGTACGGTGACCCGTTGCCGGAATTTCGAAGACTGCCGCGACGCCCGAGCAGATGTGCTTGTCATCGCCGGCGATGTTCTCTTCAGCAGTCCTTACGTGGATTCGCTTGCCGGAATATGGGCCGAACGAATGGGACTGAATGTAGGTATGATCGATGTCGCCTCGATTTCGGTCTACAGTCCGATCGCGATCAGGGATTTCATCAAAGCCCTCTATAACACGGGGACAGCCGAGCACTTCGGAGACGGTCGGCTCGGTTTCGTCGTGCTTCTCGGGGATGCATACGAAAACGATAACCTCACCAGGATGGTTCCCGAATACGACGGTTATGGGGGCGACGCGAGCGCCTCCGACCACTTCTATGCCTGCGTAGCCGGTTCCGATGATTTCGAGGACATCATGATCGGTCGGATACCCGTCGGTAACGAACTTGAACTGACACGGTACTTCTCCAAGCTGTCCTCGTATTCCCCCCTGCCCACCGACGGCTGGACCAAGTCGGTGCTCTTCGCCGGGGGTTGCTACTTCGCGCAGAAGCAGGACTACGTCGTCTACTTCGACAGCCTGGAAGCATATGTACCCGATGACATTCATGTTTCGAGATACTACAGACACGATTTCCCCGCAACCGATGTGGGAGACAGCCAAGCCTGTCAGGCCATGTTGGACTCGCTGGCGGCCGGTAAGCTCTTCCTGCTATATAGCGGCGACGGCGACGAGTGGGACTGGGGAGGACGCCTGCAACGGGTCTTCAAGAGCAGCCTGATAGACAACCTTGAGAACGCCGGCAGGCTTCCGATCGTTCTCTCCATATCTTGCAGCAACGGATGGTTCGACAACGTAACCAAAACCTATACGGACGGAGGGGTCGACTGCTTTGCGGAGCGCTTGCTCACACAGGATGGAGGAGGAGCAATTGCCTGCCTGGCGTCATCGAGAGCGGCCGGCGGAAACGCCTCGACCGTGCTTGCTCCTGAGATCATCAAGGCGGCTTACATAAACGGTTCCACGTTCCTGGGCGAGTTAATACTGGAGGCGAAGACCCGACACCTGGCCAAGCTGGGTGACGTGACGTTGGTGCGGCAGTTTAACCTTTTCGGCGATCCTTGCCTCAACTTCGACCTGAACCAACTGCCTGTGACGGCCCCGGATCTCTTGATACGCCCGTATTCGGTTGAGATCGGGCCCGATTTCCCCTTGCCGGGCAAGCCCGTGGAGATCCAGGCCGAGATCTGGAACGCCGGTGGAGTCCCCCTCGATGAGTTCTCAGTGGGTCTTTACTCCGGTCATCCGGACTCAGGCGGCGTGCTCCTGACAAGCCTTTTGTACGAGGACTTCTGGGCTTGGGAGAAACGCAAGATTTCGTTCGTGGTCGACGATGTCGACGCGGGAGACCTCTTTTTCTATCTGGTGGCCGACGCTGCCGACGAAATCGCGGAACTGGATGAATCCAACAACATCGTGACCGTTGCGACATATGTCTATCCATTCGAGTCGGGTTATCCCATCAAGATAGGGGATCGCATCAAGGGCCATGCGATCGCCGATCTGGACGCCGACGGCCAGCTTGATATCCTGGTAACATCAGGCGGGACCTACGCGGCAGCTCTGGACTTCGAAGGTTCCTTCCTCTGGGTGAAGGAAGATATGGGACTCGACCAGGTGTTCGGAAGCATCAAGCCGTCGGCATTCGACCTCAATGGCGACGGGGCCACCGAAGCGATCCTGACCACGAAGGCTTCCCTGATTGTGGCCGATGGTGCGAACGGCAGTACCATATGGCGGCGCTATACGGAGTATCCGGTGCTATCGCCGGTCGTAGCGGATCTGGCGGGTGACGGGAGCTTCGAGATCCTTATGAGCACCTATGATTTCATGTTCTCTCGAATACACGCCTTCGATGCGTCGGGTGCATACGTCTGGAGCCATCAGCTGACAACCTACCAGGAGAAGCTTACCGGCATTGTGGTCTGCGATGACGAATTGGACGGCTACAAGGAAGTGATATTCAGCACCGATGACGGCGACATTACGTGCCTGACATGCAGCGTGAATCCTCCGGGCACGCGGTGGGATGAGCATATCTCGGCTGCTCCCATATCATGCATGGTCGCGGGTGACATTGACCGGGACGGCTCGATCGACATCGTCGCAGCAGCCGGCAGTATGCTCTATATCATGGATGCATCAGACGGCAGCGTGAAGGATACCGTGGTGCTTCCGGCATGTCCCGACAAAATCGCTCTCGGCGACCTCGACGGCGACATAGGTCTTGAGATTGTCTGCACGTTCCAGTGCGGGTTGGTCCTGTGCATCGATGGAACCAGCGTGACACGTCAGGTGAGCGTCGGTGGCACACCGATAGGCTCACCGGTCTTGGCCGACATCGATCAGGATGGCGTCTGCGAGATCGTGGTCGCTTTGCAAGAGGGCAGCATGCGTATTATCAGACCGTCGGGAGCCAACTTCATCGCTCCCGTCCCCATGAAAGGCTTGTGCCTGTCGGGGGCGAATACGCAGGATGTCGACCTGGACGGCAACATAGAGATACTCGCCGGTTCAAGCGACTCCCTGCTCTTCGTCCTGGACCTGGGCATGCCCGGTGGAAGGGTGGACTGGCCGTGCATGGGCGCTACGGTTACGAGGGCGGGACTGTATGCCCAGCCGGTCTTTGGCACTGTTTCAGGTGACATTACGCTTTCCGGCCGGATCGACGTGGTCGGAGACGTGAAGGTCGACGGTGCCGGCCGCCTGTCCATTGAACGCGGGTCGGATATCAGATTCGTCTGTGATGACGTTTCGCCGACGGGATCATCCGCCGGCAAGTGCGAGATTGAAGTGGAGGGAGAGTTTGTGGCCGTCGGAAGCCCGACCGCCATGATTGACATGGGCCCCATAACCTATCCATATTGCCTGGACGCTTGGATGGGAATTCTCCTCAAGGCCGGCTCGTCCGCTACCATTACCAAGACCAACATATTCGGCGCCGTCACCGGTGTCGAATGCCAGACTTCGGATGCGTATGTCTCAGAGTGTTTCGTGACTGACTGTATGCTGGGGCTCAAAATCACTGAAGCCGCCCCGGTTATCGACCATAATACAGTCACCGGCAACAACTACGGAATATCCACGAATGAAGCGACCCCTATAATAGTGGGTAATCATGTGACCGAGAATCTCTATGCCGGTGTCATCCTCTCTACGTCTTCTCATGCCGTCCTTGAAGACAACCTGATCGGATACACTACCCAGGGCCATGGCATCTCATGCTATTCTTCTTCGCCCAGCATCCTCGGTGGGAACGAGATCCGCAACAACTCGCAGTGCGGCATCTATCTGAGTAACAGCTCTCCGACAGTAGACTCGTGCTGGATTGCGTTCAACGGGGACTGCGGCGTGAAGGCAGCGTACTATTCCAACCCTGTGATTTCCAAGACTACAATAGCGGAGAACAGGATCGGTGTGGCCGTGTTTGTATATGCTAACCCCGTCCTGGGAGACACCTCGTTGATGCTGGGCGGGCAGAACAATGTGGTTCAGAACTCGCAGTACGCCATCTATAATGCCACCGGCAATGAGATGAAGGCTCACTCAACATGGTGGGGCTCCGATCCGCCCGACCCCGCGCTCTTTGTCGGGAAGGTCGATTACTCAGGCTGGCTGAGCACGTCCCCGGCGGGTGTCGATGGTACTCCCGAAGGGACGGATCTGGTTCTGGGTCTCTATCCCAACCCATTCTCTCATTACATGGTTCTAAGTATGTCCGTTACCGATCGTCAGGTGCCGGTGGATGTCGCGGTCTATGACGTGCGCGGCCGCCTGGTTAGACGGATGGCGCACATTGTCGTTTCCGGAGAGGCCAGAGTGGAATGGGATGGAAGGGACCAATTCGGCAATCCGGCGGCCAGCGGCACTTACTATCTCGCGATTCGCTCCAGAAGCGGCGTTTACAACTCCAAGATCATTCTCGTCCGCTAGGACCCCCGCCGTATGCGGGCCTCAAGAGCCAGGTTACGGGAGGTCTTCTTCCAGGAATTCGAGGTCGGCGTATTGGGCCAGGAGGCGCTTGACTCTGCCCCCACCGAATTTCACCGTGAGCCTGAGCTGCTTTCCGTAGCCCTCACAGGCCACGACCCGACCGGCCCCCCACTCCGCATGCCGTACGGGGGCCCCTATCCGGACCACCTTCTCCTCGCCCCCGTCGCAGTGGGTATCCTCCGGGACATAACGGTCCTCCGATAAGGCCAGAATCTCGACGTAGTCCCCCGGGATGTCCTCTACAAACCTGGAGACGACCTGGGGCATCCAGCCCCGGAAACCTCTTCGCCCGGCAGCGGTCGATATAAAGAGCCGCTCCTTTGCCCTTGTCATACCCACATAGAAAAGCCGCCGTTCCTCCTCCATCTCAGCCCGGTCCTCGAAAGAGGTATGGTGCGGGATCAAACCTTCTTCAGCCCCGGCTATGAAAACCACCGGGAATTCCAGACCCTTGGCATTGTGAAGCGTCATGAGACTCACCGCCGCGCGCTTGTCGTCCCATAGGTCGATATCCATAACTAGGGAGACTTCCTCGAGAAACTTCTGCAGTGTGGGCTCTTCTCTGCGTTCCTGGAACTCGTAGCCGCCGGCCACCAGTTCCCCGATGTTCTCCGTCCTGGCGATGCTCTCCACTTTGTCCAGCGTCTTGAGATACTCCATGTATCCCGATTTCTCGGCCACAAGCTTGATGACCTCTTCCACCGATTTGCCGACCGATTCCATGCGAAGTTTCTCAAGCAGACTTCCGAAGGTCTCAAGCGTGCGTCTGGAGGCGGCATTGAGCCCGGCAATCTCGGAGACCCTGGTGAGGCCATCCGAAAGTGATATCCCCTGGTCGGCGCAGAACTCTCTGAGCCGGTTGAACGTGACATCGCCTATGCCTCTGTGGGGCACGTTGATTATCCTGGAAAGGCTCACAGAGTCCCTGGTGTTCGCGAGCACCCTGAGGTAGGCTATCATGTCCTTGATCTCTTTGCGCTCGTAGAACTTGATGCCCCCGACAATGACATAAGGCACTCCCTTTCTCCGGAAGGCATCTTCCATCGGTCTGGACTGGGCATTGGTCCTATAGAGCACCACGAAGTCAGAAAGGTGCTTGCCTTCTTCCTCCATCATCCTGTTCACCACGTCCGCCACGAATTCGGCCTCCCCACGCTCATCCCTGACAGCTGAGATCGTGACCTTCCTGCCGACCGGATTCTCCGTCCAGAGGTTCTTCTCCTTCCTCGCGACGTTGTGTTGTATGATTGCCTGGGAGGCGGCAAGAATGGTCTTGGTCGAGCGATAGCATTGCTCCAGGCGGACCACCGCAGCTTCCGGGAAGTCCCTTTCGAAATTGAGCAGATTGGTAACGTCAGCACCTCTCCATCTGTAGATTGACTGGTCGTCATCGCCTACCGCGCACACGCTTCTATGGATAGATGAGAGCAATCTGACAAACTCGTACTGGGCATGGTTGGTGTCCTGGTACTCATCGATCAAGATGTGTCTGAACCTGCCTGAGAATTTCGCCAGGGCATCCTGATCTTGTTTGAACAGCCTGACCGGCATGCAGATCAGATCGTCGAAGTCCAGCGCGTTGTTCGCCCTCAGGGCATGCTCATAGTCCAAGTAGATATCCGCGGTCTTCCGATCATAGAGGTTCCCCACCATCCCGGCGAAGTTCTCCGGGCTCATGAGATTGGACTTGGCCCAGCTGATTCTGGAAAGCACCGCCGATGGTGTAAGCCTGCTCTTCGTGAGGCCCAGGTCCGAGAGGATCTGCTTGATGAGGAGCACTTGGTCATGGTCATCATATATGGTGAAATCGGGAGATATCCCGAGCCGCCTGCCCTCGATTCTCAATATTCTCGCACAGATGGAATGGAACGTGCCCATCCAGATGCCTGCGGCTGTGTCACCCACGAGGGCCCTCACCCTGTCGGTCATCTCGCCGGCTGCTTTGTTGGTGAAGGTCACGGCGAGGATCTCATAGGGACTTGCCCCGACGGCGCCAAGAAGGTAAGCGATCCGGTGGGCCAGGACTTCCAATGGCGGAACAGTGGAAACGGCGGCAACATCATCTGGTTCATGAACGGCAGCAGCCTTGGCAGTGTTGCCAACACCACCCCTGTGGCCAACCTTGAATGGGCGGTCCGGGGAACAGCCGACTTCAGCGGAGACGGCAAAGCCGACATCCTCT
>CAZRAU010000078.1:0-8930 GCA_964598025.1 uncultured bacterium
GCTGCTCCTCTATTGGCTTCTGTCGGCCGGGTACTGTGTGCTGCCGTTTCTTCGGCGGCCCTTGCGCGAGCGCCTGGGTCTGTGTCCACCTCCTCGAGGCGAAGGCCCCCTGGTGTGGTTTCATGGGTCCTCGGTCGGCGAAGTCTCGAGCATAGGCCCTGTGGTTGCAGAGATCAGAAGCAGGGTTCCGGGGGTCCGGATCCTGGTGACCACGATGACCGTCACAGGGCGAAAACGGGCCGCGAAGGAACTGTGCGGCGTGGATGCCCTTGTAGCCCCGCTGGACTTCCTTCCTGCCGTGAGAAGGTTTGTCGGAGCGCTGAAGCCATCGCTCCTCATAGTGGGAGAAACCGAACTCTGGCCCAACCTCATCGTGGAGACCCGGAAGGCCGGTGCCCCGCTGGTGCTCGTGAACGGCCGGATCTCGAGGAAGTCTTACCCCCGATACCGGATGGTGAGACCTTTTGTCAAATACGTGCTGCGCCAGTTTAGCCTGCTCCTGATGAGGACCGAAAACGATGCGCAGCGGATCATCGATCTCGGTGGTCCGCCTGATAGAGTCAGAGTGGTCGGAAACACCAAGTTCGACATTCTGCCCAAACCGTTGTCCATGGAAGATCGTGCGAGGGTCAGGCAGGATCTCGGCATCGACCCGTCGAGGCTTGTCATTTCCGTCGGGTCGGCGAGAAGCGGTGAGAGTGAGATCGTGCTCGAAGCCGTGGCGTCCGCATTGACCGATCTACGGCCGCTTGTAGTCATTGCGCCCCGACACATGAGTCTCGTGCCTCAGATCGAGGAATTGTGCAGTGCACAAGGACGTGCCTTCGTCACTCTGTCGAAAGAGTCGCCTGAGAGCCGTGCCCGGGCTGAGACCGAGGTCCTGATAATCGGGCAGATGGGGAGGCTCCTCGAAGTCTATGCCATATCCAACATATCCATAGTCGGCGGGACCTTCAAACCGCTCGGCGGCCATAACCCGCTGGAACCCGCATCCCAGGGGACGGTAACGCTTGTCGGTCCGCACATCTCCAACATCACTGATGACATCGAGTACCTGCAATCCGAGGGCGGTGCATGTGTGACCGATGAGGCCGGGTTGGCAGGATTGCTCGACGGTTTGGCCCGTGACAAGGCGGGCAGGGAGAGCATGGCCGAGCGAGCCATCCGGGCCGTCAGACATCGAAAAGGTATTGCCGCTGAGTGTGTGAACATAATGGCTGATCAAGGCCTCTTGCCCTGAGGATCGGGTATGGATGTTGTCGATCTGAGAAGTGTGAAGCCGCCCGATGAATACGGGGGAACTGCCCGCGGGTTCCTGCTTCCACTCCTGATACCGCTTTCAGGCCTCTATGCGGCCGGGGTGGGTCTGTGGAGGCGGATCCCGTTCAAGCGCGTGGAGGTGGGCATCCCGGTTGTGAGTGCAGGGAGCCTTGCCGTGGGCGGTACCGGAAAGACGCCGGTTTGTATGCAGATAGCAGAGAGATTCAGGGACCTGGGACGACGGGTGTGCATTCTCTCGCGAGGCTACCGGCGAAGGTCCGCCCGGTCTCCGCTTGTTGTGAGCGACGGCCGCGATCTCGTGGCCGGAGTAGAGGATGCCGGTGACGAACCCTACATGATGGCCAAGCGGCTTGACGGGGTTGGGGTCGTGGTGGGGAAGGACCGCCTGGGGGCGGCCATTGAGGCCAGGGACCGGCTGGGGGCGGACTTGCTTGTTCTCGACGACGGCTTTCAGGTGAGAAACCTCGCCCGGCAGGCCGATGTGCTGTGTTTCGACCGGGATTCGCTGAGAGGCGGTGGGGCGCTTCTGCCCTGGGGCACACTCCGCGAAGGATGGTCGGCGATCAGGCCCGAGCACCTGGTGGTTGTGCTGCTTAAGGACGGGGATTCGCGTCCATCCCGTGATGAGCTGGCTTATCTCGGTGAAGCCCCGGTTTTCTACGCCATGCGTTCGGACCCCGTGCTCTTCGATACCAGGGGCGAACGTAGAGCTGGGGACGCTTTGATTGGGGGCCGGTTCGCTCTGGTGAGCGGCATTGCCAGACCCAGTGCCTTCGAGCGTTCCTGTGAGAACATAGGGGCGCGCATACCCGTGAGCATACGCTTCCGGGACCATCACTGGTACAGCGTCGGTGACGCGGGCTCCGTCGGCGAGATAATGGCCAAGTACGGCTGTACCGGCATTCTTACCACGGAAAAGGATGTCTGGAAACTGCCCGGCGGTTTACGGGAAATTTCCTTGATCGTGGCTACGCAACTTGGTTTTCTGGAGCCTGACGCCTTCTGGGGAACCCTGGACGGAAGGCTTGGAGCAAACACATGACCCCCGAAGAATCGGATTTCCTCGTCATAGGAAGTGGAATCGCGGGCCTTATGGCTGCAATAAAACTCGCCCGCCACGGCACGGTCAACATCATCACCAAGAAGGAGCGGAGTGATTCCAACACCAACTATGCTCAGGGAGGCATCGCAGTCCCGATCGGTGAATCCGACTCGGCTGATCTTCACATCCGCGATACCTTGAAGGCAGGCTGTGGGCTTTGTCATCCCGAGGTGGTTGACTTCGTGGTCCGTCATGGTCAGGCTTGCCTGGAAAGCCTGATCCGCATCGGAGTCTCCTTCTCCCCAGGTGCCGGGGGCGGCAAGCACCTGGATCTCGGCCGTGAGGGAGGCCATTCGGCTCGAAGGATAGTGCATGCCAGGGACAGCACTGGCCGGGAAATCGAGACCAGACTTCTGGATAGGGCAAGGTCCATGGGCACCATCCGCTTCTTTGAGAACCACCTGGCCGTGGATCTCATGCTCGAGTCCAAGCGGATACGCAGGCCGGTGAAACCCGACCGCTGTTGGGGTGCATATGCGATGGATGTGGTGACGCAGGAGATCCAGGCCTATCTTGCCAAGGCGACGCTATTGACTACGGGAGGGGCGGGCAAGGTCTATCTCTATACGTCGAATCCCGACATAGCCACCGGAGACGGGATAGCCATGGCTTACCGTGCGGGGGCGCGGGTCGCCAACCTCGAATTCGTGCAGTTCCACCCGACTTGTCTCTATGATCCGAGGGCTAAGAGCTTCCTGATCTCCGAGGCGGTACGCGGTGAGGGCGCTGTCCTGAGGACGATTGACGGGGACGCCTTCATGGCGCGCTACCACGAACGCGGCGATCTCGCGCCGAGAGACATTGTGGCAAGGGCGGCGGATTCCGAGATGAAGAAGCGCGGCGACAAGCACGTACTGCTGGACGCCACGCCGCTCGGAGGAGATGTGATAAAGCGACGATTCCCCAACATATACGAGACCTGTCTGGCCTATGGAATCGACATGACCAGAGAGCCTATTCCGGTTGTGCCTGCGGCTCACTACATGTGCGGCGGGGTCGTGACCGATCTCAAAGCCAGGACCGCCATCGAAGGCCTGCTTTGCGCGGGCGAGGCCGCCTGCACAGGATTGCATGGCGCGAACCGGCTGGCCTCCAACTCGCTGCTGGAGGCCCTGGTCTTCGCGAACCGGGCTGCCGAGACCGCCGCGGCTGCTCTGGCGACATTCGACGGCCGCGTGCCTCGGGCGGAAGCCTGGCGTGACGAAGGCACAGCCGTGGCGAAAGAGACGGTCTTCTTTGACCATGATTGGGACCAGGTCAGAAGACTGATGTGGGACTACGTGGGAATCGTGCGATCCGACCAACGTCTTGCTATAGCCTCGAAGCGTATGAGTCTCCTGAGAGAACAGGTCGAGGGCTACTACTGGAGATACAAACTCACGGAGGATCTCATCGAGCTGAGAAACATAGCTCTGGTGGGGGAGCTGATCATAAGGTCGGCCATGCTACGGCGTGAAAGCCGGGGTCTCCACTACAATACCGATTGCCCCGAGACCGATGACACCAACTGGAAACGCGATACGGTGATATGATGTCATGAATATCATTCTCACCGGACTGCCCGGGGTTGGGAAGACCACCCTGATAGAAAGTGTCGCGAATGCTCTGGGCGACCGCGCCGGCGGTGTCCTTACACGCGAGATCAGGGAATGCGGAAGCCGTACCGGTTTTGCCATTGAGTCTCTTGACGGGGAGCGGCGGATTCTGGCTTCGAGGCACCTCAAGCAAGGGCCGAGGGTGGGTCCTTATCGCGTCAACGTCGAGAACCTGGAGGCCGTCGGCGTCGGGGCCGTGAGACGCGCGATGGTCGGACATCAGGTTGTGGTGATAGATGAAATAGGCAAGATGGAGTTGATATCACCTCATTTCAGGGCTATGATACTAGAGGCGCTTGAAAGCGATCTTCCCACCATTGCGACCATGGGTGTGTCCGGAGGTGCTTTCATGGAAGCCGTGAGAGAGCGGCCGGATGTGAAGATCATCCGTGTAACGGCGGGTAGCCGTGACGGGTTGAGACACGACCTCCTGGAGATGATCGAACAGGCGCTTTCCGACGGAGGGCAGGGTTGTGGCTAAAGGACTGCTGAGATTCTCGCTTGCGATGCTCGTATGCGTTGTCATCCCTTTTACGGCCTGCTCCAAGGGAGATGATACCCAGGAAGGGAGGTCTGCCGACATGGACGGTGCAGCCAAGGTTCGTGAACCTGCGGTAGCCGGGAGCTTTTATCCGGGCACGGCGCAGGCTCTCAGGGAAGCCGTATCGGACATGCTGTCGAATGTCCAGCCGCCGGACATAGGCGGCAGGGTCATAGGACTTGTTTCGCCGCATGCCGGGTACATATATTCCGGGCAGATCGCCGCCCACGCCTACCGGCTTGTGGAAGGCATGACATATGATGCGGTAGTCATTGTCGCCCCCAGCCACCATGTCTATTTCGACGGGAGCTCGGTCTATATTGAAGGGCCCTATCGTACGCCACTCGGTGACATCCCTATTCACACCGCTCTGGCACAGGCCATACTGGATGCAGATGACTCCATCACTTTCAACCGCGAGGCTCATCTGAAAGAGCATTCCCTCGAGGTGCAACTGCCGTTTCTTCAGATGACCGTGAGCAATCTCAAGTTGGTTCCCATAGTGATGGGAGATCAGTCACCGGCCAATTGCAGGCGGCTGGCTGAGGCGATCGTGGCAGGTGCACGGGGCATGAATGTGCTTCTGGTGGCGAGCACGGACCTTTCGCACTTCCATGCCTACGATGAGGCCGTACGTCTGGACCGGGTTGTCCTGGACCGGGTAGCCGCTTATGACTATGAAGGGTTGGCAGAGGACCTGAGGACCCGCAAATGTGAAGCCTGTGGTGGAGGGCCTATCATTACGGTGATGATGGCCGCCCGTCAGCTGGGTGCATCGAAGGCGATGAACCTGGCCTATGCGAACTCCGGCGATGTCACCGGGGATAGATCCAGTGTGGTCGGCTACTTCGCAGCAGCCCTGGTGGAGGAAGCGTCGGTCGGTGTCGATCTGGGACTACTGGAAACCGAGAAAGCCAGGCTGCTCGAGATAGCCCGGAACGCCATCGAGGCGAAGCTCACCGGAGAGGCGGTCGCGGAGCCCGAGGCGGATTCGCCCGCCCTGAATGAGAAGAGGGGAGCCTTTGTCACCATCACCAAGCACGGGCAGCTGCGGGGCTGCATAGGCCACATCCAAGGTGTGTACCCTCTTTGTAAGACTATCTCCATGATGGCCGTGGCGGCGGCAACTGAGGACCCGCGGTTCCCTCCGATGACTGCGGATGAGCTCGATGATATCTCAATTGAGATCTCGGTCTTGACCCCTCTTAGGAAGATCACAAACCCCGAGGAGATAGAAGTCGGCAAGCACGGCATCTACATAGAGAAAGGCTACCACAGCGGTTTGCTGCTTCCTCAGGTGGCCGCCGATTATGGCTGGGACCGTTACGAGTTCCTTGACCACACATGTACAAAAGCCGGCCTGCCTCAGGGATGCTGGCGGGAAGGGGCGGAGATCCAGATCTTCTCGGCCCAGATCTTTGGGGAGGAGGCGGTCCACGGGCAATAGGCGCCTCAGGCGCAGGACCGGGTCCGGACAGCCTCTTGCATACAGGATGGCCGGGCGGGCAGGCACACCTGCATTACATCTGCTCGACCTTATAACCGGCTCGCCTCAGCATGGCCACCACGCCGTCTTCCCCCGACATGTGAGCAACGCCCATGATGATTAGGTATATCCCGTGCCCCCTGACACAGTCCTCGATCTTGGGGATCCAGTTGCGGTTTCGCCCGGTGAGCAACAGGTCGCGGATCTCCGGGAAGTCCTCGAGGCTCTTATTGATCGTCGCTTCGAGGCCCTCGAGATCGCCGGTCTTCCAGTGGCGCACTATCACGTCCAGTGCCTCCTCGAGGTCGCCGGCCTGCTCCAGGGTTTGAAGTACCAAGGATCGCTGGAACGAGGGTGACATGGAGCCGAGGAGGCCAATCTGGTACTGCGGCGTCTCAAGTGCCCCTATGGCCTTGCCCTGGGCCTTGGCTTCTTCATAGAAATACACATCGACACCGAAGTCGGGGTCGAAGCCCATCTGCCGGACCTTGAGGCCGAGAAACGTCAGCGCAACCATCCAGGGTTCGAACTGCTTCATCTGATCGAGGGCAAGGCCCAGCGACGCCATCTGGGTCTCGAGAAGGGTGTAGACCGAGTCGCCCAGTTCCGTCTGGAGGGTCCTACCCGAGTCATAAGCAGCTTCGGCGAGGAGGTACTGCAGGAACTCGGGTGTCTTTGCGCTGTCCAGCTCCACTTCGAGGAGAAGGGTTTGGGCCTCGTCAAAGGCGTTTAGCATCTTCGGGTGGAGCGGGAAGTCGGTCTCCTTGAGCAGGTGGATGGAACCCATGAGGTACACGATGCTGCTGTCCGTCTCCACCTTCCACAGGCTGGTCGATTCCGGGAACTGCAGCTGCCCAGGCGCGGCTTCGGTCTTCGACTCCTCCCGGGCCACGCAGGTCGCGAAAGTGAATGCGGCAGCTGCAAGAAACACCAATAACCTGTAGGTCGCCTTGTTTCTCGGCATATCCATCTTCCTCCGCCTTGGGTATGAAACTCACGGTTGCCGGTGTCGTTTGCCGTGTGAATCTATGGAAACCGGTCCACGATGTCAATCGATTTCCGTGATGACAGGCCCCCTTACGCAGTCCTCCTCGTTGTCAGAGCACCCCAGATCAGGACCGCAGCCAGCGCAATCCCGTTGAACATCGCAACAGCATAGGCGGAACCTGCAATCCCAAGGGATGGTATGATCAGAAAGCCGGTAGTGAAGCCGGCCACCGTAGCTCCGCACAGATCCAACGAATAGGCGAGCACGCCGGCATCGAGGACCCCTCGGCCTTTGCGAGTGAGCAAGGAGGATGCCGCCGCGAAAACGGTTCCGCCGAGCGCGCCGGAGGCGAAAGCCAAGGCCGCGAAGACAACATCGGTCAGGCGTGAGGAGGTGGCGAGCGCTCCGGTGGTTGCATATCTCAAGATGCCCACCGCGGCAAGCGGCAGGACCGTGAGCCCGGTCACGAGAGCGGCCAGATGGTACCACTTGCATGTCATCCGGCGTGCGCCTATAGCCCTGGATGCCAGACCCATCCCGAGCATGAAGGCGGCGATAAGGGCCGCCATCCATCCATAGACGTACCCGTTTGCGATCTGAAAAGCCACTATGACTAGAATCTGGGTGAACATGACCGTCAGACCCATGGCATAGAGAGTCAGCGCGCCGGGGAGGGTGTCCCAAGGCGATCCTGCCGCCCGCATGAGCAGGGGTACAACAATCAGCGCGGACACCGCCATGCCGATCACACAGGCGAGGGGAGTGACCCGGACTACCAGGGCTGCCAGCACCCGTCCGCTTTCGAAGTGCTTGGCCCAACGGGCGACAGTATATGTGGCCGAAACCGGTCTGGTATCTGAATTCAGCATCCCCGTATCGTATGACGCGACGGCGCTATCCAGGAAGGCTCTTTCCGGGGGATTGAGTTGCTCCAGGAGCCGATACCGGTCCACGAATGATGTTCCCACACGCCGTTCCTCCAATACACCGGGCAGCGAATCAGTCAGCGATGCCAGGGGCAGCCCGGGCGAGGCAATGAAATGGATGTAGCCGCCGGGCAGAAGTGTCACATCCCCGTATACCTCCTCACAGGCGTTCTTAAGCGAGGCGAGCAAGGCCCCGAGCTCGGGGCCGACATATGCACCGCCCGATGGGACCTTGAACGCGAGGATCCCGTCCTCCGCAAGCAGGCGCCTCACGGCCCGGAAGAACTCTACGGTGTAATACCTGGCCGTCTGAAGCGTCTCCGGCAGACCGACCCCAATGATCACAACATCATATCTCCGCGCCGTGTTTACGACGAATCTCCTTCCGTCCCCGTATACCGGCGTGACCACTATACCTGGGGGGCCCTCGAGCCAACCCGGGGGCGCGAACCGCGCGGTTATTTCGATCGCGTCGGGATCGAGTTCGACGAAGTCGATCTGCTCGACGCTTGGGTGTTTGGCTATCTCACCTATGATGCCGGACCCGGCGCCGCCTATGACCAGGATCCGCCGGGGGGCAGGGTGGTACAGCAGTGGGATATGGGCGCTCTCTTCCGCATCCAGGGGGTCCGGAATCGTATGGGAGAAGTTGCCGCTTTCGAAGAAGTCGTGAACCCCATCGCGACTGGTGACCAGTATGTTGCCGTACCGGGTCTCGTCGGTTAAGGCAACTCGGAGGGGACGCCACTGGATTTCCCTTGTGGATAGATCGATGTGTCGGCTAAAGGCCATCACGCCTATGAGACCTGCAACGCAGACGGCGATGAGCGCTCTTGTGCCGATGCCGGCACCGGGCCGGGTCTTCAGGGCCAGGTAGGTCGCACACCCCAGGCTGACGAGTCCCCCGAGGCTCAGACCGACAAAGCTGTCGGCGGCCGGCAAGACATAGAACGAAAGCACGGCGCCCGCCGCAGCCGACCCTATGGCTTCATAGCCGTAAACCAAGGGAAT
>CAZRAU010000078.1:8940-15732 GCA_964598025.1 uncultured bacterium
CGCCGAATGATCTTTTGGCGACGGCTACCAAGGCGACAAAGAGCCCTCCCAGGATCAACGCCCCCGGGACAATGGTCGCAGCCGAGAAGCCGAGCATGCTCAGGGGGCTCATGATCTCGCCGAGGCTGCTCGCCACCGGGTCCAGAAGCCGGACTAAAACGACTTGAAACACGACCATGGGTGCTGCGATAATAAAGAGGAGGCATGGCGCGCCCGGATTACCGCTTCGGACAATCCTCTTGAAGCCGAAGCAGCCTGCCGCGATGGAAAGCAGCCAGACGGCCAGAGTTGTGGCCACGGTGAGCTCGTTTCCGGTGAACGCCACCAGGAGCTCCCTAAGAATGATGACTTGCGAGGTCGTGCTGAGGAACCCCAAGCCTATGGCAATGGTCGCAAGTGCTCTTTTGGCAAGCATATCGGGATTATCTTCCTTGATTTCCTGGACATGGTATCATAGTTTAGAAACGTACTCAAGAGCACCCTACTCTCAGAGGTGAGAATTTGGAACACGACGACCTGATGGTCAAAGTGGAGCACCTGAACTCCCGGGACGGCAAGTACAAGACCCAGGCTTACCTGTTCACGATAGACGCGCTTGAATTCACAATGGCCAGACTGGGGCGTCCGGGGCACGTCAGCGGCCGGGAGCTGCTGGAGGGAATCGCGGTACTGGCAAAGAGAGAATTCGGGCCCACAGCCAGGATGGTCTTTGAGAGCTGGGGCGTCAAAGCGACCAGGGATTTCGGTGAGATTGTTTTCCGCCTGGTCGGTGCAGGGCTTCTCGGCAAGACCGATGAGGACTCCATTGAGGATTTCGAAGCAGTTTACAACTTCGATGATGTCTTCGAAAAGCACTACGATTGGAAGGTTGGAGAATCGCCGTGAGAGCCGGGGGGCGGACATGTGTGCGCGTGATGACGATTTTATCCGGGACATAAGGCATCTCCAGGAAACCATGGAACGCCTTCTCTCGGATTTTTCCAGGTTGCGAATGCCTCTACTTCTAAGCAAGGAATCGGTTTGGCGCCCGCTTACCGATGTCTATGAGACCGAGAATGAGTTCAACGTCCGAATGGAGATACCGGGGATGGACCCGTCCGATTTCAAGGTGACCCTGGATGACCATATGCTCATCATAAGCGGCGTCAGACGGGACCCGACCCCCCGCGGGAAGAAGCAATTCTATGAGATGGAGATCACACTGGGACCCTTTGAGAAGAACATCGAGATCCCGCGCGACTTTCACATAGCCTCGGTGGAAGCCGGCTACGAGAATGGGTTCCTCAGCATCCGCGTGACCAGGGGTGCCAGAGAACTCAAAGCCGGAGAGAGAATCATACCGGTGGAACGAGGTACATAGGTTGCCGAGCTGGAGTACGAAGACGCTGGCAGGGATCGCCAGCAAGTTTTATGGTGGCAAGGACATGAACCAGCCGTTTTCGCTGGGGAGGGTCGCGCAGAGCGCCCGCAGGGTGCTTGCGGTCCCGGGGGCCGGCCTGGCGGAAATGCTGGTGGCTTACCCGGCCCTGAGTCTTCTCAGGACCGCGCTGCCCGATTCGCGGATCATATGCCTTGTGGACGACGGCCAGGCGGATCTCCTGAGGGACAGCGATGTGGTCGATGACACCATCGTGTTCCCCGAATTCAAGGGGGCAAGAGGGATGTTCACATTCCGCCCCTTCGTTAGTGAGATCAGAGAACGGATGTTCGAGGCTGTTTTCTATTTCGATTTCAGGTATGAGTTCTATCGTGTCCTGCTCCCTGCCGTCAGCGGGGCTCGGCTCAGAGTCAAGCTCAAGGATGAAATAGGATATCCGCTCTTCAACGTCGAGGTCATTCCCAAACCGGCTTCCACATATTTCAAGGACCGCAACCTCTGTCTGGTGAAGTTTCTCGCTCCTGATGCAGACAGGTGGCAGGATTGGAGGCTCCCGGAAAAGGAGAGCAAGATCGCCAGGGAAATAGTGAAGTTCCGCAAACCCAAGAGCGGTGATCTTCTTATAGGTGTCGATCTCAGTTATACCAAGAGCGGAGGCAAGCCGCCCTTCGACACGCAGATTCGACTTGCGAGAAGCTTCCAGGCCTTGAAGCCGAGCCGAATAGCGCTCCTTTCAGATCCCCACCCGGCGGTTAAGGACGAGGAGATCAGGCGTTTGGGCAACTATGATTGGCTCGACATCCCCAGAAAGAACTTCAGAGATACACTCGGGATCCTGTCCCAGTGCGACCTTCTCATAACCGGCAACTGCAACCTCCTGCACTTCGCCCTTGCGATGGAGATACCTTCGTACATCCTGTTTTCCGGAGAGGAAGACAGAAGATGGCTGCCCACTCAAGGCATCTTCCAGGTGGTCGAGGAGGAGGTCTGGGCGGCCACTCCGCCGGCCAAGCTGGCCATGCAGATGCGCGACTTCGCCTGCGCCCCTTCGAGGATCTAGTCATGGAGCCTCTGCGCGTATACCTGCGCGTGCTTGCATATATGAAGCCCTACTGGAGAAGTCTTGTCGTTACCCTCATACTCATGGCCGTGGTTGCCGTTTTCGGCGGGGTTTCCATAGGCATGATCCTCCCTTTCATGAATGTGCTCTTTTCAGGGGGGGAGTTGGGTGCCGGTGAGGCCGGAACCGGTGCAGTCGGGCTTTTCGGCGGCGTAGCCGGATCGCTCGACACGGTCCAGGAACGGGTGAGACAGGAGGTGCTTTCGTTCTACGCAGCCGGATCCCCGCTGGAGACTCTGGGGCGGATCTGCCTTTCCATTCTGGTCCTGTACCTGGTGAAGGGCCTGTGCACCTATCTTCTCTCGGTCGCCAGCGTCTCTATCGAGCAGAAGGTGATCCGTGACATCAGAAACGGGCTGTACGCCCACCTGCACAGGATGTCACTGGCGTTCTTCCATGCCGGCAGGACAGGGCAGATGATCTCCAGGATAACCAGCGATGTAGGGCTTGTCCGGACAAGCATTTCCACCGGCTTCCTGGCAGCCATTCGGGACTTCTTCAACATTCTCGTCCTCGGCGGTTTCGTGATCTGGATAAACTGGCGGCTGGCATTGGTGGCCTTCATCGTCATACCCGTCATAACTTTGGTGGTCGCCAGGATCGGACGACGCCTGAGACGCTACAGCACCAGGGCCCAGGAGAAAATGGCGGATATAACCACCGTGCTTCAGGAGACGATCTCGGGGATCAGGGTGGTGAAAGCCTTCGGAATGGAGGGGTTCGAGACCGACAAATTCCACGGCCACACCGACGGCTACTTGCGCGCCTTCATGAAGCGGCAGCGTGCGGAAGCCCTGGCACCTGTAATGACGGAGTTTCTGGGGGCGGCCGGTGGTTTGGTGGTTCTGTATTACGGAGGTATGCAAGTCTTGAAAGGCAGTCTCCTCAGTCCTGATTGGTTTCTGATCTTCCTGGCGGCCATGTTGTCCATCATCAAGCCCGCCAAGACCCTTACCCAGGCAAGCGCCAAGATCCAGGACGGGATTGCAGCAGGCAAACGCATATTCACGATACTCGACGCCGAGCCCGACATCATCGATGCGCCGGATGCGGTCGACATAGACGGTATCCACGAAGGCATCGAATTCTCCAAAGTGAGCTTCAAGTATGATACTTCGGATCATGTCCTCAAGGACGTCGGTTTCCAGGTGAAGAAAGGCCAAGTCGTTGCCATTGTGGGACCGAGCGGAGCGGGTAAGTCCACACTGGTGGACTTGATTCCCCGTTTCTACGATCCCACCGAAGGCAGCGTCTTGCTCGACGGCCGGGACCTGCGACAGATCAGCGTGAAATCCCTTAGAGGCATTATGGGGATCGTAACACAGGAGACCATTCTCTTCAACGACACGGTGAGGAACAATATCGCCTACGGGGTGGAAGACGTGCCCCTTCCCAAGGTGATCGACGCGGCGAAGGCGGCCAACGCTCACGACTTCATCGCCGCGTTGCCGGAAGGCTACGACACCGTGATAGGGGATCGGGGTGTGCGGATGTCCGGCGGTGAACGTCAGCGGCTGGCCATAGCGCGGGCCATTCTCAAAGATCCGCAGATTTTGATATTCGACGAAGCTACTTCCTCCCTGGATACCGAATCGGAGAAGCTTGTTCAGGATGCCATAGAGCGGCTCCTTTCTCACCGGACCAACTTCGTGATCGCGCACAGGCTTTCAACAGTTACAAACGCCGATCTTATCGTGGTCATCGATGACGGCAAGCTCGTTGAGATAGGCCGTCACGACGATCTTCTTGCTGCCGGCAGTGTTTACCGGAAGCTCTATGACCTTCAGTTCAGGGATCACAGTCAGACCCTGACGGAGATATAGGGTATCCGATGCCACTTGCCTCCGGCCGGCCGCTTGATCTACTGGTGATAAGGCTGAGCTCTTTCGGCGACATCGTTCTTGCAGAGCCCGTTACCCGGGCACTCAAGGCCCATTACCCCGGATCGCGGGTGACCTTCGCAGTCTGTCGCGAATACACCGGCCTGCCTGGGCTCTTCTCCTCGGTTGACGCTGTATCGGCCTATTCAAAACACGGGCCGGCGCCGGGCTTGGACCTCACCGGGCGGGCCTATGACATCGTGATAGACCTTCAGGCCAACCGCCATTCCAGGCGGATCACAGCCCGGCTCGGGCCCGGGCGGATCCTACGGTACCGGCGCCCCCGGCTGCGGCGTTTCTTCAGCGTCTATCTTCCCCGGCTCTGGCGGGGCCCTCAACCGCATACAGTGAAGACCTATTTTCGGCCGCTCGAGCCGCTTGGGATTGGCTACTCCGATGAGGTTCCGCAGATCACACCGGTCCCAGAGATGGTAATGGAAGGCCGGACCCTCGTGGGGCGGGGGCCTGTCGTAGGGATCTGTCCGGGAAGCAGCAGTGAACACAAGTCTTGGGGTGATGAGCGCTTCGCCCGGCTTGTGAACATCCTCAAGGGGAAACACAAGGTCCTGCTGGTGGGCTCCACCGAGGACGGGCCTGCAATCGAGCGAGTTCTCCGTAAGGATTCCGGGCATGACACCAAGGTGTATGTCGGAGAGGATGTAGGAATGATCTCTGCCTTGCTCGCCCTGTGCCGTGTCACAGTGACGAACGATTCGGGTCTCATGCACCTTGCGGCTGCAGTTGGGTCGCGGCCTGTGGCGATCTTCGGTCCCACATCCCCGCTCCTCGGGTTTGCCCCGGCGGCCGAGGGGGCCGTGGTATTGACCCTGGGGCTTGGCTGCAGTCCATGCAGCTATCATGGAAACAAGCCGTGCCGGCTCGACCGCCGCTATTGTATGGATGGGATCACGCCTGAGCACGTCGCCTCCGTGGTCAGCGACATGATGGAGGAGGCGTAGCGGCGGCTCTCCGTGCCCGGACAGGGTATGCTTCGCTTGCCGCTCGGTCGCTGTTCAGGGTTCCGGTCTCATAGGACGAGACCGTCGTATTCACCGCTCCCTAAGGGGCTTCGCTCCGATCCCGTATTCGCAGCGTCGGGTCTGGAAACCCGATGCTGCCGCTGCGATGTGGGTTTGGGGTTGCCGGAGCGGGCAAGTCTTGCTAAGGTTGGGCAAGGTTCTGAAACACACTGACAAGAGGGTAGGGGAAAGCAGCCGGAACCGCTTAGTGAGAGACCCGGAGGGGTGATGATGGGTGGCAAGACCAGGAAGGCCGTCTTCTTCGACCGTGACGGCACGCTGCTTGTGGAGATGGGCTACATCAACCATCCCTCGCTTGTGGCCCCCTACAAGTTCACCGTGGAGGCCCTGAGGATCGCCCGGGAGAGCGGGTTCTTGCTGATAGCGGTCACCAACCAGTCCGGCGTTGCCCGGGGCTACATCAGCGAACGCGATCTCGGAGACATTCACCGCAGGATGCAGGATATTCTTGGAGTGGCGGGCGTTCCCTTGGACGCAGTCTACTATTGCCCGCACCATAAGGACGGCACAGTGGCCGCTTTCCGGCGAGAGTGTAATTGCAGAAAACCCGGGACCGGGATGGGTCTTGAGGCGGCGGAGCGGTTTGGCATTGACCTCGTCAGGTCCTACATGGTAGGGGATAAGGAAACCGATGTGCTGTTCGGCAGGAATCTCGGTGTGACCGCTTGTTTGGTGCGAACAGGATACGGCTCTCATGAGGAGAGAGCCATGAAGGCGCGCCCGCCGGGCGACTTCCATGTCTTTGAGAATGTCCTTGCCGCTGTAGAGTGGATAGCCGGGGGAGTGTGAGTGCTTAAGCATCAATGGATATGTTTGTCGGGTGTCGCGTTGGTCTTCGCCAAGATGCTCTGCTGCGCAGCCTGTGCATCGGACGGACTTCCTTTCACGCTGGGTGAGAAGCTCACTTTCGATGTCCGGTACGAATTCGTGAAGGCCGGCGTCGCCACGCTGGAGGTGGAAGAGATCACTCAATGCGGCGGCCGGAGTGAGTGCTTTCGCTTGGTCTCGGAAGCCAGGTCGACCATGCCCTTCTCGCTTGTTTTCGAGGTCAAGGACAGAGTTGAATCCTTCGTCCACGTTGACAGCCTTTATACGCTACGATACGTGAAGACCCTGAAGGAGGGCAATTATGAGACCCATGAATCCGTGGATTTCGACCAAGTGCGGCATACGGCCACATACGCCGGCGGCCAGGTAGTCGAGATTCCAGCGCGGGTCCAGGATGTCCTTTCGTCTCTATACTATATCAGGACTCTGGACCTTGAAGTGGGCAGGAGCGTCTTCATCGATAATCATGCCGATGAGAAGAACTACGCGCTTGAGGTCAAGGTACTGCGAATCGAAGCGATCAAAGTCCCCGCCGGCACTTACGAG
>CAZRAU010000079.1:0-15620 GCA_964598025.1 uncultured bacterium
TCCTTGCAGTCTGGGCGGCGGGAGGCCCTCCCTCCGCGCCACCCGCTCGGCTTCCTGTCTCCATGTAGCTTCAGGCTTCGATGCCCCAGGTGTTTGGCTTCCCTCGGCGCTGTGTCGCTGCCGAGCACGACATTCACTGCTCCGCGAACGGCTTCGCTCCGCCTCCTTGCCGACGGCCGTCCCGACAGGAGCGGGGACGCTGCTATGACTGGACGCGCCTTCGCTTCCGGCGCTCGGTCAACTCGCCGTGTATCACAACGGCGGGAAGCAGGATGGGTGCGCCTAGGTAAGCCACCGCGTCCAGGGCCTTGCCGCTTATGCCGGTATTGAGCTGGAACTCCTTGAGTGCCGCGTAGAGCACCGGTACGACAAACATGGTGATAAGCTCAAGGAGCATGCCGCCGAAGGATGGAATCGCCATCGGCACTATGACATCCGAACCCCTCCCCGTGGAGGTCAGCACCGGAATCAGGGCTATCACAGTTGTGGCCGTGGTCATGAGGCACGGACGCACGCGCCGGAGCCCGGCCTCGAGGGTGGCCTGGCGAATCTCTGCGATTGTCCCTGGGTTCTGCCGGGAGAATCTCTGATCAAGATAGGTGGTCATGATGACGCCGTCGTCGGTTGCGATGCCGAAGAGCGCAAGGAAGCCGACCCACACGGCGACACTCAAGTTCAGGGGGTGCACCTGAAAGAGATCCCGCATCGCAACACCTGCAAAGGAGAAGTGGAGGAACCAGCCCTGTCCATAGAGCCATAACATAAGAAACCCGCCGGCCCAGGCGACCATGATGCCGGAGAACACCAGCCAGGTCCTTGCGGCCGATCTGAATTGAAGGTAGAGGATCATGAAAATGAGGAAAAGCGCAAGCGGCAACACCCAACTCAGGGTGCGCTGTGCGCGCTGCTGGTTCTCATAGTTGCCCGCGAAGACATAGCTCACGCCGGGCGGCATCTCCAGGTCCCCCGTCTCCACTTTGTAATCGAGGTATCTTCTCGCCTGCTCCACGACATCGACCTCGGCATGTCCGGGCCTCATGTCGAAAAGCACATACCCCACCAAGAAAGTGTCTTCGCTCTTTATCACCTGGGGGCCGCGGAAGTATCTGATGTCTGCCAACTGCTCCAGTGGGACCTGCGTCCCGTCCGGGGCGGATACCAGGATTCTCCCCAGCGCCTCGATCCGGTCCCTCAGTTCGCGCATGTAGCGGACCCGCACGGGATAGCGCTGGCGCCCCTCGACTGTGGTTGTGATCCGCCGGCCGCCGATGGCGACCTCGATCACATCCTGGACGCTCGCAAGATGGATTCCATAGCGGGCGATGGCCAGGCGGTCGATCTCTATCTCGATATAGGGTTTGCCCACGATGCGGTCCGCTATGACCATTGATGCATCCACCGACGGCACTTGCTTGAGCAGCCGCTCTATCTCCAGACCCACGCTCTCGATGGTCTCGAGGTCCGGCCCCTTGATCTTCACGCCCATGGGAGCGCGCATGCCGCTCTGGAGCATCACTATGCGCGCGGCGATGGGCTGAAGCCTCGGGGCGGGAGTGGTGCCGGGGATCGCGGCGGCCCGTGCGATTTCCGCCCAGATATCGTCGGGCTGCCTTATGCCCTGCCAGGCCGGCCTACCGGGATTGAGGTCGGGATCAAGTGGCGGCCGCCACAGGCGGAAAGGCTTGCCCTCCCGTTCGGGGATGAGGTCGCCGTCGGCGTCACGCTCGAAACGTCCCTTGACGATATAAGGTTCACCATCATTCGCCGGAAGCGCATCTCCCCCCATATCCCGGAAGCAGTCGTTCTCGCCGCTATCATGCCGGAACGTCAGCGGGTGTCCGCTACGGTCCTCAATATACTCCGGGTGATAGTTGATCACGGTCTCGATCATCGAGATGGGAGCCGGATCGAGCGATGTCTCGGCCCTGCCCAGTTTGCCGACGGCCGACTCCACCTCCGGAATCCGGGTTATAGCGATGTCCTGCTTGCTCAAAACATCCATGGCCTCTCCGATCGAGGCATGGGGCATGGTCGTAGGCATCAACAGGTAGGAGCCTTCATCGAGCGGGGGCATGAACTCTTTGCCAAGACCCGGGAAGGTATGGACAAGGGCGGACGCCGGCCAGGATGTCTTGACCCCCTGGGGCAGCCAGCCGAAGAAGGCACTGAAGCCGAGCCAGGTCATGGCGCCGAGAAGGGTCAGTACAAGAGGGATCACGAGGAAAGCCAGTTTGTGTCTGAGACACCACTTGAGTATCGGTTCATAGAACTTGTAGAAGAGCAGTATGGAGGCGAGAAAACCCCCGATCACGACTACCACGAAGACGACGTTGATCAAGAGGCTCTTGTCGAGACCGAGAGGCATCCAATGGTGGGTCAGCACTATGGCCACGACGAAGGCTATTACCACATTGCCTGCTTTCGGGACCCAACGGCGTCTCGCCTCCGTAAGCCGATCGGAGACAAGATTATATGCTCCGATTCCGGTGAGGATAAGTCCCAGCATCCACCAGATGAAGGCCGGCGGCCGGCCGGCTGCGGATAGATGTCTCCCAAGCGATACCAGCACGATCACAAGTCCCGCCAGTGCAACCGAGCCGTGAAGTCCCAAACGAAATGCCCTGGGCCGCACACGGGTTCCGGTAAAGAGAAGATGCGCCAGGGGCGGGATAACGGTGATAGCAACTATCACCGAGGCCACAAGGGCGAAGGTCTTGGTGAAGGCGAGCGGCCTGAAGAGCTTGCCCTCGGCGGCCACCATCGTGAATACCGGCAGGAAGCTCACCACGGTCGTGCTCACGGCGGTCACCACCGCCGAGCCCACCTCTCTCGATGCCCTGAGGACCACCTCCAGCCGGTCCTCTCCTGGGCCGGCCTCATCAAGGTGCCTTATGATGTTCTCCGTGATCACAATCCCCATGTCCACCATGGTGCCGATGGCAATCGCGATACCTGAGAGGGCCACGATATTTGCGTCCACGCCGAAGAGCTTCATCGCGACAAAGCACATCAAGACGGCCAGGGGCAGCAATCCGGAGATCAGCATCGAGCTTCGCAGGTGCATTACCATGATGAGTACGATGATGATCGTGACGAGGATTTCATGTGTGAGCGCGGAGTTCAGGGTGCCGAGGGTTTCCTGAATGAGCCCTGTGCGATCGTAGAACGGGACTATCGTCACTTGGCTCACGGTGCCGTCGGTGAGGGTCCTCTTCGGCAGGCCGGGTGAAATCTCCTCGATCTTCTGCTTGACGTTGCTTATTGCCGCCAACGGGTTCTCGCCGTAGCGGACCACCACAACGCCCCCGACAGCTTCAGTGCCTTCCTTATCAAGTGCGCCGCGCCTGAGAGCCGGTCCCCGAGAGACGTTGGCCACGGTTTTGACAAAGACCGGTACATTGTCCCTCATTTTGATGACGGTGTTCTCGATGTCCTCGATGCCGCGTATGAAGCCTATGCCGCGGATCACGTATTCGACCCGGTTGACCTCGATGGTGCGCGCCCCGACGTCCACGTTGGCCATCCTGACCGCCGTGAAGACCTCTTCGAGGGAGACGCCGTTGGCCACCATCGCATCCGGGTCCACATCTATCTGGTACTCACGGACGAAGCCGCCCACCGATGCGACCTCGCTCACGCCCTCGGCCGAGAGCAGCGCGTAGCGGACCGTCCAGTCCTGAATGCTCCTGAGCTCGTCGAGGTCCCATCCACCCGTCGGGTTGCCGTTTCGGTCATGCCCCTCAAGCGTGTACCAGAAGACCTGTCCGAGCGAAGTTGCGTCGGGTCCCAATGCGGGCTGCACTCCGTCGGGGAGGAGTCCCGGGGGGAGACTGTTCAGCTTCTCCAGAATCCGGGAGCGGGACCAGTAGAATTCCACCTTGTCCTTGAAGATGACGTAGATGGAGGAAAAACCGAACATTGAGAAACTGCGAACCGTCTTTACTCCGGGGACGCCGAGCAGAGCTACAGTGAGGGGATAGGAAATCTGGTCTTCCACATCCTGGGGCGAACGGCCCGTCCATGTCGTGAAGACGATCTGCTGGTTCTCGCCGATGTCCGGAATGGCGTCCACGGGAACGGGGTTGCGCGGCAGCCGCTTGATGTTCCAGTCAAAGGGGGCGACACTGATGCCCCACATGATCGCGGCCAGGACCCCGAGGACCACGATCACTTTGTTCCTGAGAAAGAAACCTATGACCGCCCCGATCGGGGAGAAGGAAGGTCCGGGTCCGCCGGTCGAGTCAGTCATGCCGGTGCTCCCCCGGTTCGGCTTCCGGGCTTACGGTGACGCTCTCGGGCATCGCGGAGCAACCGGACATCATCGCGCCCCAGTAAGGGTTCTCGGCCTCCTTGGTGCTCTGAAGCCAGTATGCCCCGCGGTTATCGAAGGCCATCGAGCAGTGGAAGCGGTAGACGGGCTTACCGGCGCCTAGCCCGAACCTCTTCGCCGCAGCATACATGGTTTCTGAAAGTGGCGCGAATGCGCTTCTCGCCGAGGCGATGTCCCCGGCGGCCCATAGCATGCGGGCATCGTGGCTGAAACCACCGAGATAGTCCATCCAGGCATCGTGGAGAGCCCCACTCAGGAGTGTCATGTCCACGTCCCGCAGCCTGCCCTCCAGGGCCTCCGCTCCACCGCGCGCCACCTCGAGCGAATCGCGGCTCAAGCCATAGTGGATCTTTAGATAGGACTCGTACACCAGGGCCAGCCGGTCCAGGAATTCAGGAGGGGCATCGAGGAGCCCTGCCTCATGATGCTCCGCTGAAGCGCCGCCCGTGGAACCTCCCGCGCTCGCGTGCCGATGAGCGGGCACCGGCCCGCCGCCCTCCGGGTTCATCATGCTGGGTTTGGCAAGAATCTGAACCGCGCTGTCTATCTTGAAATTGCCGTTCGTGACGACGCGCTGGCCCTCCTCCAGCCCTTCCTCGACCACATAGAACTCACCGGCCCGCGGTCCCAGCACGATCTCCTTGCCGGTATAGAGCCCCGGCTCGGTCTCAAGATAGACCACCGCGCGCTTGCCCGTGATCAGCGGGGCGGAAGCCGGGATCACCAAGGGTGCCCGGGTCCGCCCGGGCGCACCTACCTCCGCGTTCACTATCCCTCGCACAAACATCTCAGGCTTGAGCCCGCCGCCGGGGTTGTCGACGTTCACCCGGACTTTGGCTGTCCGGGTCAGGGGGGCCAGCACGGGATCGATGAAAGCCACCTCGCCCTTGAAGGTCTTGCCGGGAAAGGCCTCGGCTGTGAACGCGACCTCTTGACCCAGCCGGATCCAGGGAAGGTCCGACTCGTAGGCATCCAGTTTGACCCAGACGCGGCTAAGGTCTGCAATAGTGTAAACCGGCGTACCGGTGGTCACGTATTGGCCCTCGACGGCTGCCTTGTCTACGACCACACCGCCGGCGGGCGCCCGGATCACGATCTCGTCCGACACCGTGCCCCGCCTCTCGATCTCCGAGATCTGGTCCGGCGTGAGCCCCAGGAGACGCAACCTCTCTCGCACGGCATGAAGCGTCTGCTCTGCCGTTCGATTCAGGTCTTGGGCGCCGCTTGCTCTGAGGTTCTCAACCGCCCTGAGCGACTGTATGAGCTCTTCCTGCGCGGCCAGAAGCTCGGGACTGTAGATAGAGACCATAGGGTCGCCCCGGGCGACCGCCACGCCTGTGTAGTCCACGTACAAACGGTTGAGGCGGCCGGAAACCCAGGCGGTGATGTAGCTCACAAGGGTCTCATCATACTCGACCTTGCCGGTCATCCTGACCTCGGCGGTGACCGCTCTCCGCTCGACGGCAGCGGTCCGGATCTCGGCCAATTTCCTCGCAGCCGGAGAGAGCCTCAGGTCTCTTGCACCTGCATTTCCGGCGCCCGTTTCCGTCACCGGGACCAGATCCATGGCGCAGAGTGGGCACTTGCCGGGTTTCGGCTGGCGTATCTGGGGGTGCATCGCACACGTCCAGATCTCGGCCCCGAGTGGCTCCTCCGCCTCATGGCCGTGGTCGGCGGCCACGGTCTGCTCACCCTTGTCTGTGGAACACCCCGCCCAGATGCCTATTGCTATGAGGGCCGCCGCCCCGGCACATACGACGGCAACCGTCCTGCGGGGATGGCCCCTTCCGGCTTGCTCCCTGATGCCATCCTTCATTATTGTCGCCTCCTCGGCCTAATCGGGCTGGAGCACGGACTCCGTGCCGGTCCCAGCCGGGCCGTCACCTCCCACACCCGGTCCCGCACCCTGTTCCGGCCCGATCTCTTTGCCGATCAGCATTTCAATCTCCGCGAGCCGCTGGGCGCGATCGGCCAGCGCCCGCTCGTAGGTCAATTGGAATTCCAATAGGGTGCGCTGGGCTTCGATCATATCGAAGAAATCCGCCTCGCCGACGGAAAACGCTCTTTGGGAAGCGGCCAACGCCTGTTCGGCCTTGGGAACCAGGGAATCACCGTACAGGTCGATCCTTCGCTCCGCCGAGCGAAAGTGGAAAAGCGCAAGCTTGAGATCGCCCAGGAGCTGGTTCTCGTAATCCTCGCGACGCTTGGTTGTTGCCAGCAGCCGCGCCCGCGCCTCCCTTTGCGCGGCGCGGTGTTTCCCGATCCAGATAGGCAGATTGAGGGAGAAAGTCGCTATCACGGGATCCTTGCCGCTGTCCGCCAGATCGGGATTGAGCGCATCCCCTGTCTTTACGACCGTCGCCCCCAGCGTAATGTCCGGGAAATATGCCTGGCTCGCGAGCCCGATGGCAGCCTCTTCCCTTGAGGCCGTGAACCCCAGGGCGAGAAGCTCCGGGTTGTCTTTTCTGAGATGTGCATATATCTCGTCCTCGCCGAAGGTGATTCTCTCAACATCTGCTGGCTTCGGCCGGGACAAGTAGGCGTCCGGGGGACGGCCCAGGGCTTGGTTCAACCTGGCGACGGTGGGCCCCTCGAGGTCTTCGAGGGTCACGAGCGCGTCTTGGAGCTTGCCCAGCTCGACCTGGGCCTTGATGAGTGTAGCATAGGGAACGGCGCCGACCTGGTACTTCGTCCTTGCCACCGCTTCGAGATCCGAGACCAGCCCGACATCGTTTTCCGTAACCGAGATGGCGCGCGAGAGATAGTAGTACTCATAGTAGGCGCGCTTCACCTGGTAGACCAGCCGGAGTCTTGCGGCCTCGTATCTCTCCCGTGCGGCCTCGGCCTCCCTGAAGGCAATGTCGCCCTGCCGCCGGAGTTTGCCCAACCATGGGAAAGTCTGCATCAAGGCCAGGGATCGCTCTTGGGGACCGACGCGCGTCTCTACCGCCTCGACATAGTGAACGTACGTGAATCGAGGGTCCGGCAACGAGCGGACCTGAGGCACCCTTTCAAGGGCCGCCTTCCAGTCATTGAAGGCCGCCTCGAGTCCCGGATTGCAGATGGCGGCGTACGCAAGGTAGTCCGAAAGCGCGGCATTCTCAACGAGCCCGGGGATTCCAGCCGGCAGGGAGGTGCCGGTCCCACCGGCGAACGCAACGGCTTCCATGCGGAGCCTGTCGAACGCCTGTCGCTCCTGGACCGACGCACAACCTGCGAAACCGGCAAGAAGCACCGTCGCTACGAGCCGGAAAGCCGGCAAGGTCAAGTGGGAACGTCCAAGCCCGTTGCCTGCGCCTCCAATGCCCGAGCGTGCCATCAAAGTCTATGCTCTCCCTGTCCGTCGGATGCTACTTCCCGGTCTCGCCGGTCTCGACAGAGCCGAGCTTCTTCATGTATTTCTCCGGATCCTGCTCAAACCGCGGGATGCAGCCCGCGCAGCAGAATCGAATCTCCTGACCTTTGTATGTGTAGACCACCGGCTGGCCCATCGACCCAAGCTTGCCTCCCGACACGAGACACGTATCCAGAGGGTACGGCCTGGGCGCCCGCTGGGTGGTTTGGGCCGCTCTTGCCTCGTCTAGAGCCGTCATGTACTTGCCGGGCGCCTGCTCAAATACTCTGATGCAGTCTGCGCGGCAAAAACGCACCAGCCGGTTGTCGTAAACACGATCCATGGGTGCGCCCTTGGCGCCCAGAGTATCTCCGCTCACAATACAGGTTTCAAGTGGATACTCGGGGAGCTCGCGGGCGATGATGGCCTCGTCCATCTTCTTCATGTAGCCGTCGGGGTCATCCAGAAACCGGCCTAAGCAGCCCGCGCAGCAAAGCCGAATCTCGCGGCCCTCGTGCTCATAAATGAACGGCTCGCCCATCGAACCGAGATTCTCGCCCGAGACGATACAGGCCTCCAGCGGATAGGTATCTTCCTTGGCTTGCTCGGGTCCGCCGGCCGCCGGCCCTGCGGCCGGTGCAAGGCCGCCGACCACCATGATAACCGAAAGAACAACCAGCCCGGTAAGCATCACATGATTCTCTGTCAGCCAACTTCGCGGCATCTTGAACCTCCATCGGTTGCATCCTGCACATCAACCCGGCGCTGAGAGTCAAGAACTCAGTCGGGCATATGGCCACACCGGCCTCGTCCGCCATCCAAGCCGCCTACCTCTCATAACCATTTAGATACCCTGTACCAGTATAAGGTTACCAGTTCAGTTACTTTTCACAAGAAGAATGATCCCAAGCGTATGTTCCAAGTACGCCTCCGGTCGTCTCGTTCGTCTGGATTTCCGCTGTTGCCATCAATGGAGGACGGCACCGGGGCCCGTGAATGATCCTGGCTAAGTCATTGATTTCATTCGGGGTCGATTCTGCCGGGTGCAAATCATGGGGCGATCGGGGGGTAGCCAAGCATGACCGGTTCTGTTAGTATGACAGGAGGTGGACCAGTTGTTGACAGTGGCAAGGATCGAGGGGGTTGAGACATGGATGCAACCATAAGATTTCTTGGCGCGGCGCAGAATGTGACAGGATCGCGATATCTGCTGGAATTCAAGGGCTCGAGGATCCTTGTCGATTCGGGGCTCTTTCAGGAGCGGGCCATGCAGGAGAGGAACTGGCAGGCTTTCCCCATTCCCCCGAAATCGATCGATGCCATACTTCTCACACACGCACACCTGGATCACAGCGGGTTTCTGCCCAAGTTGGTCAAGGACGGTTTCCAGGGAAAGGTCTACTGCACCTCCGCCACGGCAGAGATAGCCGAGATTGCACTCCTGGATTCGGCGCACCTTCTGGTCGAAGACGCGGAATACAAGCAGCGGCGGCACGCCAAGGAAGGGAGAAAGGGGCTCTACCCGGAAGTGCCGCTCTATACGGAAGACGATGCCCGGAATTCATTCAGCCTTTTCTCGCCGTGCAAATTCGACCAGCCCCGTGAGATTGCCGATGGGATCCGGGCAACTTTCTGTGGAGCGGGCCACATCCTTGGTGCGGCGCATGTGAAGATCGACATAGAGGACAACGCCGAGCGAAGGACGCTTGTTTTCTCGGGCGACATCGGCCGATGGGACAGGCCCATTCTCAAGGATCCGACGCTCTTTGAGGAGGCCGACTATCTGGTGATGGAGTCCACATACGGCGACAGGCTTCATGAAGATCCGGAGAACCTCGACAGCATGATCGAGGATGTGATCCAATCCACCAAGCGGCGCGGGGGGAATGTTGTCATACCCAGTTTCGCAATCGGCAGGACACAGGATCTGCTCTATTGTCTCAACGGCCTGCTTCTCGAACGCAGAGTACCTCACATGATGGTGTTCATCGACAGCCCGATGGCTATCCGGGTAACCGAGGTATTCAAACGCCACCGGGAGCTCTTTAACGAAGAGGCCCTGGAGCTCATAAGCGAGGGCAATTCACCCTTCAGTTTCACGAGCCTCAAGATGACCCCGACGGTACACGACTCGAAAGCCATAAACTACATAAGAGGAACCGTGATAATAGTCGCCGGCTCGGGCATGTGCACAGGCGGAAGGATCAAACACCATCTTGTCAACAACATAGCCAGGCAGGAAAGCACCGTGCTCTTTGTCGGATACCAGGCGGAGGGGACGTTGGGTCGGGAGATCGTAGACGGGGCAAAACAAGTCCGGATTCTTGGTGAGCAGTATCCTGTCAAGGCCCATGTTGTCCAGGTTCATGGTTTCTCGGCTCATGCGGACCGGGACGAGCTTCTCAGATGGGTTTCCGCCCTGAAGCAACCACCCCGGCACGTGTTTGTCACCCACGGCGAGCCGGAGGCATCGAAGGCGTTCGCGGATCTTCTGCGCAAGGACAAAGGTTGGGACGTGTCCATTCCCAGCTATCGCGGCACCGCCAAGTTGGATTGAGGTCGCTTCCGGGTCTGCGCATCCGTGGCGTTTGGCCGTTTCCCGTCGCCCACCGCTGCTGTTCGCCCGCACGGGAGTGGCCGTCTGCGGCACATCCGGATAAGCGAGCTGCCACAGGAAGCAATGCCGCAAACCTCAACACACCTTCCTCCTTTCACCATTCCTCATCCAGCAGCCTACCCCGGCTTCAAACTCGAGATACGGCCTTCGTAATCTCAGGGGCGGCGGGCAACTTTGGGCTTGACACAGGAAGCAAGCCCCGATATTCTAACCCGTAGACATAATTAACTGTAAATTGTATGATTGAGTGAATGAAACCCGAACAGAGAAAATTCTCAAACAGGCCTCTCTTTCCCACCCAAGCAGACCGGGCTCTCTTCGTGGACAGAGAAGATGAGATTAGGCATGCGCTCGAGTCCATCAGGCGGGGCTACAACGTGCTGCTTGTGGGGGCTCGGGGTACAGGAAAGACCTCCCTGCTCTACCGCATATATGATATTGCGATCGAGGAGGGTCTGCTGCCGATTCCATGCCGGACCCAGGAAGTGCCCAGGGATCAGGCAGACTTCCTCAGGATGCTGCTACGCGCACTACTCTTAGAAATCGACGCGCTTGGGCAGCGGGCGGGGAGGGTCGCGGAGTCGGCAAGGGACATTGGCGGCACATTCAGAGCCTCTGGGCGACCGATTGGTGTCGGCGATTCGTTGTATCAGGCCTTCGGAAACATGGAGCCGACGGGCGACTCATATGCGTGCAGGACTCTTGAGAATCTACTGGATGACCTTGCGAAGGACGGCAAGCCGGCGGTCTTCCTGATAGACAACTTCTCGGAAGTGCCCGATCTATTCAGGCGAGCTTTCGGGGGTCTCAGGGATTATCTCTGGTCTCTTGGGATCAGGTTCGTTGTGACCGCCGATCTGTCGGTCAAGGAAACACTCATGGCCCCCCCGGTAGGTTCGTTCTTTGAAACGACAATAGTCCTCTCGAATTTTACACAGGAAGATTCGGTGAAGGCTCTGGCTCTGAGAGGGCTTGAAGACAGGGGTCTGGTTCACGACATCCATGAAGCCACCAGGGGGAACCCACTTCTGAGCATGATGGTCGCAAGGCGTGTCGTGCTGGGTGAGCTGGATGCAGATGAGTTGCGATCTAAGGTTGCAGAAAGGGCAGGACTACTCCAGAGCCTGAGCTCTCCGGAGAGGGAAGTCATGCTTTACATCGATCAGAAGGGGCCGGCTTCGGCGTCGGACAAGCGTTTTCAGAGCAAAATGCGGGTTGGGAGGTCCCGGCTTGTCCAGATTCTGCAAGATCTGGAGACAGCAGGGATTGTCATTCCCAAGAGAGAGGGAAGACGGGTCTATTACCGCTTGATTCCGCAATGGCAGCTCTATCGAGGTGTTGATAATGAGTCTGGAACTGATATCTGAATTCGATATCTTTACGCATCGGCCCCTTGAAATCAGTGATATCCGCTTCCTATACAGACCTTTCTCGGATGTGTGTGGCGAAGCCGGAACACGTCCTCAAGAAGGTCCTCGAGCAGATGGGAATGGCGATGGTCAAAGATGAGAGGGGATCCGGCAAGTCGAGCATGGTGAATCATGTTCTCTCCGACCTTGGTCCGGAGTTTTTCCCGATCCTGTTTCGTCTCACCCTCTCTGGGGACTTTGAAGGTGTCTGCTCTAAGCCGAGCAAGTTCGCGGAGTTTATCCTCGCGAGGACCACACAGAGCGTAAAGGACTGCACGGCAACATCCGAGCAGGACAAGGAGACGTATCGGAAGTACCTGGCCGATGAGATCTCATACAAAGAGGGGAAAAAACTGAGTGTCCTAGGCAGGATAAAGAGCAAGTTCACATGGATTCCCTGGATAGCATCCGCAGAGGCTGAGATAGGAGCAGACCTTCAGAAGTACACGGAGACCGCACTGGGTGAAGGTCTTTATAACACGGAAAGGATCGAGTGTATCCAGGGGTTATGCGAGACAATATCGGCTAACGGGAAAAATCCGATTTTCGTCTTTGACGATACTGATAACTTCCTACAGCAAGGAGCTATCGATCGAAGAAATCTAGTCGACCGTTTCTTTGTTGATATCATGCCAATGTTCAAAGAGTTCGGGTGCGGCGTCATAATGAACTCACATGCCTCCTACGAGACATACTCTACTTTCCAGTCGGCACAGAAGAATCTCTCTGATGAAGTGGTGTCGATTCCCGTCCTGGACTTCGAGGGGTTTGTCGGAATGATGGAAAAGAAGATGCAATCGATCATGGAAGATGTGTGTGTTCTTGATTCATTCGACGAGGAGGCCCTTAATCTGGTCTACGATCATCCATATCGAAGGAAAGCCGATGAGCGGATGAGGGATACGATGCTGGCTTTGCAGGGGGCGGTTCGGGATGCCGATGACGCCGGGGTTGAAAAAGCCACGGTGGACATCATGGCCCGCTCGATTCTGGAGAGCGGATACTGACATTTCAACACAATTTACTGTTAATACTGTGAATAGACACTGCTCTGGTCCTGAGTACTCCCCGGCGCCGGCCGCCGGCACGGAGTGAGGCGTTTGGGAGAAAGGGACGGAGAAGAGCGTGAGATTCTTAGCAGTCGGGGTCCTGGTGATGTTGCGAGAAACTGAATGAAAAGGAAACCCAAAGGGACCAAAGGGTCTAAGCGTTTGCCGAATGGGGATATAGCCAGGCACGAATGGGCCATAACCACATACCTTGAGACTATCCCCACGCTTAACAGCGAGGCCGCAAGATCCCAGCGCTTCACGTTGCTGCTTCAAAGCCTCTTCGGGGTGGAGCCCGGTTTCATCGAGGAATACGTTGAGGGTATCGAGAAGTATCTGAAGGCCAAGGGTAGAGACCGGCTTGTGAAAGGCAGGGCCGACCAGCTCTCGGGCAATCTGATTATAGAATTCGAGAGGGAACTTGCCTCGGCACCCAAGATCAGGGAGGCAGAAGAGCAGCTGAAGCGCTATACGGCCTGTATCTGGTCCCGGGAAGAGCCGGGGCGGCGGACGAAATTTGTGTGTCTGGCCACCGACGGCTGCCGGTTCCGGGCATATGCGCCCACCGTAGTCCGGGGCCGGAAAGATGCTCTCTCTCCTGATGCAGTCATCTTGAATCTGCTTGAAGACGTAAACTCCCTGAGGATCAGGTGGGATGATTTCTATTTCTTCCTTGATAGATACCTGCTCCGCAGGGAGATGCTCCACCCCACGGGCGAGCGCATCGTAAAGGACTTCGGCCCCAGGAGTCACGCCTTCCAGGTAGCAAGGGATATGCTGCTTCAGCGCTGGGAGGAAGTGCAAGCCCATCCCGACTTCGGCATCCTCTATGAGGCCTGGGACAAGTACCTGAGGATTGTTTACGGTAGTTCGCTGGCGGATTCCGACCTCTTCATCCGCCACACCTATCTTGCAACCCTCGCAAAACTCATGGTCTGGGCACGCCTGGTCCCGAAGGCCGAACCCCCTGCCGACGATGAGATACTGGGCATCCTTCAAGGCAGCCTCTTCAGAGAGCAGCTCGGTATCGAGAACTTTCTGGAAGAGGACTTCTTTTCCTGGATTGCCAGGCCTGAAGCCAAACCGACGGCACTGGAGATCGCGCGCATGTTGCTCGGACTTCTCAGGAACTACGACCTCGCGGAGATATCCGAGGACGTGTTCAAATGTCTCTATGAGGGTCTTGTCGATCCCGAGACGCGTCATGACCTGGGGGAGTATTACACACCCGACTGGCTCGCCGACCGGATCGTCCGGAAGCTGCTGAAGCCCAAACCCAAGGCCACGGTGCTCGACCCCGCCTGCGGTTCGGGGACTTTTCTCTACATGGCGATCCGTGAAAAGAGGCGCCTCCTCAGGAATTCCGTCCGGACGGCCGAGCATATCCTGTCCGCCGTTGTCGGCATGGACATCCATCCGCTTGCATGTATAGTCGCCAAGGCCAACTACGTTCTGGCTCTCGGCGATCTCATGATGCGAAGGAAGGGGAGGATCTCCATCCCGGTGTATCTTGCCAATAGCATCCGCCCGCCGGAGCTCGAGCTCGAGCGCGGCCTCTGGCAACAGGTTCCATGCTATAGGACCGAGATCGACGGGCGGGAGGTTCACATACCCGAATCCCTGATTCACGACAGCGCCCGGTATGACGAAGCCATCGATGCCGCCCGGGATTATGCCTTTCATACCAAGGGTAAGCACGCTGATTCCGAAGGCTTCGAGAAGTACATCAAGACCGCACATCCCGATTTGCTTGAAGACGAGCAGGCGATCCTTGTGCTCTTCTCGGTTGCCGAGACGCTTAAAGAGATGATCGATGCAGGGCGAGACACGATCTGGGCATTCGTGCTCAAGAATATCTACAAGCCGCTCTTTCTAAAGGGACGCTTTGACTTCGTCGTGGGCAATCCACCCTGGTTGTCATACAGGTACGTCGAGAGATCCGACTACCAGATGTTCGTAAAGGAAAGCGCTGTCAGTGGCTACGGCTTGCTGAGGGGCCGGGGCGAACTTGTGACACATCTGGAGCTCGGCACACTCTTTCTGGTCCGGGCTGCGGACCTCTACCTTAAGAGACGCGGCACGGTAGCATTTGTCTTGCCCAAGAGCATCTTCAGCGCCGACCAGCACGATGCGTTGCGCCGCGGGAAGATTAGGAGTGTTACGTTTCACGCGACCGAGCTTTGGGACCTCGAGGATGTGACCCCATTGTTCAAAATCTCGGCAGGCGTTTACTTCGGGAAGAAATCGCGCAAGGGTGCCGGCGGCCTTATACCCGGTGAAATCGTGAAAGGCGTACTGGAGGTCCGGAACGCCGCTCTGGAGGACGCAGAAAGAGAACTCACAGCGCGCAAGGTCAAGTTCAGTCTCTCGACCATGGGGAAGCGATCCTATTGGTCGTCGGGCTGTAAAACGGATGTGGCCGAGAGCCCTTACAGGAGCCTGTTCAGACAAGGGGCTACCATAGTGCCCCGCTGTTTCTGGTTTGTGGACCTCAAGACATCGGGCCTGGGCTACGACAGCACTCTGCCGCCCCTAATGTCATCGGAGAGGGCGCAGAAGGAAGCCAAACCGGCCTACAAGGGCTGTGTCATCCAGGGTACTGTGGAAAGCAGTTTCATCTATGCAACGCTCCTGCCCGTGGACATGGTACCTTTCGGGGTCTTGAGATTCAGACCGGTCGTGGTACCGGCGCTTGTGCGGGAAGGTCATCTGGGGCTGCTCAGGCCGGACGATGCTCGACGGGAGGGCTACGTGCATCTGGCGCGCTGGATGGAGCAAGTGGAAGCCGAGTGGCAGAAACGCCGGAGCCCGAAACTCAAGGATACCGATGCAGTTGCCTGGCTAGACTACCGCAAGAAGCTCACCCAACAGAATACAAGTG
>CAZRAU010000080.1:0-15478 GCA_964598025.1 uncultured bacterium
GGCAAAGATATCGTCCGCGATTTCAGTCTCATGGATGGAGAACTTGGCTAGAAGGGAAAGAACTGTGCCATGGATGCATCGCTTGTATTCGGAGAGGAATCTGTGCCATGCCCTTTCCTCCTTGGCGATACATCGCTCTATGAGGTTCTTCTCATCCATATCAACTCAACACGAAAGGCAGTATGGCTACCGCGACAATGGGAATCAGGATAAGCCACCATCTGCGGCCCTTGCCCGCGCCTTCATCCAGCATGACAAGAAGGTTGCCCTCCAAGGACTCGCCGCCCCCATAGAGGGTCTTCACATGTCGCCCCTCTTCGTCCACCAGCACAAGCGCGGGGAGGACGTCCTGGTCGAGGAGCGTTTCAAAAACCCGCCGGTCGGAATCCACGAAAACGGGCTGATCGATCCCGGTCTTGAGGATGAAGGCTCTGGCTTCGGCCGGCCGGGCGATGATTACCAGCACCGCCCGAAGGCGCTTTGCTTCGATCTCTTCGGCTCTCGTGTCGAAGAAAACCGCACCCTCCCGGCACACCGCCAACCCGGTATCGCATATGAATAAGATGGCCGCTTTGCCGTTACAGATATCATCCAGCCGGTGAGGACTGTCCCAGAGATCCGCAAGGACGAGATCCGGCCCTGCGACACCCTGTTGTGCAAGCAAGCACGCAAATAGGACAAAGCAAAGCAGCCCCGTAAGTGTGCGGCAGGACGAGTCTACGGTCTCAGCCTTACCAGGTCGGCGCGGACATCGGTTCTTGCCGACTCCTTCACCTCTACCCATGCTTCCCAACGCTTATATCCTTGTCTTTCGATCACCAGATGATGTCTGCCAACCGGCAGCTCTATGGTGCCGGGGGTTCGGGCATCGCCTTCCCCGTCAACCAGGACGGTTGCATCCTCCGGATGCGATTCCACCAGAAGGTATCCTACAGGATGGACGGTGCCGGTTCCAACCCTTTCTTTGTGAATCCCGGCAGGATAGAGGGAGAAAGCCAGATAAACCATGACCCCCAATGCTACCGCAAGGCCCTTGAGTGCCCTCCGGGCCTTTCCAGCATTAGCCGGTTCGCCGAGCAGAGTAAGCCGGGGATCGCCATAGAGGGCGTATGCCGCCCAGGTGGGATCGTGAAGCCCCGTGTCCCTTATGGTCTCAAGCCGCGCCCTCCTCAAGGCATGCCCGAAAGTCTCGCCCCGGAGAAGATAAACATAGAACTGTGAAGCCAGTGAGGTCGCAGTCCTGCTCCGGAGGTCCCAGAGCGAAGCGACGCATGCCCGTACCCCCCTCCTCAGCAAAGCCTCGACGATGCCCAGGGAGCCCTTCCATGCGGCTCGGGGCGCGGCGGTGCACATGTTGAGGAAGACCACGCCGGGCGGCCTCTGCAGGCCCCGAAGTGCGGGGCCGCTCAGGACCTTGTCTCCTTGAAGCCTGATCCCGGTGCGATCCGCGTTCTCGGATACCACGCCATGCCCGGTGAAATGGAAGACGGCCGCTCCCGGTATGTTGGAAAGCATGAATCCACGATCCACCCCGCGGCCGGATGCTATCTTGAGCGAGTAGGTCTTCTGCCCGATGAATACACCTCTGATCGCGCTTATCTCGCGCTCCACGTCATCCCGGATGGCAGGATCGTCCGTGGGGTCGCCCACGATCAAGACTTTCAGAGGGAGCTTCCCGCCCAGAGAGGGAGGGGGCTCCACCTCCTCGGTGAGGATTACTCTTCCCATTGCCAGCGAATGGGATAGAAAGCCGCTGCCGTCGTGCATCAACTCAAATGGGATGTAGGCCAGGGTCTTGTCTATCTTGAATATCAGGCAGTGTTCATCTCGAGGGTCGCCGGCTCCTGCTCGCAGGGTGTCGCCCTCCTCTTTCATAATCTCCTGGAAGAGGGCAAGGCCAAGTGAGATAAGCCGCTCCCCGGTTTGTTTGCTTCGCTCGGCTTGCTCCGTGTCGGTGAAGGTCATCTCGGCAGCCTCGCGAAGCACTTCCTCCAGATCGTCACAGACCGCGTCTACGACCGAACGGTCGGCCGTCCAGCGCTTTATCGCCGATGCTCTGCGCCCGTGGAAATCAATGCTCACCGATAGCACATCGTCGGACACTGCAATGATCGCAATCTCGACAGGCTTCATCTCCACCTCCCAGCTTATCCTATGCCATAACTTCCAACGTTTCAAGCGGTCTGCATGGGTGGTGGGAAGTGGAAGCTAAAAACCGTCTTGCCTGATGTCCGCGGGTGGGTTTTAATACCTTGGTGTGAATCCCTGGCGGAAGAGGAGTATCTTGCATAGAGGACGCTTTCAGACCTATAGGTATTCGCTGGTGCCTTCAACCACTCCCGTGGTGAGATGGCTCCTCATTCTAAACACAGGGGTCTTCCTCCTTCAGAGGGCTTTCCTCGATCGGTACATTTCGGTACTGGGTCTCGTTCCGGCCGACGTCCTGGGACGGGGATATCTATGGCAGATCGCCACCTACATGTTTCTTCACGGGAGCTTCCTGCACATCCTCTTCAATATGCTGTTTCTTTGGATGATGGGTTCGGAGCTCGAAAGGTACTGGGGGAGCCGGGAGTTCCTCAAGTACTACATGATTACCGGTTGCGGGGCGGGTCTCGTGAGTGTGGCTGTCCATCCCGGGCTTACGACGCCCACCATAGGGGCCTCGGGTGCGATCTTCGGCCTCATCATAGCGTTCGCACTGGCCTTTCCGGATAGAGAGATACTGCTCTATTTCTTCATACGCATGAAGGCCAAGTATTTCGCGGTGCTTGTAGCGGGACTTGAGATCCTTGCATTGCTGCTGATGCCCCGCGCGCCGATCGCAAGATTCGCTCACCTGGGAGGGCTGGTGGTCGGTTACCTCTATATTAAGCGGGAGCGCTGGATTTACCTCCTCATGCGTAGGGCCCGGTCCATGCAGGCGCGGATTGGCGAGGCGCAGGTGGAGCGGGAACGGGCAAGGCAATCGAAGATCAGAAGGGAAATGGACCGCATTCTTGACAAGATCAACACCGAGGGGATGGGTGCCCTTACCGAACAGGAACGGACGTTCTTGAGGGATCGGAGTGGGGGAGGGCGTGGAGTATCGTAACCTGCATTCCTGGAACGTATCGACTCGTGAAGCAAGAGAGATTCAACTCAGCCTCCGGGGTATGATTGAGCCGGTCTGGGATGGCAGGCAGATAGATACCGTGGCAGGCGCCGACGTGGGCTACCCGCACAAGCATACTGTCCTTGCCGCGGTTGTTGTGCTTTCTTTCCCCGATCTAGAAGTTGTGGAGAGCAGTGTGAGCACCCAGGATTGCACGTTTCCCTATGTGCCGGGCTTCCTGTCTTTCAGGGAGGTACCCGGACTGCTCTCGGCCCTGGAGAACATTGGGGCCGCACCCGACATCCTGCTTTGCGACGCGCAGGGTATAGCCCATCAGCGAGGGATGGGGCTGGCGGCTCATGTAGGTTTGCTTGTGGATACGCCGGTCGTAGGTTGTGCCAAGTCGGTGCTCTACGGCAAGTTCGCACCCCCCGGCGAGAAGCGCGGGGCCTATTCCCATATGTTCGACGACGAGGGTGTGGTAATAGGGGCAGCTGTGAGAACGAGGGAGCGGGTGAAACCCGTCTATGTGTCGATCGGCAACAGGATCGATCTTGAGACGGCGATCAGCGTGGTGCTCAGGTGTTCGACCGGGTACCGGATACCGCGACCCCTTAGGCTTGCCCATCGGCTCAGTGTGGGGGAGACTGTGTAGCCGGGACTATTCACGCACCTCTGAGTGGTCCGAGCCGGAAGAGAGGATGGGTTCGTATGGCGGCGGACAAACGTAGAATCTTTCTCATAAGACACGGCGAGACGGAATTCAACCGGCTGGGTGTCTTCAGGGGCCGGTATGAAGTGGACCTGAATAGCGGGGGGCGGAAACAGGCCGGAGAGATAGCGCACGCGCTCGAATCCGAGAGCATAGGCTTCCTGCTTACCAGCCCTCTTGGGCGGGCCACCGAGACCGCGGACATAATCGCCGCAGTGCTCGGGATCGATTACAGAGTCGATGAAGCCTTCAACAACATTGACCTGGGTTCGTGGCAGGGTGTCCCGAAGCACCTGGTGATGCGGGACTACTCCGATCTGTGGAGACGCTGGATCACCGAGCCTGAGGAGATGAGGATTCCAAACGGGGAAACGGTAGAGGAGGTGAGGGAACGCGCATTTCGTCGGCTCGAGGAGATTGTGGACGAGCCCGGCGGCAACTTCGGAATAGTCACCCACAGATCGGTGCTCAAGGGCCTGGCGGCATCGATTCTCAACGTACCGGCTCCTTGGTTCTGGAAGTTCTATATGGACAATGCAGCATACAGCGTGTTCGAGTATGACGCCGCGGGTTTCGTACTCACGAGTTGGAACAGCAATTCGCATCTTTCGGAGAAGGTGAAGGAGGTATTTTAGACAGACTCCAGACCCCCAACGGGGAGAGGATTGACATGCCCGGAAAGACCGGAGAGACCATGGAAGGGAAGAAGAAGCGGGCCGCCGAAATCGTGAAAAGACTCAAGCGGCGCTACCCCAACGCCACCACGGCGCTTGAATACTCCACGCCGCACGAGCTCCTCGTAGCGACCGTCCTGGCCGCCCAATGTACCGACAAGAAGGTGAATGAAGTGACCAGGAGCCTCTTCCGGAAGTATCGCAGTCCGAGGGATTTCGCCGGGGCAAGGCTGAGCACCCTCGAGAAGATGATCAGACCGACGGGGTTTTTCAGAAACAAGTCGAAGAGCATAAAGGCCCTGTCCAGAGAGATTGTTGAGAGGCATAACGGGCAGGTTCCGGAGAAGCTCGAGGACCTTGTCGATCTTAGCGGAGTCGGGAGAAAAACCGCGAATGTCGTACGGGCAGCCGTATTCGGTAAGCCCGGGATAGTGGTGGACACCCACATGATAAGGCTGGCCGGCAGGCTGGGTCTCACGACAGAGAAAGACCCGGTGAAGATCGAGTCGGACCTGATGGAAATCCTGCCCAGACGGGTCTGGGGCGATTTCTCGTTCATGATAGTGCTTCACGGTCGAGAAATCTGCAAGGCGAGAAGACCCCTTTGCCACATATGCCCGGTGGAGAAGTATTGCCCCTCGAGCCCTGGTCATTCGGGAACCAAGTAACGATATGTCGGAGATGTCGGCGATGACGATGCCGGCAAGTGCGACGACGCAGCATGGGGCTTTGGAATAGTCCGCGCTACTGCGCTCACGGCCTGAGGAGATCGGCCTACGGGCGGGATCTCACGTGCCGTCTCCGGCGGGCAACGAAGGCGAGTACTACCACCGAGGCGGCCAGCATGATAAGGACGAGGTAGTCATAGTCCCTTGATGCCGCTTCGGGTATTCCAAAGGCGGCGATCTGTCTGTCCTCAGCCTCGGCCTCGACCTTCTTGGCACGCTCGACCCTGCGATGATGGTCACTCTGCTGCATGAGCTCTGTGCGGGTGGCCTCGGCATCGGCAAGCGCGGTTCCGACCGACGGCAACACTCCGGAGCTCGGGCACCGAAGAACGGCTGCCGAGAGAAGCAGACAGCAAATACAGCATGTAGCTGCAATCCAGCGCATAAAGGAGACTACCCCCTAGCTACCTCCGATTTTAGCAGACCCTCCGATCGATTTCAACCATAACCGGGGTCAGATCTTGAAAACTGAATTCGATTTCTAAGATCCGACCACGTGTACTTCTTGGAAGGGATTGGCATGGATCTTGAGGTGAAAGAGCGATGGGGTCGGGTCCCCCCGGACCCGACCCCATCAGTCGGCCTTTGGGTGTGAAGCCCTCATCACATTCTTTCGAGAAGCAGGTGAATCTCTTTATCCAGCATGCTCTCTTGACCCTCTGCGAAACCGATATGCCTGAAGACGGCCCTACCCCGACGATCGAGGATGAACGTCGTCGGCGTATAGACTATCTCATACGCCTCGTGGGAAACGTCCTTGTCATCAAGCAGGACCGGCATGGACAGATCGTATTCCTCAGCGAGCTCAAGAGTCCGCTCTTTCATGTTCCTCACATCGATTATCACGACTTCCACGTCTGCACGATCGAAATTCCGGTACATGGCCTCGAGGTGCGGAAACTCCGCACGGCACGGGCCTCAGGTGGGGCTCATGAAATTGATGACGGCCACCGCGCCCGCCAGGGGATCGAACTCGTAGGTCTCTCCCGCAAGTGTCGGCAGGGCAAAGGCCTCACAGGCCATAGCCCCCGCCAGACGCTCTTCCCAAATGGATTCGTCGAATCGGGCTCGCTCGTCGGGCGAATAGCCGCGCACACCCATCAGGGAGTCAAGCGAGGCTCTGGCGTAGTCGTGTTCTCCCATGACCAGAATGGCCTTCATCGTCTCAAACGCTTTGTCACTCCGCCCGGCCTTGAGGGCCGCCTCGGCCAGATGCTTCAATACCTCTTCGTATGGCGGGTCGAAAAGCCCCGCGGCCTTGTCGAGATCGGCCATCGCCAGGTCGTATTCGGCCAGCTTGAAGTATACCCAACCGCGACTATCCAATATGTTGGCACTGTCGGAGGCAGTCTCCGCGAACAGCAGAGCCTTCTTGCAGAGCCCGAGTGCGATGTCGAGTCCCATCCCTCTTTCGGCAAGATCATAACCAACGTAGTTGTATATGCCGCTTGTTTCGATTGATTCCCCAAGCAGCCGTCCGGCTGTCTCCAGGGCGGCTTCGGGTTCGGATGCAGCCTGAATGCCGTAAAGCCAGTAGTAGATCGTCGTCCTGCCTTTAGGATCCTTTTCTTGGCCGAGTGTGAGATCCGCGAACTCCAGGAAGCCGGCGGTGTCTCCCAGGGCGCGGACCATCGTGTTGGCGATCGCCCCATAAGCACTGCCCCTGGCCTCGCTCTCAGGGTATTCAGAGATGAACTCCTTGAGGCGTGAGAGCCTGGCCTGGGCGTCTTCGATCCCCTCTATCTCCTCGAGTTCCGCGACCTCGGGCGGGGCCTGCGCCTTCTGCAGGCGGTTGAGCCGCGGTTTAAGAATGATGCCCACCGCCGCCGCGGCCGCGACCATCACGATGAGGATCCACAGCCCGGATTTCATGCTCCACCGCCTTTCCCTATCTTGTCAGCTCCGATATCGATTTCGCCTGGGAGAACAGGAGCAGGTAATCCCTTCCACCGGCCTTGGAATCCGTCCCCGACATGTTGAATCCGCCAAAAGGATGGACTCCGACCAGGGCCCCGGTGCACTTCCTGTTTATGTACAGGTTCCCTACATGGAAGATCTTCTTGGCCTTGTCTATCTTCTTCCGGTTCCTGGTCAAGACCGCGCCGGTAAGCCCGTACTGGGTGTTGTTGGCGATCTCGAGGGCATGTTCGAAGTTCCTCGCCCTTATGACTGCAAGCACCGGACCGAAAATCTCCTCCTGGGATATGACGGCATCGGGCTTGACGTCGGCGATAACGGTCGGCTGGATGAAGTAGCCCTTTCGCGGGATCCTGCCGCCGCCGGCAAGAAGTCTCCCGGCCTTAGTGCCGATCCGGATGTAGTTGAGGATGTTCTCCATGGCCTTTCTGTTCACAACCGGTCCCATGTAGTTGCCGTAGTCCCGGGTGGGTCCGACTTCTATGGCCTGAACCGCCTTGACGAGTTTCTTCAGGAACTTCTGATAGACACTGCCCACGACGATCGCCCGCGAGCAGGCCGAGCACTTCTGCCCCTGGAAACCGAATGCGGATGCGGTCACATCGGCCGCGGCCTTGTCGAGATCGGCTTCGCTGTCTACGATTATGGAGTCCTTGCCGCCCATCTCGAGCACGGCCCGCTTGATCCATATCTGCCCGGGCTGGCGCATTGCTGCGACTTCGTTGATCCTCAGGCCTACGTCCATCGAACCGGTGAAAGCGATGAACCGGATCCTGGGATGCTGGACCAGGACTTCCCCTGCGATCCTGCCGGGTCCGGTGAGGAAGTTGACCACTCCGGCCGGAACCCCCGCCTCTTCCACCACCTCCATGAACTTGGCGGCTATCGCCGGGGCGTCGCTCGACGGCTTCAAGACCACAGTGTTTCCGGCCACGAAGGAGGCAGTCGTCATGCCGCACAATATGGCCAGCGGGAAGTTCCATGGCGGTATTACCGCTCCGACCCCAAGGGGGATATACTCCAGCTCGCTCTTCTCGCCCGGTATGCGCGTCAGCGGCTGATCCCCTGCGTAGCGAATCGCTTCGCGGCCGTAGAAGTCACAGAAGTCTATGGCCTCAGCCACATCGGCATCGGCTTCAACCCAGGACTTCCCCACCTCATACACCATCCATGCAGCCAGTTCGAGCTTCCGCCTTCGCATGATGCGGGCCATCTTGAAGAGGTATGATGCCCGCTTCTCGGCCTTGACGAAGCGCCATGTTTCGAAGGTCTGGAGCGCCGCATCCACAGCCTGTTTGGCCGCCTTGGGGTCCGCCTTCTGAAACACTCCCAGGGCGCGCGAGGGATCCGAGGGATCTATAGACACGAGTTTGCCACGGGTCTTCTTATGCTTCCCGCCTATTACGAGTGGATACTCCCTGCCGAGCTCAGCCTCCACTTTCATGAGCGCCGTCTCCATCGCCTTCCTGTTCTTGGCCTTGGAGAAGTCGGTAAGTGGTTCATTCCTAAAGCGCTTCATCTCCTCCTCCTTCTACTTCCCGTTACATCCTGCTACTTGATCACTCCATGTTTCTTGCCGACCTTGGCGAAGGCACCTATGGCCTTGTCGAGATGCTCTCTGGTGTGTGCGGCGGAAATCTGCACCCTTATCCTCGCCTCGCCCTTGGGGACCACGGGATAGCTGAAGCCGATCACGTAAATGCCCTCGGCAAGCATGTCCTTGGCCATGTCATGAGCCAGTTTTGCATCGCCGAGCATGATGGGGATGATGGGGTGGATGCCGGGCTTTATGTCGAAACCGCGCTTGGTCATCTGCTCTCTGAAATACTTGGTGTTTTCTTCCAGTTTGTCCCTGAGCTCGGTGGTCTCCGAAAGCATGGTGAAGGTGGCCAGTGCTCCACACACTATGGATGGCGCGACCGTGTTGGAGAACAGGTACGGCCGCGAGCGCTGCCGGAGCGTATCGATTATCTCCTGGCGCCCAGTGGTGAAGCCGCCCGAAGCACCGCCCAGGGCTTTGCCCAGCGTGCTGGTTATCACGTCCACCCGGCCCATGACGCCCCGGTGTTCAGGTGTTCCCCTCCCGGTTTTCCCGAAGAAGCCGGTAGAGTGGCAGTCATCGATCATGACCATGGCGCCATGCTTATCCGCCAGATCACAGATCTCGTCCAGTTTCGCGACATCGCCGTCCATGGAGAAGACCCCATCGGTTGCGACCAGAGTCTTCTTGGCGCTCTTGGACTCCTTGAGCTTCGCCTCGAGATCGGCCATGTCCCCATGCTTGTATACCTTGCGCTCGGCCTTGCAGAGTCTTACGCCATCGATGATGCTGGCATGGTTCAGGGCGTCGCTTATGATCACACAATCCTTGTCCAGAATGGTTTCGAAGAGGCCCCCGTTGGCGTCGAAACAAGATGAGTAGAGTATGGTGTCGTCGGTCCCCATGAACTTTGCGATCAGTTTCTCCAGGTCTTTGTGTATACTCTGAGTGCCGCAGATGAAGCGGACCGAGGAGAGCCCGTAGCCATACTTGTCCATGCCCTCCTTTGCGGCCGCTATTATCTTGGGATTATTGGCCAGACCCAGATAGTTGTTGGCGCAGAAGTTCAAGACCTCACCCTGTTTGACCTTGATCCGGGCACCCTGCGGAGTCGTGATCACCCACTCATCCTTGTAAAGGCCGGCCTCCTTGATATCGGCCAGCGCCTTCTGGAAATCCTGCTTGACCACCTGTGCTAACATGCCCTCAACCTCCTCTTGCCAAGGGAATCGACCGTATCGGGTTCCAAACCCAACCAAAGGACTCTCTGAGGCCCGACTATGGGATTATATAGAAAAGCGACCGATCTTCAAGCTATTTCACCGGAGGTCCGCGGCCGCCCACCATCGACGCCATGACAACCGTGGCTTGCATTCGTGCATATGGTGAGTAGTACAGTCCACTCATTTGAAATGAGTCACAACCGGCCGGACAGTCATTGGATGGGGCGATTTCCCGCTTGCCTGGGCGATGCCGGGCGCCTACACTGTGGGCCGATACGCCGTGAGACGTGTGGGATTCGGGCCGTGCGAAACCGATGTCAAGGTAAGGGCCCGGCGACAGTTCAGGTGGTCAGCCTCCACGCGAACGGCGAAAGCCGGCCGGATGCCTCCGGCTGTGAGAGGAGAGAAGCAATGAAGCATCTGTGGATGGTCGCTTTACTGCTGTGCGCCGCATACGCGCTGGTCGGCTGCGGCGGCGACGGTAATGGTAACGGCGTCAAGACATCATCTCCCACGGTCAGCGCCACGTTTCCCGCAAACGGGGCTACGGGGGTGAGCCTCAATACTTCGATCTCCATAACATTCTCCGAGGACATGGATGAGACAACGCTCGACTCCATCTATGTGAGTGGGATGACCATCTATCGCATCGAGTACGACGGCGCATTGAACAAGGTGACCGCGTATATCGATAGCCTGCTCGAGCCCGAGACCTCATATGAGGTTACCGTGTCATCTTACTGTATGGACAAGCAAGGCGAGAATCTGGCCGCCGATCATACCTTTGGTTTTACGACAGGGGTCTTTGGGTGCGACGGCCTCGACGATCCTTTCTACTCCAACAAGTCCATTGCCTCCGCCGGCGAGATTGTGCTCAACCGGAGGTACAAGCTGCTGCCGAGTTGCGGCGGCGCGGCCAATATGCACTATTTCAAGTTCACTCTCGACGAGGCGACCAAGATCACGGCTTACTACAAGGTCGTCTATGCCGATACGAGCAGGCTGGGATGGGTCACGTATTTCTTGCGGGCCGACGGGCAGGACTATGCCGGCCAGGGGGCGGGGCCCATTGTGGCGGACCGATGTGAGTACCAGTTCGCGCGCTCGTTCCTGCCGGGCACCTACTATATCAATACCGGGGAGACAAACTATACCGGCCACACCGCTGTTTTTGAGTTTCTGCTTGCAACCTCCGAGCCATGCGAAGACGACATGTACGAAGACAATGACTTCTTCGACGAGGCAACTCCTGTCTCTGAGGGTGACATCTTCCTGCGCGGCTGCTCTCTGGACAAGGACTTCTTCTCCATAGACCTCAGCGCCGGGCAGACCCTGGTAGTGACTCTGGACTGTAGCAATCCCACAACCGAGCTCCATAGAATCGTTGGATACAATGCCGTAGAACAGGAGCGCGGGTATTACCAGGGCTATGCCAATCCTTCGTCCATCACGCTTACTGCGACGGCCAGCGAGACCCATTACGTAGAGGTTTTCTGGTGGAATAACGACATGACCTATAGCCTGAACTTCAATATTACAGGCCCCTGAGAGCGGTTCGGCCGGCGGCCGACCGCAGCGTTGCAACTCCTGTGATGACGCTGCGTGTCGTGGCCCGGGCAGCAGACAAAGCAAGTCAAGATATGACCCCGCTCCGTCTACCGGATCAGGACAAGTCTGGTGGTCCGGGTCTCGGATGTGGTCGCCAATCGGAGGAAATAGATCCCGGGTGATGCCCCCGGCGTAACGCCAAGGCCCGGTCTCCATGAGATCGTGTGGGAACCCGCCCCCCTGATCTCGTCCGCAAGCACCGCCACTCTTCGCCCGTGAATATCATAGATGGATATCTCCACCCGCTCGGGGTGGGGGATCTCGTAGGTGACTGCGAAGCCGCCGCGACTCGGGTTCGGCTCGGGGGGCCCGAGCACGATGCCCGTGGAGGGGCTTCCGGTTTCGGACGGCGTCCCGTCCTCGCCGTCCGGTTGGGTAAGCATCCAGTCGTTGTCGATCGAATAGCCGCGCGCGACAGGTGAATCGAAGTGTTCTCCCATGAGGCCCGTGTGCGCGGTGACGCAGAAATAGGTCCAGCATGTGTCCGTCGATGTCCAATCACATTGTGTGGGAGCAGTGAACTCATAGCAGCAGCTGCCGGTCGCCCCGACGGTGCCTACGACCTCCCAGGCAGGCCCATCGATCCCGTGCTGGTAAGGCCCGTCGATCTCAGGCCCATCGAGAATACCGGATTGAAGCAGTGGCGCCTGTACCTCTTTGCGTTTCCTCCAGACCCGGTACGACTTCGTATCTCCGGATTCGACCGCGTCACCGATGTTCCGGCTCCAGGTCAGGTTGACATAGCCGCCGCCGTCTCCCGGCACGTCGCTGATGTCGGTTATTGCCGGTGCGTCTCTCACCCCGGCACATACGAGATCCTTGCCGGCGCGCAGGCGTATTCCGAGGTCACCGTAGAGGAATTCATTGAAACAAGTCCCGTCGGAGCTCATGTAGCAGCATCCCGGTGCCCGGGGACCGCTGCTGTCATAGGCCAGGGGAAACTTCGAGACCGCAGTTGTGATCTTCATGACCACGTATATGTCTTCACCCGCACCTACTGCCAGGGGTTGGGTGAGGGCTACCGAGTGATAGCCGGCCATGTCGAAGGCGTTGTCCGGTCTAGAAGCCAGCGGGTTGGATGGTGCGCTTCCGTCAAAGTCACCATATATGTAGATATCTACGTCAACCGTGGCGTCCGCCGTCCAGAACTCCACCTGCTTCACTTCCAAGGGTCTTGACGGTACGAACTTGCATAGACCCCAGATCGTCTGCTTGTTCATGATCCCGATGCAGCCGCCGAAACCGCCTTCATCATAGTAGAGGAGTGTATCGGCCGGGTTGAAGTCCGCTACCTCGGCCGCAAACGACGAATTCGCTCCTATGCTCGCAGACCCATATGCAATTGTGAAATAGCCCCGCTCGGACCCGAAGCCGCAAGTCCCGCCCCACGATGTTCCCCAGCTGTTCTTGACAATCCATGCGCCGGTGCCGCCCGCATGAGGCAGGTCGTCGTCCCAACCCACTATCAAGACCGCATGGTTGGGCGTTTCATAGCCTGCATGGTAGAGCACGTAAGACCCATCGTAGGCGGCAAACTCCGATCGCCAGGCATCGCCGCTGCCCACGTAAAGAGTGCTGTAGACGGGGCCATACCTCAGTATGTAGCTCTTGAGCACCTCGACCGAAGCGGGAACGCCACCGCTGAGCACTCTCCAATCCAGCAGGGTCTTACGATACACACAGGAGGCGTTGCACTCGACATCGCCCGGGACATAGGGATCGCAGGCCTCGAGTACGGCTCCGGCCGTCGTGAGAAAATTCGCTACCATCCAGTCATTGCCGCCTCCGCAGCTCGCCTCGAACCATTCACATTCCTTGACGTTGTTTTCGGAGAAATCGAACAGACCGCCGCCTGTAATCAGGGTCCTGGATTCGAGGTTGGCGATCGCCGCGAAGACATAACAGCAGCCACAGAAGCCCTGGTTCTTGACAGGCGTCACTTTGCCCGCTTCTCTCCAGTCGAAATGGCGCGGCGTGGCCAGCAAGCCGGTGGCCCCGCGCACCTGGAGATGCGAGAGATCCACCGGGGGGGGTAGGTAACCCGTACCCGGCAGCGTGTCCTCGCGGACCAGGCCCTCGACGACGGGAACGGGGAGCGCCCCGTGTGCATCACGGGCAATCGGCCGGTCCATCATGCCAAGGATGGCGAGAGACACCAAGAATATCAGAGGAATCACGCAATCGCCCGAAGTCCTGCCGGCGCGGTTGCTGTCGGAGCTCCGATTGAGTCTGAAGATGGTCAAACCACCTCTCGTAGGCTATGCTCGGCCATGTTTGCGTTTCCTGGACATATAACGGCACCAGAGCATGCAAGGTTTAGCATATTTTGCGATATTTCGCAACCGGTGTGTTTGAGGATCGAATCTGCGTGACGTCGCGGTTACGTCGGATATGCCCGAGGTGATCGGTGGCCATCCCCGGCGAGTCGGATGCATGAGGTCCCCATTGTCCGGTCAATCCCGCCTCATAGCCTCCCGGCGCTTCGCGGGAGGCCACTTCTCAATGGCGTACCGGAGAGCAGTCCGTGGCATGTCATGCTTGTGTTTCATGACAAACTTGCGGGCATCCTCGAAGAAACGGTCACCGGTGACTTTGAGCATCCAGCCGTAACCCTTCTGCACCAGGTCCTCCTCATCCTTGAGAAGCATGCCTGCGGTCTCGAAGACGTCCTTGAGAAGTAGGCCGCGCCGAACAGGTTCTATCAAGGCGACCGCCGACGCGCGTCGCAGCCACAGATTCTTTGAAACCGCCCACTTCTTTCTCCGGGAGGAAAGACCGGGGAACTCGGCGATGAGCTTGCCCAGGACCCCGCAAAGATGATCGCATGAGCCCCAGTCACCGACGTAGTCCTTCAGCCAACATTCGAAGCGGGCAAAATCCTCTTGCTCGTATTGCTTCTCGAGCTTGCCGGCCCACTCAAACGCGACGAAACGCATATAACGCCGGCCGCTTGCCAGCATCTCGTCGCATATGTCCAGTATCTCGTTCTTGCCGTAAGGCTTGACGGCCCTGAAGACCTTGTTTGAGACTCCGCGCAGCACCGGGGTCTTCATGCCTACGGGATGCTCGAGTTTCTCTTTGAAGAAGCGCTGATAGTCGGTTCTGTTAGCAGGCTTGTCTACATCTTCTATCTCCCTGAGCAAGGTCTCTATGACTTCGTGCATGTCGGCCTCTCTGTCTTCCCCGCCGGTCCGGGCCCGGCAGGAGTGAAGGGTGGGGACCATTATATGGAATCGGGTCAAGGGGTCAAGCAAAAGGGGGAAAGGCGACTCATGGGGCACCATGACCCCGTGGGTCGACTTGACCCCTTTTCACAGGAGCTGGTATGATGACCTTGATGATCCGGGTGTTCGACTGGAGGGAGACCTGTCATGGGCGGCATCCTTGTCACGCATTGTGCGGGGGACAGACCGTTGGCGGAGCAACTGCGGTCGGGCCTGGCCGGGCTTGCGGTTCCGGAACTGGCCGAGTTCGTAAGTCTTACCAGCGTGGTATCCGATAAGCCCCTGCGGGCGGAGATGGCGGCAGCCGGTGCACTGGTAGTCTTGCTGTCCGAGTGTGCCACAAGGGATTCGAGAGTGATGACGGAGACGGGATTGGCTGTGGCGCTGGGCAAGCCGGTCGTGGCGGTGATTGTCGACGAAACGGCGCCGGAAGCCTTCGACTTCATCGAAGCGCAGGTGTGGATTCCAGCCGCGGGCGCCAAGACCCCCGACCGCCTGGCCCGTGAAATCTATGAGGTCACCCGGCGGTTCCTGACCGGCGACAACCGGGATTGATCACCCCGACGCTACACGGGGCGGAGCGAAGGCGCCTGCGGAGCAGTGAATGTAGTTCTGAACAGCGAGCTGGCGGCGAGCGCAGCCAAACCCGTCGGGGATGGAACCCCGACGCTACGCAAGATTAGCCGTTGCCATGAAATAGGACCGACGCCATGCCGAGTGGGTGGCGCGGAGGGAGGGCCTCCCGCCGCCCAGACTGG
>CAZRAU010000081.1:0-14033 GCA_964598025.1 uncultured bacterium
GGAAGCGGCCCGGGAGGAGAAGCACCTTGCGACGCGCGAGAAACTCCGGCAGAAACTCAGGGATGGCACGTTGGAGAAACGTACGGTGGAGATAGACGTTGCGTCCCGTGCCTTTCCGATGATCGAGATCTTCACGCCGGCCGGAATCGAAGAGATGGACATAAACATGCAGGAGATGTTCGGTGGGCTTCTTCCTCCCAAGCGCAAGAGGAGGAAGGTGACTGTGGAGGAGGCAAGGGACATTCTCACACAGGAGGAAGCGCAGAAACTCGTCGACATGGACAGGGTTGTGAATGATGCCATCGATAGGGTCGAGAACTCCGGCATTATCTTCATCGACGAGATCGACAAGATCGCCGGAGGTAAGGCCGCCCACGGGCCGGACGTATCGAGGGAGGGGGTCCAGCGGGACCTGCTTCCCATAGTCGAGGGGTCAAGTGTGCCCACCAAGTACGGCATTGTGAGGACCGAGCATATCCTCTTTGTCGCCGCCGGTGCATTTCACTCGAGCAAACCGTCGGATCTGATCCCCGAGCTTCAGGGCCGATTCCCAATCAGGGTGGAGTTGGGGAGTCTGTCCGAAGGGGACTTCGTGAGAATCCTTCTGGAGCCCAAGAACGCCTTGATAAAGCAATACAAAGCACTCCTCAAGACGGAGGGGGTCGACGTCACTTTCACAGAGGACGCGATCAAGGAGATCGCCGCGATAGCTGCCAAAGTAAACGAGATAACCGAAAACATCGGCGCGAGGCGTCTTCACACGGTGATGACAAGGCTTCTGGAAGATACGCTTTTCGAAGTTCCTGACAAGAAAAGGAAACGTATTCGGGTGACGGCGGAAGTCGTTCAGAACAGGCTGCGAGGTATCGTGGAAGACGTGGATCTCACGAGATACATACTGTAGGCAAAGGAGAGGTTATGTGGGACCGGAAGCACTTTCTATCGATTCACGACCTTTCAAGTGAAGATGTGAGCAGGGTGGTGGCGAAGGGGCTGGACCTCAAGAGCAAGCATCACCAGGGCAGCCTGGAGCCCTTGCTCAAGGGCAAGGCGATGGGTATGGTTTTCCGCAAGCCCAGCCTGAGGACCCGCATGAGTTTCGAGATGGCGATGGAAGGGTTGGGCGGCCACGCCCTTTACATTTCCGATGAGGAGATAAAGCTCGGTCGCCGGGAGGCGGTGTCCGACGTCGCCAGAGTGATGTCACGCTATGTCGATGTCATAATGATCCGAACGTTCGACCAGGCGGAGGTCGAGGGGCTCGCCGAGTATGCGTCGGTTCCGGTCATAAACGCCCTGACCGACATGTATCATCCATGCCAGGTTATGGGCGATCTCATGACGGTAGCGGAGCACAAGGGGAAGATCGAAGGCCTGAAGGTCGCCTTCCTGGGTGACGGCAACAATGTCGCCAACTCCTGGATCAATGCCGCAGCTAAACTCGGTTTTCGCCTGGTGCTGGGGATGGCCGAAGGCTACGAGCCGGATGCCGGTATACTGGAGCGGGCTCGCAAAGCCGGGGCCGCGATAGATATCACCTACGACGCGAAGGAAGCCGCAGGTGGTGCCGATGTCATCTACACCGATGTCTGGACCAGTATGGGGCAGGAGGGCGAGGTCAATAGGCGCAAAACCGATCTCGGGCACCTGCAGGTGAACGATCGTCTGCTCGAAGCCGCAAAGGAGGATGTCATAGTCATGCACTGCCTGCCGGCTCACAGGGGAGACGAAATCACCGACAGCGTCATGGATGGGCCACATTCGGTCGTTTACGACGAGGCCGAGAACCGGATGCACATTCAGAGGGCCATCATACTGGAGCTCTTGATGAAATGAGGATGAACTTCCTCAGGCTTCTCGTCTTTGGGGGTGCAGTCGCGGCCCTCGCCATGCTTGCCTGTGCGAACAAAGGTGCACCGCCGGGCGGCCCCGCGGACACCACATCTCCCTACGTCGAAGAGATGTCCCCTGCCGGCGGGTCGGTTGATGTGGATATCGGAAGCGACATAAGCATCGGTTTCAGCGAACCGATGAAGAAAAGGACCGTTGAAACCGGTGTCGTTGTCAGCCCTCCCTGCAGGTGGAAGAAACGTTACTGGAAAGGCCTGACTTACAGACTCGTACCCCAAGGCGGCTTGAGGGAAGATGTGACATACCTTGTCTCGGTATCCAACAAGGCCGAAGACTCACACGGTGTCGAAATGAAATCCACGTTCGTATCGGGTTTCTCAACTGGCGACACTCTGGACGCAGGTCTGATCTCGGGCTCGGTCAGCTGGAAGAAGATGCACGTGGAAGGTGCCGTCGTCTTCCTGTTCGACGCCGGCTACGCCGACAGTGCGGCCGGCTTCCCATCCGCCGAGCCGCAGTACTTGACTCTCTCAGGATCGCAGGGAATCTTCGAGATACCTTTCGTCGATACCGAAAAGACATATCGGGTTTTCGCCATCATAGACAAGGATCTCGACAGCGAATACGATGAGGGTGAGAATGTGGGTTGTTACAGCGGCACGGTTGCGTTCGGCGAAGTGTCGGAGATCGGGGATATCGACCTCACCATATGCGGAGAGACCCTGCTCGGCGGGATGACGGGCAGGATAGACACATCTTGGGCGGCCGATACGCTGGTGATTGCAGTGGCCGCTGTGTCCCTTGGGGACTCGTCGCTGGTCTACCCGGCAAGGCCTGAGAAGAACGGCATGTTCGAGATGAAGTGCATTGAACCCGGGCTGTACAAAGTCCACGCTTTCAACGACATCAACTCGAATCTGGCTCTGGACCCGGGAGACTCGATTTTAGTTGAGCTGCCCGACACTTTCAGGGTAGATTCGTGCGCGGAGACACCCCAGGTGGAGATCGGATTCAAGGATGAGGATTGAATTCTCCAAGATGAGCGGGGCAGGGAACGACTTCATAGTCTTCGGCCCGGCCTATTCCGCCCTCAAAGCGGAGGCGTCTGAGCTGGCCCGGAGGCTTTGCCCGAGACGAACGTCGGTGGGGGCCGATGGCTTGATAATAGTCGAGCAGTCCGACGGTCTCTTCATGCACTATCACAACAGCGACGGGAGCGAGGCGTCTTTCTGCGGCAATGGCGCCCGATGCATGGTGGTCTTCTGCGCGGCGAAAGGAATCGCGACAGGTGAAATCACATTCAGGTCCGGATACGGATATCATACCGGGGAGGTTACGGACTGCGGTGCGCGTGTAAGTATGGCCCCGGTCCGCGTGGAAAAGGAGTTATCTCTGGTTATTGATGGCAGGACCTATGGGATCCATCTTGTGATGGCCGGTGTTCCGCATGCGGTTATCGTCTGTGAGCGGGGGGATGGGGTAGACGTTGATTCCGTGGGGAGGGCGATCCGTTCACACTCCGCCTTCGGGGAGGAGGGCACAAACGTGGACTTTGTGACGGGGCCCGAGGCGGGCGAGTTCGGTATCCGGACCTATGAGCGGGGAGTTGAAAGAGAAACGCTTGCGTGCGGAAGCGGTTGCGTTGCCGCCGCACATCTGCTCAGGAGCAAAGGGCTGGCAGGCGATGTCGTGACACTCAAGGTGGCTTCAGGGGATCTGCTCAAGGTCGAGTTACCTCGGGGCGAAGGGCGAGATTCGTTTCTTGGGGGTCCCGCCCGCATCGTCTTTGAAGGATCACTGGAGATAGACATATAGCAGATGCGAGAACCGAAAACCTGAGGAGCGGGCACATGTTTGAAGGCACTCATGTCGCGATGGTCACGGATTTCAAGGATGGCAAGCTCAATATCGCCGGGACGAAGCAGCTTGCGTCGGTCCTCATCGCGGGAGGTGTTGACGGCCTGGTGCCTGCCGGCTGTACGGGTGAGGCTGCGACGCTCAGTCCGGACGAACGGACCTCGGTGATCAAAGCTGCTCTTGAAGCCCGGGGGAACAATAAGAACGTCAGCGTGATACCCGGTACAGGCACCAATTCCACCGCCACAACGATTGAGCTCAGCAAGGCTGCCGAGGCCCTCGGTGTCGATGCGGTAATGCTGATCACGCCATACTACAACAAGCCCACCCAGGCCGGGCTCATGAAGCACTATGAGGCCGTAGCCCGGGCGGTGAGCCTGCCGATCGTGCTCTACAATGTGCCGGGAAGGACGGGAGTCAACATGCTCCCTGAGACGGTGGCCGAGCTGGCCAAGATCGACAACATCGTGGCCGTAAAGGAAGCCAGTGGCTCCGTCGATCAGGTTTCCCGTATCTCCGCCACGACCGGTATCACCATTCTGTCCGGAGATGATTCGCTTACGCTTCCAATGATGGCCGTGGGCGCGAAAGGTGTGGTGTCTGTAGCGGGCAACGTCGCGCCGAGGCACGTTTCGCGCATGGTATCGGCCTTTCTCGACGGAAGGACCGATGAGGCCCGCGACATTCACCTGAGGCTCCTCCCGCTGTTTCACGTCCTGTTCATCGAAACCAACCCCGGACCGGTCAAAGCCGCCCTTGAGATGCAAGGTCTGGGAGCCGGAGAGCTCAGGCTTCCGCTCGTCCCGGTATCGGAAGAGAGCCGGGCGAAGATCAGGGCCGTGCTCCGGCAACTCGTGCTTGTGGGGTAATCGGGATGATAAGACTGTGCCTTGCGGGCGGACTAGGGAGGATGGGGAGGGCGATTGCGTCCCTTGCCGGAAGTGAAGAGGATATTGACATCACCTCGGTTTTCGAGACCCGGAAAGCGGCGGATCTTGCGCGCGATTACGGGGCTGCGGTCGGCTACTCCAAGCACCCGGTCGTGCTGACCTCGGATGCGGCGGAAGCCGTCGGTCTGTCGGATGTCGTAGTCGACTTCTCTCTGCCCTGCGCGTTCGATGAGATCGTAGGAGCCTGTTGCGGTGCATCCAGACCGCTTGTGACGGGTACGACGGGCATAGTGGATAAGCACCGGAAGCTCGAGCCGCTGGCAAGCAAGACCGCTGTGGTGAGTGCGCCCAACATGTCCGTCGGGATGAATGTGGTTTTCGCGCTCTGCTACCGGCTTGGTGACGTGATGGGTAAGACCTCCGATCTGGAGATAGTGGAGACCCATCACCGGACCAAGATGGATGTCCCGAGTGGCACGGCCCGGGAGATAGCCGGGATTCTGAGTGCCCGGACCGGAAAACCCATAATCATGGGAAGACCCGCCGGCAGCGGCATGCGTGATAATGAAATAGCCATACACTCCCTTCGTGCGGGCGATGTCCTTGGGACGCACTCTGTTTTTCTGACGCCCCAGGGCGAGACGCTCGAGATCACGCACACGGCTCGTTCTCGAGTCTGTCTTGCCGAAGGTGCGCTGCGCGCCGTGCGGTTTGCCGTTCGGGCTTCCCCCGGGCTCTACAGCATGCTGGAGGTTCTTGGACTCGGATCTTTGAAGGAGGAATAGTCTTGAACAGCAAGTCATGGATTCTGATCTTCATAGTCGCTATCGTTATTGCCGGGGCCGTGTCGTTCCTCATCCTGCTTTCAATAGGAGCATTCCTGCCGGACCGGCAGGGCCTTGCATTCGGTGACAAGGTCGGCGTCATCGAGATTCAAGGGACCATGATCACGGGGACGCCGGCGGTGGACGAGATAAGGCAGTTCGCCAAAGACGGCAGCATAAGAGCCATAGTCCTTCGGATAGAGAGCCCCGGGGGAGTGGTTGCTGCCGCCCAGGAAATCTATGAAGAACTCGGCAGGGTCCGGGAGCGGGGCAAGCCCATCGTGGCCTCGATGGGAGGAATAGCGGCCAGTGGTGGATACTACATCGCTTGCGGCGCCGATTCCATAGTCGCAAACCCTGGGACTCTGACGGGGAGCATAGGTGTCATCATGCGTCTCCCCAATGCGGAGGAACTTCTCAAGAAGATCGGGCTTCGCTATGAGGTTATCAAAGCCGGGAAGTACAAAGATACCGGCTCCATATCCAGGCCTATGACGCCTGAGGAAAGGGCTCTCCTCCAGGAAATGCTGGATGATGTCCACGACCAGTTCGTGACAGTGGTTTCCGTTGAGAGAAACATCGACAAGGACACAGTCATGGGATTCGCCGACGGCCGGGTGATGAGCGGCCGCCAGGCGCTGGAGATGGGTCTGGTCGATCGGCTGGGTGGTTTCCGGGATGCGGTGCTTCTGGCTGCGGAGCTGGCGGGTATAGACGGCGAGCCGGTAATCGTGAGACCCCGCAGGAAGGCCATAAGCCTCTGGGATCTGCTGGAGAATCTGTTTGGAATGGCCTCCAAACTCGGCAAGGAGGGGGCCACGCTGGAGTACTCACTCAACTAGTGTTCTGACCCGGAAATATCTTTACACATAGCATAGATGGTCTCGAAGATCTGGTCGGCCGATTTGGTCCAGACGAAAGGCTTGGTGTTGTGGTTGTAGATTTCGAGATAGCGATTGATCTTGATCATGAGATCTCGAATGCCGGTGTATAAACCTCCTTTTCCTTGCCATCACTGGCATCTACGTCACCTCGCGACGAGGTTCATGAATGCTCCGGGTCAAGATTCCCTTTGACAAGATGCCGTGTGTTTTGCTAACTTCTTGTGGTAGAGGCGCTAGGAGAGATGACTTTGCCCATATTCGAATATGAATGCGCTAAGTGCAAAACTATTTTTGAGCTGCTGAGTTCGGGCGATTCGTCCGAGCCTGTGAAGTGTCCGCATTGCTCTTCGAGGCGAGTGAGAAAGCTCTTCTCATGCTTCAGCGTGGGCATGGGCAACTCGGAAGGCTCCAGGAGCAGCAAGACCTCCGGTGCGTGCACGACCTGTACTACGAAGAATTGCAGTTCATGCGGCTGACCTTAAGGGGGGCGACAATGACCAAGGCCGATCTCGTTGAAGAGGTGGCAAATGCGACCGGGCTCACAAAACGCGATGTGGGTGTGGTTGTGGACCTTCTGCTGGAAACCATATCCAAGGCGCTCTCGGACCAGGAACACATCGAGCTTCGTGGCTTCGGCAGTTTCAAGGTAAAGACCAGGAAAGCGAGGGTTGCCCGAAACCCGAGGACAGGTGAACGGGTCAATGTGCCCGAGAAACTTGTGCCTTATTTCAAAGCATCGAGGGAACTTGTCAAACTCGTTGACTCCGTGTAGCGCATATAGTATATACAAACCGATCGCTATCACAGTGGAGTATACTTGTGGGGGGTGAGGTAGTTGCCTTGCGGAAAGAAAAAGAAGAAGTCTAAGATCAAGACGCACAAGCGTAAGAAGAGACTCAGAAGAGACAGGCACAAGAAGAAAAAGAGATAGTCTGTGTAAGTGGGATTGAAAGAAGCAGATATTCTGTCCGCTTTAAGAGAGTCCGGTTCCAAGGGCCTCAAGGCCAAAGATATTGCCCACCAGATTGGGGCCGGCTCGAAAGATCTCAGAACGCTCAGGACTCTACTTCACAACTTGGAGACGGAGGGTACTATTATACGCGGTCGCAGACGCCGCTATCAGCTGCCGGGCGATGCAGGGTTTGTAAAAGGCACGGTATACGGGTATGGCCATAAGGTCGCGATCCTGGTTCCCGGCGACGCGACACGTCACCTTAGAATTTCAGGTGAGAACCTGGGTGAAGCCCATCACGGAGACATGGTTCTCGCCAAGGTGATACGTGGCGAGGACGGCGAGCGAGAAGCGCGGATTGTCAAGGTGCTGGAACGTGCGGCCTCCGACGTGGTCGGCCAGATCTCCGGCCGTAGAGGTGAGGAGCAGGTTGATGTCGATCACGATCACCGTCATAAGAGTGTCGCAATTGACGTGGAGGCTAAGGCGAACGCCGGTGACTTCGTCATGGTCCGCGTGCCTCGTTGGGGTGGGCCCGGTGAGAAGACGCGCGGGCGAATCACTGAAGTTCTCGGGGGTCGCTTGACCCCGGGCGAGGGCTTTGCCGCCATAGTGAATGAGTTCAACCTGCCTCTCTCTTTTCCTCGAGCCGTTCTGGATGAGGCCGAGGCGGTTCCAGGGAGCATCCCCGCCGAGGAGGTCGGGCGACGTACAGACCTTTCGGATCTCACCATATTCACTATCGACCCGGAGGATGCGAAGGATTTCGACGACGCCGTATCGGTGGAGCACGCCGGCGGCGGCAAGCTGCGTGTAGGCATACACATAGCCGATGTCAGCCACTATGTTGCGCAGGGTTCTCGCCTTGATAGCGAAGCGATGGCCAGAGGGAGAAGCACATACCTGGTCGGCCGAGCGATCCCGATGCTCCCTGAGAGGCTCTCGAGTGACATGGCCTCACTCAAACCCGGGGTTCCCCGCCTTGCGGTGAGCATCTTCCTGGAGGTGAGCGGGCACGGAAAGGTGGTTTCCCACGAGATAAAGGAGTCCGTAATAGTAAGCAAAGCCCGGCTTACCTATGATGAGGCCCAGAAGATGGTTGACAAAGGCGCCGGTTGGCGGGCCTCGAAGGACATGAAACGAATCGCTGAAGCCCTCGAGCGGGCGGACGGGCTCCGCAAGGTGCTCAAGGAGAACAGGATCAAGCGGGGAGCCGTCGAATTGGATACCCCGGAAGTCCATATAGTCCTGGACAGTGTCGGTAACACCGTCGACATCAAGCCCGCAATCCGTCTTGGCTCTCATAACCTGATTGAGGAGCTAATGATACTGGCCAATGAGACCGTCGCCGAGCACATGTCCTATCTGGGCCGGGAGTTCATATATAGGATTCATGAAGTCCCTGATGTCGAAGATATGGCGGAGCTGGCCCATTTTGCCGGCACCTTCGGCCACCGCTTCAGATGGACAAGGGGGACGTCCCCCAGGGCGCTCCAGTCGCTACTTGAGAAGGTCAAGGGCCGTCCGGAGCACTACATCATCAGTATGTTCCTCCTCAGAAGTCTCAAGAAGGCACTGTATTCGGAGAGGAACGTGGGCCATTTCGGACTTGCGAGCAAGTGCTATACCCATTTCACCTCCCCCATCAGGCGATATCCCGATCTTGTTGTGCACAGGTTGCTCAAGAGGTATGGTCTCCGCAAGACTGTGCCCGAGGACCGGCAGGCGATCCTCAAGTTCGTCAGGCAGGCCGCGGACATCGCCTCGTTGAGGGAAATCGAGGGGGATGAGGCCGAGCGGGCATCGATAAAGGCGCACGTGGCCGAGTACATGGAAAGCAGGATCGGGGAGGAGTACTGGGGAACCATATCCGGTGTGAAGGACTTCGGTTTCTGGGTCATGCTCGAAGAGAACCTGGTGGAGGGGCTCGTTCATGTGAGCCGGTTGGGCGATGATTACTACACGAAGGACTCTGCGGGCAGCATGCTGATAGGAGCCCGAAAAGGCCGGACCTATAGGATGGGGGATAGAGTCAGAGTAAGGGTGACAAGGGCGGACAGGGCCAGGAGGGAAGTCGATTTCGACATCATGGATGTCGAGGTGCGTGAAGACCGTGCAACGGTGGTGCCGGAAGACGACCGCCGCGAGAAGCGACGGCGGCACATGGAATACGCGGCCCAGGTCCGCAACGGAAGATCAGCGGGCAGGGAGAGAGGTGTGGGCGATAGCAGAACCTCTAGGCGCAAGGGCGTGTCTCCCAAGCGCAGGAAATCTGCAAGCAGCGCCAAGCCTCCGAGCCTGCGCAAGCGCGCGAGGCGCGTCAGATCCGGGAAACCGGTGAAGCCCGGTGGTGATGGCGTGCAGGGGGAAGCCCCGAAGTCGGGGAACCGTGACAAACCGCGAAGACCTCGCAGGCGCAGGTCAGGGCGGACCAATAAAGCCGGGAGGTGAGCACCATGGCTGACGAGGTCAGAGTAAGATTCGCCCCCAGTCCCACAGGTCATCTCCATGTAGGCGGGGCACGGACCGCGCTCTTCAATTGGCTCTTCGCCCGGAACAAGGGCGGCAGATTCATCTTGCGCATAGAGGACACCGACCTCGAGCGCTCCACCGACGAATCCTACAAAGGCATTGTGGAAGCGCTCAAGTGGTTGGGTCTGGAGTGGGATGAAGGCCCTTTGGTGGGAGGGGAGTGTGGGCCATACTTCCAGTCGGAGCGGCGTCATCTATACAAAGAGCATGCCGAGAGCCTGCTTTCTGAGGGCAAGGCCTACTACTGCTTCTGTTCCCCCGAGGAGCTCTCTGAGATGAGGGAGGATCTCAAGCGTCAGGGCAAGGACCCCATGTATACCCGGAAGTGCCGCGATTTGGATGCCGACGAGGTCGAGAGCCGTTTGGCTGAGAGTACTTCTCATGTCATACGCTTCAAGGCACCTCTTGGAGGGGAGACCACTTTCGAGGACATGGTCCGGGGATCGGTGACATTCCCCAATCCTCAGATCGATGATTTCGTGATAATCAAATCGGGCGGCTATCCCACCTACAATTTCGCGGTCGTGGTGGACGACTCTCTGATGCGCATAAGTCATGTAATAAGGGGGGAGGATCATCTTTCCAATACGCCCAAGCAGATCATGCTCTGCCAGGCCCTCGGTGTGGACGTGCCGCGATTCGCTCATGTTCCGCTCATAATGGGTGCCGACGGTGCAAGACTCAGTAAGCGCCACGGGGCAACTGCGGTCGGGCAGTTTGCGGAAGACGGCTATCTCCCGGAGGCCATGGTGAATTACCTGTCCCTTCTTGGCTGGGCGTATGACGACCGCACAGAGCTTTTTGAAAGAAATGATCTCATAGCCAAATTCTCGCTCGCGAAGGTGAGTTCCAAGGCTGCGGTCTTCGACTATGACAAGCTGCAGTGGATGAATGCTGAGTATATGAAGCACAGGCAGGTGGAGGACAAGGTCGATCTGGTGACTCCGCATCTTGTGAAAGCGGGTTTGGTGAGCGCACCTGCAGACGACGAGACTCGCCGGTATGTAACCAGCGTGGTCGGAGCTTTGGGAGACAGGCTTAAGGTGGCCAACCAGATTGTCGAACTCGCCGGCTTCTTCTTTGGGGATACCGTTGACTACGACGCCGAGGCCGGTGAGAAGTTCCTCAAGCGCCATTATATAGGTCCTGCCTTCAAGATTCTGGAGGAGAGGCTTTGTGATCTGGATCCCTTCGATCAGACGACAATAGAACCCGTGATGAAGGAGCTTGTCGCCGAGATGGGCCTCAAGACGGGAGATCTATTCCAGCCGGTAAGGGTTGCTCTCACCGGCTCACGGCACAGTCCCGGGATTTATGATGTGATGATGGTCTTGGGCAAAGACCGCGTGTTTGCGCGTCTGGAGCGTGCCCGCCATGTGTCGGCTTGATGCCGGCACTGTTTTGAATACTCCGTAGCGCTGCCACTCCCATGGCGACGGATGGCTTGCCTCGCGGGTCCTGGCGCTGCGGACCACGGCATTTGTCCTCACGGGAGTGAGGAGGCTCACATTCGTCGTGACAGGGGTCACGACGCTACGCTCCGAGCGACTTCGCTCCGCCTCCATGTGGCGTCGGATCTCCGTCCCCGATGTCCCTTAAATCTTGACACCGGTGGGGCCGACACATATATTAGAAACACTCCGTAACTGAGTGGATGGGGCGTCGTCTAATGGTAGGACAGCAGACTCTGGATCTGCCTGTGGGGGTTCGAATCCTCCCGCCCCAGCTCCTTTAGGGTCCCCAGCACCAAGGGCCTCGGTTGTGACCGTGGTCACGGCCTCATTGCCGAGTCGTTCATAGAAACGCGGAGGCTACGCAGAGCGTTGATTGCCGCAAGACGGGCGGTGCTACGGGATAACCTCGTAGGTAGTCATGATCAGCGTATAGCCGTGAAGGATGCCTTCGCAGCGGATTCTGGTCCCGGCCAGGCCCTCCAAGACCGGATCACGGAAGGGGCTGCCGCCTTTGCGGCGGAGGAGGTACCGGCCCTCGTCGGTGACAAGGTAGACCCCGGTGCGCTCGCTCTTGGTCCCTGCCGCGAACGGTTTGGTGATGATGCTTCCTGAGAATTCCATGCTACCTGCTGTAGAGAAGTCTGTAGCTCTTTAGTTCGCCGCCCTCGACCCTCGCCACCAGAACAGCGATGTCCGGGATGAAAGCGGGTTTTCTTTCCGTCCGTCCGGCCACGACATGGAAGACCTCGGTTGGCTGTTTCGCGGCGGCGAACGCTGCTTTGCTGTCCTTGGCAAAGGCGGCGCCCCCTACACGGTAGGTGGTGGTGACAGGCTCAGCTATCCCGGCTTTCTTGACAAGATCGTTGAGCTGTTCTCTCAACGAAGGTGAGGGTCTTACCCTTGCCGCCCTTCGGACATAGCGGGTGGACTGGCCGATCATGAGACCTCTTCTTGCCAGATGCCGCCTTCTGCTTGCCCGGTCCGCGACCATGCCCACGGCTTTACTGCTGATGTCCTTGCCGTGGGGAGCGACGCCGACCTCGGTCCGGGCCGGCTCCACAGGATGGATCGATGGGTCACCCAGCAACACGAACTGGGCGATGGTCTTAAGGTCCACCGGGTCAAGGGTAGGATTGGCATCCACGAAGTCCTGGCGTGCCAGAAGGGTAGCGCGTCCCAGCGATGCTCCCTCGAGGATCCGGCTGACGAAGAACCGGCATATAAGATCGGCGGCGCCGTTTCCCTCGGCCGGGCCATAGGCTATTGTCGAACTCCCCAGGAAGCCATAGGCCTTCGACGCCAGATAGACAAACGGGATGCCCGCCTGGCCTTCGGAGATCCCTGGATCGTAGAGTTCTGCCCCGTAGCAACACTCGGCCGCGACGACCGTTCCTTCCCGGATCTTGCCGTCGATATAGCCGGCATCGTGGGCTACTGGATAGTCCTTGCCCTTCTCGCCGTAGTACCGACAGTCAGCCGGGGCGCCATGGCAGTTGATGAAGTGGGACAGTGCCGATAGGGTTGTCCGCTTCCACTTGTAGCCATCGGGCGGCGAGAGGTTCAGAGCACGGGCCGAGCCGAAGATCTTCTTCAGGCTGAGATCCGTGGAGTGCCGCCATACGTAGGCGCTCACCGCGAAATAGGGGAGATAGGCATCCATCTTGTTGGCGGACCAGCGTGAGGCATTGCGGAGCAGGCCCGTAAGGTAAGACGGGTCCTCGGCGTTTGGGATGTCAGGCAGCCGGCCGACCACCCTAGTAGGGCTGATGAAGCTCTCGGGATTCTGACTATACGGGGCGTCAGATGCGTAGGCAATGTCTCCATAAGCGTGTCTGTCAGGGTCGTGCGGTCCGTACATCGGGTTCTTGGGGTCATGGTGCGGCACGACGTCCCGGGATCCGAGGATCATCACATAATCCGGAAGCAAAGCCCGATAGACCCCGTCGATGGCCTCCTTGTTCTCCCGGCAGCTCATTGCATCCTGGACCGGAGAGGACTTCATCTTCTTCATCTGCTTACGGTTGTCAAGCTCGATGAGCTCCGTCGTGAGTCCCCTCTTGCTGTCGGCCCGAATCAGTCCATCAACGGCATCACGTATTTCGGACACCCGTGCACCGTATTTCTTTTCCAGAGCGCCGGCGTTGGTGACAATCACCTTGGTGGATGTGGGAACCTTCTTCTCATCAGCATCAGTCGTGATCTTTGACTTCACCATGGTGCCTCCCGGGGTCGAGAGAAAGCCCTGACCAAGCGAAAGGATGGCAGAGCACTCAACTCGCATCATAGCTTGCCCCGGCGCGGGCGTCAAGCCGAAAAGCGCCGACGAGGGGTCATACATCGATTGGACCTCATCAACCCCTTCAGCACGGGCTTGACCCTTCCCGGGCGGATCGGCTATCATAAGATCGTACGGGCCTTACCATCGCATCATCCTGGGGTTTGCATGCTGACACCTGAACTCATCATCGATCTCCTCAATCTGAAGCCTCTGGCTCCGGAGGGCGGCTACTACAGCGAGATCTACAGGTCGGATGAATCCGTTGATGGGCCTGCTCTGCCGGGCCGGTACGGCGGAAAGCGTAGTATCGCGGCCACAATCTATTATCTGCTTACACCCGACGATTTCTCGGCCCTGCATCGTCTGGGAATGGACGAGGTATATCATTTCTATCTTGGAGATCCCGTTGAGATGGTCCAGCTTCTCCCCGATGGTTCGACCACAACTGTAAGATTGGGGCATAACATAATGGAAAATATGGTGTTAAGCGTGGTCATCAGAAGAGGGGTCT
>CAZRAU010000081.1:14043-15274 GCA_964598025.1 uncultured bacterium
CAAGGCTGGCGGCAGGAGGCAGGTTTGCCCTGCTCGGCACCACGACCGCCCCGGCGTTTGATGCGGCGGACTATGAACACGGCGACAGAGAGACGCTGATAGCCGCCTACCCGGCGGCCCATGACCTGATCATGGCATTGACCCGGTGAGGTCCCGGCACCTCAGGATGAGAACGATGTCGGTCCGCCATCTTAGGTTGGGCGCTCAAATCGGCGAGATGCCACAGGCTACATCTTGACCATCTTCAGCATTGCGGCCGGTTTGCCTTCAAATGAGGCTCTGCAGAAGTAAACGCCGCTCGCGGCCGGTTGACCCCATTGATCGAAACCTTGCCATTCGAAAGTGTGAAACCCTGCGGATCTCTCCCCATCGGCAAGTGTGACCACAAGCCTTCCATTCACGTCATAGATGGCCAGGGCGACCACACCCTCGGCTGGAAGCGCAAGCCTGATCGTCGCGCTCGCCTGGAGTGGGTTGGGTCTCACTGTAAGCTCCAGCCTACCGGGTAGGACCTCGTCCACAGGCTCTTCCGTTTCCTCGTCTTCCGCGCCGTCCGTAAGCCCGCCGGGCTCCGGTGGCTGTACGTATCGGCCGCCGCAGCCGCTATAGAGCCAATTAAGATAAGTGGCGGCAGTCCACACATGGTTCATATTGGCTCCGTATGCCCTCACAGCGGCCGTGTTGCCGGCCACGCCCTGATCGGCCACGGCGAGGAACTCATCCACTGTGAGCCCGCCGAAGTAGGGTACGCTATCGGGAATCACGAACGTCCCATAACAGGCCTCGGGGCCGCCGTAACCCAGAGAGCCCAGATAGCCTGCGCATGAGAACTCGCGGTTGAGCCTCAGAGCAAGAATCTCGCCGGCCAACACGCCAAGCTCGTTGCGCTCAGGATCGGCGTAGTTGCGCCGTAGCGGCCATGGTATGCCGTAGCCGCAACCGAACTCCTCCACGGCCTCGGGACTCGTCCAGGTGGCCGTAAAGAGGCTAGGATCGCCTATCACGACCCCCTCAGGAAACACGTCATAGAAGTGCTCATCCCTTATGCAGGCAGGCTTGGTAGAGATCCCACGGTTCTCGTCCTCGAGACATGCCGCTCCCCAATCCCAACATCCGAAGGTGCAGTAGGGATCGGGCTCGGCCTCGATGGTTATGGTCTGGCAGCATTCGTTGGAGACATTGCCGCACTCATCGACCACTGTCCAGCACTGGGTAAACGCCTCCTGCCCAT
>CAZRAU010000082.1:0-15234 GCA_964598025.1 uncultured bacterium
TCGAGCAATACGAGTTGCTGCTTGAGACCTGGAAGGATGCCGACCCGGGCATCCCGGTGGTCCAGGAGACCGGCCGGCGGCTGGCCGCCCTCAGCGGCTCCTCCTAGCCCGGGATGCGATTCAGACCCGGACATAATGAAAGAAAATACTACTATTACCTTGACTTATGCCGATAAGGCTAGTAAGCTTCATCAACCACAGCCTCAGTGCAGATTGGCTGCTTAAACGGAGAGAGGCTGTGGGTATGTCAGCCGCAGGATGTTTTGCCTGCCAGGTTTCGAAGGCGTGGAGGTGATTAGACTCGGATCTGGACGTAAGGAAGTATAGAAAGGAATAGGAAGTAGTAACTGGACTAGGTTGAACAGCTCGACGCTCGGAAGAACTTACGGCCTGTTGGATTCCTCGGAAGCGGCTGAAAATCCATCCACTCGTGCCCAAGTCAAATCCCAGTTAAAACTGTTCGAAGACAATTAGGAGATTAGAATGAATATCTATGTTGGTAATCTGTCGTATGAAGTAGGCGAAGACGATCTGCGTGATGCATTTGCAGCCCATGGCGAGGTGACAGGCGCTAACGTCATCACCGACAAGTTTACGGGCAGATCCCGTGGCTTCGGCTTCGTGGAAATGGCCAAGGACGATGAGGCCCGTGCAGCCATCGAGGCCCTGAACGGCTTTGATCTCAAGGGTCGCACGCTTAATGTCAACGAGGCGCGTCCTCGCAATGACGGGCCGCGTAATCGCGACAGAATGTCCGGCAGCCGGGAATCCTGGTAAGCCTCGCCTCGGCGCTCTCGCGCCGAAGTGATACTGAGGCTTTAGCCGAATATGAGAGGGCCCCTAACCGGGGCCCTTTTTCATTGTCAATCGGCCGAGAGCCGATCCGCACATCAAGAACACCAGAGAAATCACTTGAGAAGAACGGCCTTCCTCACCCCGTGATATTCGCCCGGCACGCTGAGCCGGAAGTAGTAAACACCGCACGGAAGCCGGTCGCCGTCAATGCCGGTGCCGTCCCAGGATACCGCGTGAACCCCGGCCGGTGTCTCGGTGTCTCCCCCTGCAAGCACGCGAACCAGCCTGCCTGTCACATCAAAAACAGCAAGGCGCGCACGGCATGCCCTGTCCAGCTCATACCGGATCCCGGTCGATGAACCGAAGGGATTGGGGCGGGCAGGTTCGATGTATGCGATCTCCGATGTACCTGTCATGCTGTCCATGCCGGACGGATCGAGCTGCCATCCCGCAAGTCTTGACATCATCCACCAGACGGCCCGGCCCTTTTGCTCACAGCTTTCGTATGTGGTGTGTGCTGCCTGGTCCCCGTTGAACTGGGGATGTTCCACGGGAACGGTGTTGCCCTCGTATTCATATGTCGCGTGTTCCCACTCGCCGGATACGGGGTTAAACCACCAGCTATCGAGATCCGCAAAATCGTAGAGCACTTTGTCGTTCGCGGTGCAGTACTGGCGGATCAACTCATTCCGCAGGTAGCGATTATAGCCGCTGCTGCCCGTGGCCTGAGCATTGCCGGTCATGTATATGAAGACAACATCAGGATACTCCGATTCGAGCACGGTGATCGAATCAAGGTAGGCCTGCGTCTGGGCCTCGCTGTAATACGTAAGCTGAGTACACCACGACCACATCGATGTATTGATGGTGGGATTGTGATCGACAACGTCCCGGGTGTAATTCATCCCCGCCGCGGTCTCCCAGTATTCATCGGGGGTTATGTAGGTATCGTGTTCCTGGCCGTCGAATATGCAGAAGGCACCTGCCTCGGTCGGCAGATACATGGCCCCCGTGGCGACGCTGTAGAAGGGATCGGCTGCCTCGATTCTATCAAGGCCCGTGGTCAGCTGGCCTCCGTGAGACGTATGAGCGTAATGCAATCTCATGTCCGCCTGCACGGAGTCGATCCAGGTCGGTGGAATCCTGGAAAGATCCTCACATGTATGATCGATAACGAGCGGGGTCGAGTAGCCCGACGAGAATGCAGACACGGCAACCAGCATGGCTGGGGCAAGCAGTCTCAATGTAATACTGATGCTGTTTCTCACAAGAGACCTCCTTTTGGTACAGTCTATCACACATCCGGGCTTGCATCAACCGTGTGTTGGCCGGGGTCCGGGAAAGGACAAGGTGCCCACTCGGGCGGCTAAGCGGGCGATCTGCTGTGGGCGGGACTGAAATGGGAGATGGCCGTCAGCGGTAAGTGGAGGTATCGCAGTAGACATTCCCCTTGCGGAACTCAGGTGCAAACTCCAGCAGCGCCATCGTCGCGACGGCGGTTGTATGGATCTTGGCGCTGTCTACTTCTTTGCCCCCCCAGCTCCCGTCGGCATTCTGATGCTCCATCAGCCTTCGCAGCATCGCCGTATGCTCGGGCGCATGCACCTGCAGGATTTTCTGGCAGATCAGCATCTCGGCTGCGACGTCTATCTCTGTGGATGTCATGTCGCCGATCCGGAGGTAGCTACTCAGTGCCTTGTGAAAGCCGGCCATCTCCGGACCAAATCCGGATGGATCAAGATAGTGATCGTAGTAATCGGATTTCGTAAGGACGATGTGGGTGAGCGCATATAGGTAGAATAGGTAGGGATAGGTCCTGAAATCGTTGAGCAGATAGGCCTTGGATCGGACCTCCGACACGACGGTATCGTAGAGATCTTCCCGGCCGATGCCGATCTCCTTCAGGAAATAGGCCGCTACGACCTTATTGTTGAGCATCGTATTACTCCGGAATATGCGCTCCCACTCCAAGGCCAACAGGTCTTCGATCGCCGCAGCATCCTTTCCGTATTCCTCGCCCGCGCATTTCCTGCGAAGCAGGTGCGTCAGCAAAGGCCGGAGCTTGTGCCAGTACAAGGGTTGACTGTCGGAAACGTCAACGGGAATGTCCGCTTGTGGCAGGCCCATCTCCATCTCACGGGTAATACCCAGGAGCTCGGCCGCAAGGTCTTCGTCGGCAGTGACTTTGTAGATCTTCCGGTATGCTGTTACAGCGGAAGCGGGGGGCATCTCAGTCCTGTGGGCCACCAGCCACCCTACCCCTCTCATGCCGGCGGCGTTAATTTGCTCTTGGAGCGTGTCACGCGTGCCGATAGGAGGTGTAGACCCGGCCTGCCGGGCATGACAGCCCGATAAGATAAGAAGCGTGACTATGCAACAGCAGCGCAGATATCGCATATCGGCACCCAGGAACGTCCTCATCGTAACCACCCTAAACGCAGGAGTCGCTTTTGTCAATTTGGAGATACACTGATCGGCAGACGGGAATGCCCCGTGAATCGCATCCGAAGGCATTCCCGGCACGCTGTTGACTATTTAGTGTGAATCCGGTAAGTTGATATTACAAAGGGCGAGTTCCGGTGTCGTCCGTTGACCAGAGGAAGGTTACTACACGCGTTACTGCACGCAGATTATCCGGCCCGCACTCAGGCAGCAGCCTGTAAGTCCAGAGTCCGCTGCGCAATCCGAGAAGCCAGGAAGGGACAGAAGAACACGTGAACGTCATACTCATTTCTCCTGAGTCTCCAGATACTTTCTGGGGTTTTAAGCACGCACTCAAGTTCATACGCAAGAGCGCATACGCGCCCCCGTTGGGCCTGCTGACCGTTGCTGCCATGCTGCCGCCGGAGTGGCCGAAACGCCTAGTCGACGTCGGTGTGAGGAAGCTGCGGAAGAAGGACCTGGACTGGGCCGATTGCGCCTTTGTCAGCGGCATGACCGTACAACGGGAATCCGCGTATCAAATCATCCGACGGTGCAAAGAGGCGGGGCTCAAGGTGATCGCCGGAGGGCCGCTCTTCACCATGGAGCATGAGCAGTTCGAGGAAGTCGATCATTTTGTGCTGAATGAAGCCGAGTTGACGCTTCCGATGTTTCTAAGGGATCTCGAGCGGGGACAAGCCAGGCGCGTCTATTCATCCTCGGATTTCGCCGACATTAGCACGACGCCGGCTCCCATGTGGAAGCTGGCCGATCTCAAACGGTATGGCACAATGAGTGTCCAATACTCCCGGGGGTGTCCGTTCGACTGTGAGTTCTGCAACGTGACGTCACTGTTCGGCCGCCGACCGCGCACGAAAACCGTCCGGCAGGTCCTCACTGAGTTGGACTGTCTCTATGATCTGGGATGGCACGGGAACATCTTCTTTGTGGACGACAACCTCATTGGGAACAAGAAGAGCCTTAAGACCGAGTTGCTGCCTGCGCTTATTGAATGGAGGAAGGACAAAAGGGGGGTGCTTTTCAGCACTGAAGTATCCATAAACCTGGCCGACGATGAGCAGCTGATGCGCATGATGGTCGAAGCGGGATTCGGGACGATCTTCATAGGAATCGAGACGCCGGATGAAGACAGCCTTGCTGAATGCAGCAAGAAACAGAACATGAACCGTAATCTGGTTGAAGACGTGAACCGCTTGCAGCGGGCCGGATTCCAGGTGCATGGAGGCTTCATCGTGGGCTTCGACAACGATACGCCGGGGATTTTTCAGCGGCAAATCGATTTCATCCAGAGAAGCGGGATTGTAACGGCGATGGTTGGTCTGCTTCAAGCCCCGCCGGGCACTCAACTTCACGACCGCCTGAAACGGGCGGGCCGCCTGCTTGGACAGATGTCGGGGGACAATGTCGACGGTACGACCAACATTGTTCCCATCATGAACCTGGACACGCTCCGCGATGGATACAAACAGATATTGGCGCGCATTTACTCGCCTTCGCCGTACTATCAGCGGGTCAGGACTTTCCTGCGAGTGTACAAGCCGCCGAAGCTGAAGGCCTCACTGGAATTCGAGCACGTCTTGGCGTTCATTCGATCCGTCGGCCGTCTGGGCATTGTAGGCAAAGAGAGGGCTCACTATTGGAAACTCCTGTGGTGGACGCTTCTCCGGCGGCCCAAGTCGCTTCCGGTTGCCATGACGCTTGCGGTTTACGGCTATCACCTTCGCAGGATCTGTGAACTCCATGTTCTCTAGATGCGGAAACGGCAAAGACGGTGGCTGAACAGGTAAACTGCCGGCGCCTGGGCCGGACTCATAGGCTCATGCTAGGGCCCTACATAGGGTCTTGACTGTCGATATAGCTCAATACGCGCATGTATCTTGGCGGCCAGCTCACTTGCTCCCTGCGCGGTGGCCAAGTCCAGCGCGGCTTGCGCCTCTGCCAGCGCCTCTTGGTATTGTCCACCGGCCGCGTAGGCGGCGGCCAACGTATCCAGGATCTCCGGCGCCTTGCGCCCCGTAAGCTGTGAGGCGCGCCGCGCAAGTCGGAGAGCTTCTCCAGGTTGTCTGACATCCGCGTCGGGGGCGGTAGCCAGTATCCACGCCATCGCGTTGAGGGCGGTGGGGGCGTCGGGTCTCTGTTGAAGCACTAGTCCCAGGTTTTCGAGCGCCTCATTGTAGTCGCCTACGGCGGCAAGTGCCGTAGCCATGCCATACCGCACCTCGATGGAGTTTGGAGCGTTTTGCAGTGCCTGTCGATAGTGCTCGATCGCGTCGTCCGGTTTGCCCTGCTTTTGTAGCGAGACGCCAAGATTGTAGTGTGCTGAGGTGTGCTGCGGAGCAATGGCCAGAGCTCGACGGAAGTGTCCAATTGCTTCGTCGATCTCTCCCTGCATGGTCCGCACTATGCCGAGTTCACACCATGCCTGGGCATAGTTGGGTTCAATCGCCAGGCCTTGACGATAGATGGTGGCGGCCTCCTCGAGTTTGCCCTGCGATGACAGCACTGAGCCCAGGTTGAAATAGACCATAGAGAGTTCGGGTCTGAGTTCCAGAGCCCGACGATAGTGGTAGACTGCCTCATCCAATCTGGCTGAAGCGAATAGGGCGTTGCCGAAATCGGCGTGCCCTTCGGCAAAGTCCGGAGCGACTTCCAGAGCCCGCTCGTAGTGTTTGATTGCTTCCTCGCGCTGACCGGTGGCTTCGAGCGCCATAGCCAGGCTGACATGCGCCTTTGGATGTCCGGGATCCAGCCGAAGTGCTTCCTGAAGAACGCTTATCGCCTCATCTGTCCTGCCCAACCTCGCCAATGCATCACCGAGGTCGATGCGGGCACCCACATGGTCAGGCCTGAGTTCCAACGCTCGCTCGAAATGCCGGACAGCCTCTTCGAGCCTGTTGTCGGCACCGAGGGCGAGCCCCAGGTGGATGTGTGCGATCCAAGCTTCCGGGTTCCTCCGGACAGTGTCCTGCCAGAGGGTGCGTTGACTGCCATATACGCCCGCCCGCTGCCATGTCAAGCCTGACAGGAGAGCGAGAGCGATACAGGCACTGATCATCCCCACCCGTTTTCCGATTGCCGACCGCCGTGCCAACACGGTCGCAGTACCCACCACCAGGGTTACCGGTCCAATCAACGCGAGGTACTGGAGATGATCCGCGACAAGTGAAAGCCGATAGAAGGACATGTTGAAGAAGCCTAGCACAGGCAACAGCATCAACACGAAATAGGTCATCATCACAAAGAGTGGGCGGCCCCAAGAGAAGCGGTACCGCCAAGCCAAGCCGATGACCGAAATCAGTCCCAACAGCGGCAACCATGCGAGGGGTTGCCGGGGATCCACGTTCCAGAGGGGATAGATTACCGACAGGCGGAGCGGCAGCAGGGCCTTATATAAGTAGAACCAGATGCACCAGCCCGATCCCGCAAGTCGCGACAAGAAGCCGCCCGAGCGCACGACCTGATCCCTGATCGCACCATGGTACTGGTAATAGACTGTTATCAATCCGAGTGCAAATGACATCATGAAGAACGGGATGACACGCCGGATTTCGACCATTGAGATCCTTGTCCGGCGCCACCAGGCCAGTACCAGTAATACCGCGGGCATCATCACAACGGATGTCTTCGCCAGCAGTGCAAGCAAGAATGTTACGAGCGCCAGAACGTAGGAGGAGCGCCTGCCGCTTTCCTCCGACTTCATTAAGGTCAGCACCGACACTGTGCAAAACAGCATCGACAATGTGTTCTTCCGCTCGGCAATCCATGCGGCCGAGGCCACGGTTACGGGATGGACTGCAAAGACAGCCGCGGCTAAGTAGGCCCCCGGCACGCTTAGACGCCGCAGTATGCGCCATATGATCACGGCCGATAATGCGTGCAGGATCAAGTTGACTACGTGGTAGCCCGTTGCATGCAACCCCCACAGTCTCCACTCGAACCACAACGTCGTTGAGGCCAGGGGGAAGTAATCCATTGGTTTGGTTGTCAGCCAGAAGTCGTGCAAGCCCTGTGGCGAGCGGATCATCTGGTTATCGGTGAGCAGCAGGTCATCGTCCCAGATAAACCCCGCTTTCATTGCGGGGATGTAGACGATCGTTGTCAGAGCTATTAAGCTCAGCGCAGCGATTACGGAATGCAGGATCTTGTGCCGGTCCCGATCCCGGAGCCACGTCCTGCGGCTCGATTCGCTCAGACCCTGCCTTGTTTGGATCATACTCGCAGGTCCCATGCTCACAGAATCTGTGCCCGCCAAGGCAGGCATGCCCAGTCTATCAGATCGCCGGTCAGGATAGTGATACCATCTCTTGTTACGATTCCGCAAGTGCTTGATCGGGCGAAGGGCCCACTTGATTGCACAGAGCCCCGGGACGGACACTCCCACCGGCGAGGTTCCCCCGGCCCCCGGTCCCCCGCACGGCTCCCCAAACAGAACGATCTTCGCGACTCTCTCGTAAGCGAGGAATGTGCCAGAATGGCGTATATGGTGGAGAATCCGGCTTGAGAATCCAGGCTTGGCCTTGTTGCCCTCTCAGGCTGACTGCCCGGCGTCATCGGCGCCGGTTCGCAGCGCCGTCTTATGTGCGATTCTTCCGAAGCCGGTGTACACGTATCGACTGCCAGTGGCGGAACGCCATCCATGCAATTAGCAGGAATGGGACACCGAGAGCCACGGGCAGAATGCGGCTTTCCTGCACCATGGGTTTACGGGTGACATGGAACTCCACTGTGGGGCTTGTGTTGACTATGCGCCGGTTACGGGCCGTGGCGCTGATCACCACACGGTAATCGCCGTGCTGGATCAGGCGCATGGGCCAGTCAGTCTCAAGCGAGACTCCCGGTGCGAGCTTGGCACCGGTGACCGCCTTGAGTGCGCTCCAATCCTCCAGGTCCATGGGTTGCTCATGTCCTGGCGTTACTTCCACCAGGCTAATCCAGGCTACCAGGCCTTCAATCGGCGTGTCACCCGTGTTGGTGATCACGCTGTGAAAGCGCAGTTCGTTCCCCATGGTGGGATTGGATGGGTTCGCCTTGTCCTGGGAAAGCGTCAGGCTCAGGCCTTGAGCTTTGACCTCGACTGTGTTCCCGGCTGCCAGCGCCAGCAGAATGACGAACAGGAGCGCGATGGGCTTCGTTTTCTTCATAGTGCTTGGTCCTCGATCAACGAAATCTCGGGCGCCGTGACATGAAGCGGGCGGCGGCGAAAGTCAATGCCAGCCACACGACCACCAACATCAGGCGCGGCAGTTGGGTGGTCAATGGATCGCTATCCACGATCACCGAGTCATAAGTGTTGAGCGCCCCGGCAAAGGGATTCAGCGCATCAAAAGTCTTCCCCACAGCGCTGTTGCGTAGTCCCGGTCCGATCAGCAGGGGGCTGGCCGAGAACAGCAGCACGATGAGACCAGAAAGCAACGATGTGAGGACGCTGCCACTGCGTGCGGAGAGGGCCATGGCGAGATAGCCGAAGCCGAGTACCACCGGGGTACCGAACAGCGCCAGATAGACCATGGCCCTGACTAAATTCTGCCCCCCCGCACCCACAGCCCACATGTATGGCAGAGCAAGCAAGTACATCACTCCCCACGCGCTGATCATCCCCAGAGCCTTACCCATCAGCAAGTCACCGGTACTGATGGGCGCTGTGAGCAGGGGAACAAGCGTCCCCCGCTCCAGTTCTCCGGCGAAGGCATCGGCACCCAGGATGACGGCGATGACCGCACCGGCGGCGGTCACTGTGCCGGCCATCATATATACGACTTGGGCATTATCCAGCAGGCTCAATTCCCTATTGCTGATAAGCAGCAGGGCAAAACCCGTAAGCACGCCGCTAAAGGCCAACAGCCAGGCCAGACCTCGCTGGTTCTGCAACAGGGCGGCGCGCTCTTTCCGGGCAATCAGTAGGACCGCATTCATGCTGATTCCTCCTGCAGGCTGTCGCCCGTCGTTGTAGTCAGGCGGAGATAGAGTTCCTCCAATCCACCCCCCTCGGCATGGATCTCGGTAAACTTCCAACCGTGGACCAACAGACTCTCCCACAGGGCGGTCAGCGGAGTGCGGTTGTCACCAGCCACGATGAAGTGACACCAACTGCCTTCCAGTCCGACCAGCGAGATGCCGGAAGGCAGCGCCCGCCGGTCTTCGGGCATAGCCTCAATACGCAGGCGGAATCGGCGCCCCATGTGCTGCCGGCCCAGAAGCTCAGCCAGTGGCCCCTCCAGCACTGTGCGCCCGTGGTCGATGATGCCGATCCGGCTGCACAGCCGATCCACGTCGTCCAGAAGGTGCGTGCAGAGTAAAACACCTACGCCCAGCTGCTCCGTAAGACTAAGCAGAAGGTCGTGGATCATGCGTCGGCCGCGTGGATCGAGTCCATTGGTAGGCTCGTCAAGGATCAACAATTCCGGGTTGTAAACCAGGGCGCGGGCCAAGCCAAGGCGCTGACGCATGCCATGAGAGAACTGACTGATGGCACGCGCACCGACATCGGAGAGCCCTACCTGTTCGAGTAGTTCGGGAATTGACCGCTGTGGCCCACCATAGAGTCCGGCATACCAGGCAAGATAATCAGGGGCATTCATCCAGCCATAGAAGCCGGCGTGCTCCGGCATGACACCGATGCGTCGTCTTGTGTTGCGAGACGGTTTGCCGGAACTCTTACCAAATAACTCCAGCTTGCAGATGTCCGCAGCATACAGGCCGAGGATCACGAAGATCGTACTGCTTTTCCCGGCACCGTTCGGACCGATCAGTCCGTATATTTCTCCGCGATCAACATGCAGCCGGACATCTTTGAGGATTTGAGTACCGCCCAAGCTCAATTTCAGATTCTCTAACTCGACAAGCATGCAAAACTCCTCTGGTAGATTACCATGGCTTATATGCTTCCCATATGACAGGCTTTGGGCTCTTCTCCTTCACGCAGCAATCAGATTTTGGTATCCTCAAACTCAAACTCCTGCTTGTCATTTCCTTCTCTTGCTGACTTGCCGAAACGATAAGTGAATCCAACATAGGTAATCCGTGAATTCCGCTCGCTGGTGGTATTCTCATACAATATCGGCGTGTCGATGCGGCGCTTCCATTCCAGCGACCTGAATACATCGGATACAGTAAGCGTGAGTGATGCCCTCTGATTGAACAGATCCTGGCGCAGGCCCAGATTCAGCAAGAATGAAGGTAATCGTTTCCCCTGTGGCGTCAGCTGGGAAGATCGGTAATAAGCATAGACCTGTATTAGATTCGAGCTCGTGAAATGAAGATTGGCAGCCAGCTTCGCGTTCCATGTAGTAGTAGATTTCTCATCGGAATATCCCAGGTTCGAAGCATCAATGACCTGGTAGAATGCATCAGCGCTCAAGTTCAAAGACACGGATTCATCCGGGTCGCCGGAGACGATGAACTCCATTCCGGCCGAACGATCGTTTGCAAGGTTGGCAAAGGTCGTCAGCATTGTCGAGTCATTGACAGACCGACGGATTTCGGTGAAGACATCGTGGTTATATCGGTAATAGACGGTCGGCACAACGGAAAAACGTTCGTGTTTCAAGTGATATCCAAACTCAATGGAATGAGTTTGTTCCGGCTTGATCTTCGGGTTACCGGCTTCCATGTTGCGCGGGTCAGAGTATTCCGGATAAGGATTGTGCTCGTCGCTGTCTGCCCGGCGAACTCGACGGCTGTAGTTGATCTGAAACTCATGGTTGTCGCTTGAATCATAAGCCAGGTGCAGTGTGGGATAGAATCTGAAATAGTCATTAGGGATCGTCGAATCCGAGGTAACAAGATCCGAAGTGATGAGTGCCTGTTCAGCGCGCAACCCGACCAAGAAACTGAGATCCTCAATCGAGTGACCAAATGTGGCGTAGAGCGCGTGGATGTCCTGTCGGAACAGAAACCGATTCGTCTTATTGAAATCCGTTATCCACCCAGTTGACTGCGGATCATAATCCTCCGCGCTGTAACGTATGTCATCTCGCATGAACTCGCCGACATAACCGGCTTCGAGCTCCGTCTCCTCATCTATAGGATAGGAATATCCAGCATGAAATTCAGCAAGATGTCCGCCTTTTTGTACCAGGATGTGATGACGCGCATTGAACGAGTCAGGAGCCGTGTAGGCATCATGGTAATGATTGTTCTCCTTTTCATCATAGCCGGAGTAGTTGAGTTCGAAATCCAAGACATGATTTTCCCCATCAAAGCTGTGTTCACAATCCAGGTTTGTCTCATATTCCTTTTCATATTCATCATTGGTCCGATCGGTGGCAAAATCAGTCGTAATCCGGCGCAAGCCATCACGTAAAGTGGTTTGAGAATCCTGGGTGTGATAAGAATCCTGATAGAACCAGTCGCCGGATATGCCGACTTTGTTCTTGTCGTCGATCGCGCAGTCCAAGCCCAGGTTCGCGATATGAGCCAGCGGTTTTGCCGATGATGAGCTGCTGTTGTCGTAGCACCCGGTAATCTGGCTCAGTGAGTCCTTTTCGATTCTCGAATCAGTTGAAATTCGGGGACTATTGTTGCGGCGGAAGCCATAACTGCCAAACAGATTCACTTTGCCCGGGCTGAAGTTCATGGTGGCATTGGCATTGTAACGATCCGGATTGCCGGCATTCGCTAGCACTATTCCATTGAAGCCGTAGCGGGATTTCTTCTTCAACACAATATTGATGATGCCGCGGACACCGTCCGGCCTATATTTCGCCGAAGGATTGGTAATCACTTCAATCCTTTCAATGGTGTTGGCGGGAATCTGCTGCAAAGCCACCGCACTATTCTTCCGCATCAATAAGGAGGGTTGTCCATTGACAAAAACAGTGACATTGGGTGCGCCCCTCAGACTGACATTTCCATCCACATCAACCGATACAGAGGGAATGTTCTGCAAGAGGTCACTGGCGGAACCGGTTTGGCTGAAGATATCTCTTTCAACATTGTAGACTTTTCGATCGATTGAGTTTGTGAAGGTTTCTCTTTCGGCGGTTACGTCCACATAACCCAGGACAATCGGACTGACTGCTATTGCGAGCGTGCCAAGGTCGGCCCCCTCATTCTCTATTGCAAATGATCGGGTTGTGAGGGTTTCAAACCCGACGAACCGGATCTGGAGATAATAGAAGTCATTGGGCAGATTGGAGAAGTTGAAGATCCCATTCCCATCCGTCGTGGTACCGGAAACCTGCGAACCATCCCCTGCATTGAACAACAGAACATTGGCACGCTCCATCGGTGTATTGGTGGAGCCTTCGACTATTCTTCCGGTGAGTGAACCATCCGGTATTTGTGCTGCTGAAATAGCAACAGTTGCTGCGAACATTCCGATCAGGAGCATTCCAATTTCGAGAACCCTGGCCATTGCTCTCGTTACCTGTCTCGATTGCCTGAGATGGTTCGACAGATTACTGACTTATGAACATACAAATGAGATCTGAATTCAAGCTGAAATTGGGGCTTCTGCTCAATCGGCATTTCAACAGAGTGTTCTACCGACACGCCCCCGAAGGGAGGCCGGTTTCTGTCTCGGGGATGTGAGTGGTTGGCCTTCACTCCACACAGAGAAGGCCCCTCTGCCGGCGGGTGCGCGTGCGATCCCGTCCGGGTGAGCTCCCCAAACAGAACGTTCTTCGCAACTCTCTGATGAGTGCGGAGTGCATCAGTATGGCACATGCGGCGGACGATCTGACTTGAAAACAGAGGGCCTGCCTTATTGGATTCACGGGGTCAACGCTCAGACCTCACCGGTGGTTCACAGCGCAGGCCCTGGCCTGGTGGAGTGTACGGGGTAGTCAGGCTATCCCTACAAAGTCTGCAGCACGTGCTCGACAGGTGTCAAGGATTGCATCCGCTTGGACGAGGGGCAGGAGCGGTGCCCGCCCGGTCACTGTGAAATTCTCATGCTGTGCAGAGGTCACCTCCCCCGCCCACCAAGCGACTCTAGTGCCAAGAGGAACGCGGCGTTGGGATCGAAACCATGCGAGGCGAGGTACTCATATGTCAGAGGACGGTGAACTGAGAGCACCTGTCCCAGCACCGGATCATCGCCGAAAGCGATATCGAAGGAACCAGAAACCTCAACCTCGATGCCGCTGTTGTCGAGCCGCCACTTAGGTAGCTCCCCAAAGGAGTCCGGAGCCTGCGCCGACTATGTTCCCACCGGGGTGGCTCCGGCACGGTAGAGATACAATGTCATATCCAGGCCCGAGCTCGATGTCCAGGGGGAGACCAGCACCAGCACATCTTCCGGGAGGTAATACCCGGAGTAGGTCTCTGGTTCGTACTCCTCGTAGAATGTATGTGCCCGCCGGTAGGGCTCAAACAGAAGGTTGCCGCGCCCGAGCTGGCGGAGGGCATAGTACTGGTTCTCGATGCCTTCAAGATGCCCGAAGCGTTCCACGATTTCAGGCACGGACACGCCCTCAATAGAAACCAGAACCGATCCGACGGGGTGATCGTCCGACGGCAGAAAGGCAGTCTCTCCTGGTCCGTACAGAGCATCCTAGGGATATCTGCGACAAGGGGATAGCCGTGGCGACCGACGACTACGACACGCGCGGAGAGGCATATGTGCTCAGAGGGGACACGAGCGAGGCAATCTAGAATTGCGGGAAGTCCCCGGAGCTCAATCCGGAAGACAGCAATGTAGTTGGAATGCTCGAGCAACTGGAGCAGGGTGAACCTTAGCAGGCCGGCGAACGCCGCGCAGGGACTCAGAGCCTCGCATTCACGATCTTCTGGATCAGCTCCATCTGGAGATCATCACCGGGATCGACCCAAGCCTCGTCCGTATCGAGCCGGATCACGACGACTAGGCGGAGCTCAGTGTAGACGACCACCAGGTGAACCCCGACGCCCGTATGGAAAAAGCATGGGGAGCCAAACAGATCCGCCGCGGGTGTTCCCTCCGGCACCGTCATCCACATGTAGCCGTATCCCACCTCATAAGTGCTATCCATCAGGGAGTAGCTCCTGGTGCTTTCCTCTATCCACCAGCTCGGGATGACCCTTTTTCCCCGCCAGCTCCCGTCACCGAGGTAGAGGACCCCGAACCTCGCCATGTCCCTGGCGCTCATCCTGAAGTGGTAAGCGGGATGCACGGATTTCTCAGGCTCGAGCTGATAGAAGCAGCTGTCGACGCTGAAATCCTCCATACCTATGACATCAGCTATTCGGGTCTCAAACTCCTCGAAGATCTTGGTCCCTGTCTCCTGCTCGAAGATGGTTCCGAGCGTATTGAAATCCCAGTTGTTGTAGTAGTAGAAAGTGCCCGGCGGATGGCTTCCTCTTTCGGGTCTTTCGGCTTCCATGGAAGGTGCCTCGGCGGCCGCCGGATGGTAAACACCGGATCGCGATTTCAGCAGATCTCTCACAGTAGCCTGCTTCTCCGCATGGGTCAGGCTCGGAGGAATGTCATCGATCTCTAGGTCCTCCAACGTCGCATCGAGATCTATGCGGCCTTTCCCAACGTAGATGCCATAGAGCGCGCTCAGGAACGGTTTCCTGATGGAATGGCACTGGTAGTTTCTTGAAATATCACCATAGGAAAAAAAGACCTTGCCGTCGTGAAGCGCCATGACCGCTGCGTAATTGCCCTGCTCAGCCAGATCTTCGGCTTCCTCCAGGGCCTCGGACGAGTAGCCGACATCCTCGGGCGTAACATACTCGAGGCTGTTGTCGGTCACTTCGACCGAGCCGGGGTTGTTCGAGCACCCCAGCGGCAAGGCAAGAACCATAAGGGTGATTACTGGCAGATTGCTACGCTTCATCTTCTTTGTCTCATCTCCACCGGGGGAATGTAATTCGACGCTTGCATGTCCTCGTTGCGCCGAATGAACCAGGGATGGCTGCCGCGTCTATTCGGGCCGGAAGCCCTGCTTCCAGTGCTTAACAGGAACTGGAACGATTGTCAAGGACCGGTGCTCTCGTTCCTGACTATTCTGAAGATGTGGCTCCCCGGACAAATGTCTCAGAGCGTGGTTTTGTGGGATGCCTTTGTCATTG
>CAZRAU010000083.1:0-15158 GCA_964598025.1 uncultured bacterium
CTCGCCGAGTTTGTACCCAGGGACGAGGCGAGCTCCATAACCGGCGGCATGATCGCGGACGGCGAGAAGGCGGTTGCCTATACGGAGATCGTTCCGGTGCTGATAGAAGCCGTCAAGGCGCAGCAGCGCGAGATCATGGCCCAGCAGGGAGCTATCAAGGCCCTCGAGGATCGTATAGCGGAACTCGAATCCCAGGCGGCCGTGCGATAGCACAGACCCACATGGAGCCGTCTGAATCCCCGGATTCGGCCGTTTTGAGACTCCACATGGCGACGCAGATGCGGTGCTTGGGACGACCATCAGGCTCCGGTATGACCGCCGGTATCCACTCTCGGCCACGCACCGTGCTGCGGCACGGTGCTGTATCATGCGCTATGATGCTATATGCAAGAAAATAAAAGAAAACAGTTGCGCACACATAATGATCATGTAATATAGCGTACTATGACCCAGTAGAGTCTATTGCCCTGCCGGGGAGGCTCGCAACAGGAGGTGTCAATTGGAGAGGCCCTTATGACTGCACATGACATCATGACCGTCGAGGAGGTCGCCGAATACCTCAGGGTCTCGGAACGGACCGTTTACGAGTGGGCGCAGAAGGGGGAGATTCCTGCGGGCAAACTTGGGACCACATGGCGGTTCAAACGCAATGAGATCGAACGATGGGTGGACAGGCGGCTTGCCGGGGGGCGCAGAGCCGCGAATCCCCAAGCCTTCGCGGTTGGCGATGTGCTGAGCCCGGACCGTGTGGTGCTCATGGATGAAACCCGGAAGGAGCCGGCCCTTTTGAACACAATCGGTGCTCTGGCTCGATCGACACTTGTCCGGGATCGCAAGGAGCTCACACGCGCCATCTTCGATCGTGAGGGGCTCATGAGTACCGGAATCGGGTTTGGAGTCGCGGTGCCGCATGTACGGTTGGCATCGGTAGGTGATCTTGTGATGGCCGTTGGGGTGAGCAGCCGGGCCATAACCGACTATGAATCGCTGGATGGTGACCCGGTGCGGATCATATGCATGGTGGCTGCTGGGCTTAACCAGCACGCCGAGTACATTCGCGCGCTGGCCTCGGTGAGCGGAAGGCTCAAGGACCCGGCGGTTCGTGGGAGCGTTCTGGCGGCTTCCACGGAAGATGACGTCTTCGAGATATTCACCCGGTAAGTAGTGAAGCGAGGCAATCATTGGATTTCGGAGTGCTTTTTGTCGTAGGCCTGGGTGTCTTCGGAGGCATATTGGGGGCGTGGTTGTTTCAGCGCCTCCACATACCGCAGGTCGTAGGTTACATCGCAATAGGCTTGCTCATTGGGGAGAGTGGGCTGCGGATAGTCACCTTGGCCGACATCGAGGCCATGCGGTCGCTAAGCCTCTTCGCTCTGGGCATAATCGGTTTCCTGGTCGGGGGCGAACTTCAGGCGGAGACCTTCCGCAAGTACGGCCGCCAGTTTACAGCGCTCTTTCTTGGCGAGGGCCTCACCGCATTCGTATTTGTGGGGGTGGCAGTCGCCGCCCTGGTCTATACCGTCTCTCACAATCTGAACGCCTCCGTGGCGGCCGGAGTAGTTTTCGGGGCCATAGCGGCGGCTACCGATCCGGCATCGACCATGGACGTGCTCTGGGAGTATCGGAGCCGTGGGGTGCTTACCACTTCGCTTATCGCCATTGTGGCCCTCGATGACGCGCTTGCCATGACCTTATACGGGCTCGGCACCAGCCTGGCCGGGATCCTGACCCACGGCGGCGTCTCCTTGGGTGATGCGGCCATAGAGATCGTGGTAGAGCTGCTGGGGGCGGTTGCGGTGGGCTTTGGCGCCGGGGTGGTGCTCAACTATATCTTGCGCTGGTCGAACCAGCGCGAACGCTCGCTGGCCATCGCCATCGGAGTCATCCTCCTGGTAATCGGGTTCGCAGTCGCCGCGGGCATGGATGTGATTCTTGCAACCATGGCATTGGGTGTGACGCTTGTCAATCTGGCACCCCGGCGAAGCAAGGAGCTGCTTTCGGTAGTGAGGAGTTTCTCGACGCCGATCTACGTCATCTTCTTCGTGTTGGTGGGGGCAAGGCTCGGTGTTGCAAAGATGCCCGTCTGGTTATGGGGTTTGGTGGCGGTCTATGTGGTGGCCCGCAGCGCGGGTAAGATCATCGGGACATTCTATGGTGCGAAGCTCTCGGGGGCGGCGGAATCGGTGCGCAAGTATGCGGGCCTGGGGCTCTTCGCCCAGGGAGGGGTCGCGGTTGGTCTTTCCATCATGGCGAGCCAGCATCTGGGCAACATAATGATCACCGACACTATGGCTCTCGGGGACATGGTGGTTTTCGGAGTCACGGCCACGACCCTGATTGTCCAGATCATAGGACCGCCTGCGGTGAAGCTCTCGGTTCGTCTCGGAGGCGAGGTCGGCCGCAATGTTACCGACGAGGATGTGATCGCCTCCTGGAAGGTCGCTGACGCCATGAACAAGGCCCTGGAGCCCATCAAGGGTATCGCACCGCTCAGGGAGGTGTTTCAGGTCTTCTCGGAGCACGACTACCTGGTGTACCCCGTGGTCGGGGCCGACGGCCGCCTTGTGGGTGTGATCTCACTTGAGGGTCTCAAACATGCGCTTATGGATCAGGGCGTCTGGGAATGGGTTGTGGCCCATGACGTCATGACACCGGCGGATGACAAGGTTACGGCCTCGATGCCGCTCAAGGCGGCAATGGACCTCATGAACCAGTTGCACATAGAACAGATTCCAGTTGTGGACGACCGGGGCAATGAAACCCCGGTGGGTCTTCTCGATACTCGGATGGTGCGCGTCCTCGTCGAGGAAGAGGTAATCCGCCGCCAGGTTCCGGCCTCGAACGCCGATGACGCGTAGCTCCTAAGACCGCCGTCTCCGGGTGTCGCGATGCCGGTGTGAAGGCTGAGGCGGTGCCGGCAAGCGACCTTCTGTAAGAATGTTCTTGCACAGGCTGCCGACTTTCAATAATATGCCACTCACACTAAGTGCCCTCGGGCAGGTGTCCGAGATTGGGTTCGGTCATCAATCCCAGAGGAAGGGGGTGGTGCCAGGCAGTAGGCTCCCCGAGGCATAGGAACGTCAGTCGCTCGCACAACAATGCGGGATTCTATAGGAGGAGAGAAATGAAGCGCGTACTCTGCATTATGATGGGTTTGATAATGATTGCTTCGGTTGTCTATGCCAGAGATGTAGGTCCGGGGACCGTCTCTCTGTCAGGCGCTACGGGTCTGGACTTCAACAAGCGCACAACCAAGATCGAGGGCATGGATGATCTGAAGACCGATGCCCTTTCATTGGACCTCAATGGCGAATACTACATCATGCCCAACGTGGGCGTCGGGCTCATCTTTAAGTACACCTCCTGTAAGGAGGACATTGCCGGCAGTGACGCTAGGTTAGAGACCAGCCGAATGATGGTGGGGCCGCAGGTTGTCTACAACATCAGCATGAACGAGCAGGTAAGCATCCCGGTTTTTGCCGCATTCGGCTCGGCTTCGATGGATGACGGCGCAGAGAATTACAGCGGGTGGGCGTGGGCCTTGGGTGGGGGCCTGCGCTATTTCGTAAGCGACCACGTCTCCTTTGACGGTTACATCGTCTATGACAGCATGAGTCTGGAAGACGGCATCAAGATGGACGTGACCGATATGGCGGGCCGCGTCGGCATCTCCATCTATCTCGGCGGCGAGTAGGCGTAGGCAATCATGATAACGGCGGGTGGCCGTTGGGCCGCCCGCTCGTTATTTGGGAGGAGCAATCCCGGCGCACCTACGGTTTGATAAGTGGTTTGACGGATGGGAAAAGAGTCAGGTCGGTGTGAGGCAGGAAGAGAGCGCCGGTGTATTCGTTCATGTATGAGGGTTCGGTATTGAGCTCTACATAGGTCATCTTCGCAGATATCTCCTCGACCAGCTTCCTGTTCCTGTCCGAGATCAGGATGAGATAGGCGCCCAGCAGAGAGCTGTTTCCCAGATAGTGAAACCTGCCCCGGTCCAGGTCGGGCAGGAGGCCGATGCGGATGGCATTCTCCACATCCAGATGATGCCCGAAGCCTCCGGCTATGTAGAACGCGTCTATCTTGTCAAAGGTCAAGCCGACCTGCCTGAGGAGGAGCGAGCACGCCGAGAAGACCGCGCCCTTGGTCCGGATCAGGTTCGCAATGTCTCGTTCGGAGATCACAAGATCGTGGCCCCAATGGGTATTCTCCGCCTTCTCAACAAGGAAGCCCGTCCCCCTGGCGTTTTCAACAAGTCTTTCCCCGACGTCCCCTGTCCTGAATCTGCCGCGGCGGTCTATGTAACCGTGTATCAAGAGCTCCGCCACAAGATCCACGAGCCCCGAACCGCATACACCTCGGGGTTTCGAGCCTTCTATGACGCGGTACTCAAGCCTGCCATCGTCCCGGATCCGGATTCTGTCGATCGCGCCATGTGTCGCCGGCATGCCGCACCTCACCCCGCCGCCCTCAAAGGCCGGTCCGGCGGAGCAAGCGCACGTCATGAGCCAATCCCCGTTTCCGACCACCAGCTCGCCATTTGTCCCCACGTCTATAAAGATCGAAACATGCTCGGAGTCCCGGAGCATGGGTGTGGCAAGAAGGCCGGCGGTGATGTCGCCTCCTACATAGCTCCCGACAGCCGGAGCGCAGTGCACTCCGCCCGCGGGACTGATATCGACACCGACATCGCGTGCCCGCATGAGCGGCAACCTGTTGAATGTGGGGACATAGGGCTCTTCGCGTATGTAGCGGGGGTCGAGTTTGAGGAGCAGGTGAAGCATGGTGGTGTTGCCGGACACCGAGGCCATGTATATGTCCCGGTTGGAGATTGCGTGCGCACATGTTACCTTGTCAATAAGCCTGTTGATCGTCGCCACGACAAGATCCCGGAGTTCCTCGAGCCTCGCCGGTTTGGCCGCGTAGTTGATTCTGGAGATGATATCCTCGCCGCACTTGAGTTGGCGATTCAGGCCCAGCACCGTCTCCACTGCCTCTCCGGTCCCGAGGTCGACGAGACTGAGGGCTACCGTGGTGGTCCCTATGTCACAGGCGATGCCGTAGATTCCACGCGTTGCGTGCCCCGGTCGCACGTCGATGACGGTCGGGGTCTGTCCGTCACGAAGGAGCACCACGGCTACCCGCCCCCCATCCGCCCGGACGGCCCCGGCCAAGTCCTGTAACGCCGAGATGTCGCATCTCAGGCCGGAGACGGGGAGAAGTCTCCGAATCTCCAGAGTCACGCAGGAGAGGTCGCCGCAGTTGCTCTCGAGCGTTGGGCGTGGAACCTCGAATCGCAATCCGGTTATGATGGGATCGATCTCATATACGCCTGACAACCTCTCCCTGTCGTCATGGGTAATAGCCACCGGATCCGCGCTCTTGACATAGATCTCTTCGAAGTGCGGAAGGTCAACAGTCAGGTCGCCGGTCACCTGCGCCCGACAGGCAAGAACATAGTTCTCACCGGCAAGCTGATCGGACAACGCTGCAGAATGGGCGGTGTCGTATGCTCCTGCCAGAACCTTCACAATGCAGTCGCCGCAAGTCCCTTTACCGCCGCAAGATGCCTTTATAGGAAGCCCGGCCTCCAGGGCTGCGTCCAAAATGGTGGTTCCCGCAGCAACTTGGACACTCACTTCAAATGGGAGGAAACGCACTGCAACAAGCCCTTTGGAATCGGCCGATTTGTCCTGAGTCATGTTGCTGCAGCTCTCCCGCCTATGTAAGTTTCACATTCTTCACGAAGGTTGGAATGTCCGACGCTTCCTGCGGTCCCACTATGACTTCCCACCCGGGCATTTTCTCCTCGAGATCGCCCTGAATGACGGAGGCATATCCGGGGATGACGACTTTGCGTGTTCTGATCTCATCCTCTACCTTGGCCGACTTGAAGAACTTGGCAACCGTCTCACCCACGAATTTGCCGGCGGCCCAGGCCGTCATAACGGATTGTCCCTCACAGTCGCAGACCACAAGGTGGGCGGATATGCCCGAGTTCTCTATCTCGCCGGAGACTATGAAATAGGTGAGGGAGAAGTTGGTGGTCACGAACACGGGCGACTCGGGGGCCGGTTCACCGATCGCGTAGATTTTGGGATCGACCTGAATCGGCTTCTGAGGATCGGTGTAGATATTCTGTCTCAGGGTAAACAGCGTGTAAAACATGGCCTTGTCGAAATCCGGCAGCACGAGGATGGAGGCGTACTTGCAGAGAAGGGCGGTCGCGGCGGCAAGGGTGTCGAAGCCGTTCCGTCCGGCGACCTTGATGAAGAGCGGGAACCCAAAGGGCTTATAGTTGCTCTTGATGGCGCTTCTTCGGACAATCACGTTGTGCTGGATCTGCCGGCCGAGATCGGCCGAATCGATATTGAGAATCACGTCACCGACCCCGGCATCCTTCGCCCTGGAGGCCTGGGCAGCCATGGCTTCAAGCGAAGCGGCGGTGAGGATGAGAGTGGCTGAGTAGGACTTCGCGATCTCTATGTGTTTGGCGGCAAGCGGTTCCCCAAGCAGCACGGCCGGATGTTCCCCTTTCAGGAGGTCGAGCCCGCGCCTAAGAGCTTCATCATCCGGGCAGGCAAGAATCAGGCTCTTTCCGGAATTGGCCCTCACCAGCCCGATAGCCCGGACGAAAGCCTCGGGATCGGCGGCATCGTGGGTTATGAGGAAGAGGTCGGCCTTAAGATCTTCGCCAAGGCGCACCACCGAATAGGCCTCTGTCTCCTTGATCTTGCTCAGGAGATGCTGCTCGCTCTCCGAGGTCTTAAGCTCTATCCCGATGCCCGGCTGGTGGTAGAAGGTCTTCTCGTGCCGGAACATCACTGTCTCGGCGCCTATCTCTATGGATTGCCTGCCGCCCAGACGCACTGATCGGATGGGGGGTTCGCCTGCCGCCCCCAGGACCTCCTTGGCTTCATCCGAGGCATGAGGGCATTCGCTCAATTCGGCCTTCTTCTGGGCCAGCTTCATGGCGAATGCCATGCAGGTCGGGACGCCGCAATCACCACAGTTGGTCTTGGGAAGCAGCTTGAATATCTCCAAGCCCGATAGTGCCATCTCTAAAGCCGCCCCCTTGCACCGGACATCTCGGCTATGTTCGACCTAACCACCCGAACAGCTTCAGGATGGTTCATGACAAGAAGATCCGCCCCGGCGACAAGGAGGGCCATAGCTGTCGTGGTTTCCCAGTATGCGCCCCGGAGATTGATGTCTCCCCAGTGGGGATTCTCGGCCTCGGGAGCTCTTGCCTCCTTCACCCTCGCACTTTCATAACCGGGGTTCACCAGCATCGGAAAGCCAAGCATCCGGTCCCCGGCGAGGCCTTCGATCCTGATGCGCTCCATTATGGAATAGGTGTACTCCAGACCGTAACCCAGCGTGCTTGTGAGAGGATCCATGACGATCCGCTCCCGTGGAAACTCCATGTCGGTAAGGAGGATATTCAACTGCTTCGCGAGGTTTACGTCTATGGGTGTCTGGGCCACCAGTGTATGCTTGTAAGCGATGCAGGCGGCGGCGATGGTCTTGTAGTTGTCGGTTTCCACGTAGTTGATGAGGCAGTTCTCACCGGCAGTTGCTTCGCATACTTTCTTCAAAACCTCGTTTGTCTTCTCGAAATGGCTGTGGCCCGTGATGATTACGGGGACACCGACGGCGGCAATCACGGCCCTCACAAGCTCGGCTGCCTCCTCTGCAGTCCTATCCCCCTTTTCGGGATGCGTACCTTCGAGTCTTATGCTGATGAGCTCGGCACCATACCTCTCGACGCATCTCTTTGCCATATCCGCCGGCCGCTCAAGGAGATCCCCGAAGATCTCACGCAGCGAATCGGGGTACTTCGCGGGTATGCGATCGAAGACCTCCATGGCGACAACCGGCCTATTGGGATGCTCGCCCTCGAAGAAGTGAAACGGGAGGGAGGAGCTGCCACCGATCGCGACGGTGTGCGATCGCGTGCCGCCTTCTTCGGATGTCGCCCCGATCCTGACCTCCGTCACCTTGCCGGGGCTCTCCTCCCTCGGAATGTCAAAATCCATGCCTAATCACCCTCGCAGCGCCGGCAGTGTCGGTTCTCCGCCGTAGCGTTGCCACTCCTGCGGCGACGAATCGTCTGTGTAGCGTCGGGGTTCCATCCCCGCCGTTCGAACAACCTGTCCGCTCATATCACCCTGGTATCAACTCCTCGAGGGCCTGCGCCAGTACTTGGTAAGCCTTACCCTCAGTCGTCGCGGGCCATATGGGTTCGCCGGCCCGGTCCAACGACGATAGCACATCGTCCTCAGGAATCGAGCAAAACTGCGTGAGGCTCTCCGCCCCGATGGCGGCCGTCACCTGCTCCGGCATGGGCCCGTGTACCCTGTTCATGATAAGATGTTTCGCCATTACTCGCACGGCCAACTCATCGGCAAGCCTGCTGATCTTGCCGGCTGTTCTAACGCCCGTCACGGTCGGATTGGAAACCATGAAGAGATGACCGACGTCCCTGGTCGTCCGCCTGCTTATGTGTTCCATGCCGGCCTCATTGTCGATGACGATATAGGCGTAGTTCTTGCCGAGGGTGTCCATGATATCCCGAAGCAGGTTGTTTGCATAGCAGTAACAGCCCGGGCCCTCGGGGCGTCCCATCGTGATAAGATCGAAATCCGGGCTTTCAACCAGTCCGGTCTGGATCTTGTATTCGAGAAACTGCTGCTTAGTCATGCCGCCGGGGAGGCCGGCGGCGTGAGATCTCATCTCTTCCCTGATCGCGCCGATCGTTTGCCCGGGTTTGAGTCCCAGCATATCTCCGAGGTTGGCGGCAGGGTCGGCGTCCACCGCAAGCATAGGCTTCGAGCGATTGTCATGGAGCCAACGCATGAGCAAGACCGCCAGCGTGGTCTTACCTGTTCCGCCTTTTCCGGATACGGCCAAGACTCTCATGGCTTCAGCACTGGGCTCCTTTATAGAAGGGGGGGCATAGACAGGGCCGGATGCCTCTTATCGGTTATGTAGGCCAGCACTTCCTCTTCGGTTTCGGCCACGGTCTCGTCCGCGATCATGTCGACGAAACCCTCAATGCCTTCCTGTTCTCCAAACGCCCTCAGTGCCGCACCCATCTCCTCTTTGAGTGCTTTGTTCATCCAGACTATTCGCTTCGCGCCTCCTTCGGCACTGATGAACTTAGGGCTTCCGATGTAGTGTTTGCTATGGCCTATGAAGCCCGGTGTCTGCACTCCGCCGCCCACGACCCCGGCCAGGGTGGAGAATTTCATGCCTGATGGGGTCATCCCCGTATACTCACGGTAAACCGTCATGATGCCGTTGGTGGAGGGCAGTACGCCGGAGATGCACTCAAAGCACCCGCAGGATGTCATGGGGTAATCGATGATGCTGTAAGCGTTGAAGATCTCAAGCGTCTTGTGGGAAGCCCCGTATACAAACTCGTTTACGCCCTCCCATTGTCCCTTGATGTCCTCGATGACCCGGCCCTTCTGGATCGGCTGATTGGGGCCGGTCGGGGTCACCTGGTAGGCGGCCTTGCCGTCCAGCCAATTATAGGCGCCGCAGAGCCCCGATCTCTCGGGGGTTATGACACACACGTGGTTGGGTGCAAACGACTGGCAGAGGGTGCACGAGTAATAGGTCTCCACGGACTCGTCGGCCATCCCTGCAAGCCGCGCGTCCCGCTCGTGGTAGACCCTGCGGGCGGCGTCAATGAGGTCGAGTATTTCCTTCTCCCGCGTATAGATCCTGATCTGGACCTTGTCGAATATCTTTCCGAACTCCCCATGGAGCTTTGCGTGCAGAATGGTCCCGAAGTGCTCGAACCTGAACCCCTTTGCCCTCGCCTCCTTGCTGATCCGAACCCAGTTTATGTCGCGCTGGCCCATGTGGTAGACGCCGTTGGCGCAGTTTATGAAGTCATGGAAGTGGCGTTCGAGTATGGGTTCGAAATCCGGCTGCATCTCGCGCCCGGCTACATCGGCCCAGATGGCCAGCGGGATGTTGCTTCCTTCCTCCACATCGTCTATTTCAGGCCCGATGACCTCTATCTTCCCGTCCTCGACCTCTTCGAGTTCCTTGGTTGTGAGGAATTCGAAGCCCGGCCGCTCTGCGCCGGCGAGTTCCACATACATGTCCTCCTTGCGCACGCGCTCGCCCTGGAAGGCGGGACCATACGACACGGGAATCGGGACCTTGGTAATCGTTATCTTGAGACCTCTTACCTCGATGGCCTTGGCCACCATCTCCTCATGTGTCACGGGGGATACGACGTGTTCGTAGGTGCAGATACCCGTAGGCAGAATCTGATCGATATCGGTGTCGGCTATTGTGGGAAAGCCATAGTTGATGGCCCCGGCGGCCTGGGCGTGCTTCTCATCGTCCACCGGCCCGAGGGCCAGCACAAATGCGAATACCCTGTTCTTGTTGTAACGCAGGATCCGCTCATAGTCTCCTGCCGCGGCATTGCCGAATGATAGAGCTACCCTGGTCGCAAAACCCAGCGAGTGGACGGTGGCGGTCACATCGTCACCGAAAGGCACCAGCCTTGTCTCCCAGCCCATTTGGATGCCTTCTTCCCTGAGCTGCTGGGCCATGCTCCTGCCACCGGTCGCCGCCGACATGAAGACATAGAGGTTCTTCTCCTGGAGCTCGCGTGCGATACGGACGGCGATCTCATTGGTGGGGCAATAACCCACGCAGGCCGCAAAGCCGGGAGCCGTGCCGTCGACGAACTCGATGCCTCGCTCCCGCAATATCACGTCATTGGCTGCTCCGAGCCACAGGTGTTCATCATCCGGATTGGGCTCGGTCAGGTAGGGTATGGGATGCTTGACATACTTCAGGGCCTCTATGACCTCGTCAATAAAGAGAGCAGCCATCCCTGCATCCATGGTATGGCCCAGGTAGGGCACCCACAGGTTCTCGTGGGGAAGGGGTGGCAGCAGCTTCTTTGCTTCGTCCAGGAGCCGGGTGAGCCCCTCCAGCGTGTCTATGTTGAGACCCAGCATGCCGTGGGATATGGGAAGATAATAGCCCGTATTCGGTAACTCGACTTTGGTATCGGGCCCATGCTCCTCGAGGGCCTGCCTAAGCTCCCGTTGGGCCCTTTCAAAGAGCTTGTGGGCTCCGCGAATGGCTCTTGTCGCTATCAGTCTGGACATGTTCCTCGTTTATCAGCGCAGCCCGCCTTCACGCCTGGTCAAGTTCTCGCCTCATCTCCATGTCGTAGAGCACGCGGTCTTTTGACTTGCTGATTCCCAGTTTCTGCCGCTTTCCGTTTATGTGATCTATGATGAGGGCCGCCATTTTGCCCGGGTCGGTCTCAGCCCCCCACTTGCCCCCGAACAGGCCTTCGAATTCGTCGAATATGTGGTGCGCGAACTCCGAGTCTCCGCCCACCGGGAGGCCGACACCGAAAACCGTGAAGACACCGGATGCAACGAAGTACTGACCTATGGAAATTGCTTTCTCGCTCATCCACTCGGGGGCTGCGCCTGCAACGGGCAGTTCGCTTATATCGTTGCCCAGGCCGCCGATCTTCACCATCTCGGAAAGCGCCATGAGTATGCGGCTGTTATCCACACATGAACCGGAATGCAAGACCGGCGGCATCCCGACGGCTTTGCAGACCTCGGCCAGGCCCTTGCCGGCGTACTTCTCCGCTGTCTCCGGCCTCAGGAAGCCGGCCTTGGCACAGGCGATGGCGGAGCACCCTGTCTGGACCACCAGGATGTCATTGGCTATGAGTTCCTCGGTGAGGTCCACGTGGGCCCGATCGTGCTCGACCTTAGGGTTCCCGCAACCTACGACGGCGGCAACGCCCTTTATGCGTCCGTTCACGACGTTATCATTGAGCGGCGTATAGGAACCCCTGAATGTCCCGCCGAGCATGTAGTTGATCGCCTCGTGGCTGAAGCCGGCGACGAGGTCCATCTTCTCGTCCGGTATGTAGACCTCCCCGCGGTTGGGGTAATTGAGGATTGCCTCTTTAGCGATTCTCCTGGCTGTGTCCCTGGCGTTCTCTTGTGAGAGCTCGAAGTGCTCGGCCTCCGGGATGCTGCCCTTGGATGAGGTAGTTATGAGTTTCGTATGGAAGCACCGCGTGATTTCAGGTAAGGAAGGCATGATGCACTGGACATCGACGATCATGGCCTCTATGGCACCGGTGGAAACGGCGAGCTCCTGCTGAAGCATGTTCCCCGCTATGGGAAGCCCGTGACGCAGCAGGATCTCATTGGCCGTGCAACAGATGCCGGTGAGGTTTATCCCTGTGGCGCCCTGCGACCTGGCCAGGGCAATCAGGTCGTCCTCCCTGACAACGAGGGCCAGCATCTCCGATAGAATGGGCTCGTGGCCATGGACTACAATGTTGACATCGGTCTCGGACAGAACACCCAGGTTGACCTTGCCGCGTATGGGGGAGGGTGTACCAAAGAGAATATCCTGCAGTTCGGTGGCATACATGGACCCGCCCCATCCGTCGGCCAGCGCGGTCCGTGCAGCATGGAGCATAATGCTCCGATGGTCCAGATCGACCCCCACGCTGGTGCGGTGGAGCATTTCGACTATCTCGCGGTCGATGCCGCGCGGGGTGACGCCCAGCTCCCGCCAGAGCGCCCGGCGAGTCTCGGGGGCCTGCCCCACCAGACCGATCTCGCCTTCCTGCCTGCCGAAATCTGCGATGGCCCTTCGGGCCACGTCTGCGCCTATCTCCTCCTTCGACCTCCCCCCGGTTTCAACGCCGAGAACGCCGGCGATCTTCCTGAGCTTGCCTACGTCCTTTATTGAATAACCCGAGGCAGGGTTCTCGGCCGCCAGCAGGAGCGTCTTCGCTACGCTCCGGCCGTGGTCTGAGTGGGCGGCGGCGCCTCCCGCAACCATCCGGGCGAAGTTGCGCGCTACAATGACCTCAGCCGTCGCTCCACAGACACCTCGAGAGCGGCCTTTACTGCCGGGCTTTATCCGGCAAGGACCCATATAACAGATTCGGCAGCAGAGCCCCTGCTCACCGAAGGTACAGTGGGGCTTCTGGCCGTCCTCCCGATCCCATACCGTTTCAGGATCGCCGGCCTTTCTGCGGCTCAGCATACGGCCGACTGACTTATCTATGCTTCGCTTGCCCATGCGACCAGCCTTCCAACCGGGTGTCATAGGATGATACCACGCGGGACTTCCGATGTTCTATTGTCATATAGCTCTTACGGTTTGCTGCGGAGCAGCCTGCTTACTGCGGACAAGGTGCCGAGAACCTTAACGGCCGCATCCTCGGCCAGCGACCCGGTTCCGCAACTTGGCGTCAAGAGACATCTCTCCCAGAGAATATCGCTATCGATACCCTTCTCGGCAAGCATGCCCATGCGCTGTTTGAGTCTCTCGACAAGCGATTGGGGCGTCTCATGCGCTATGGCGCCCGTGGATGGGACGATACCCCAGGCGAGTACGCCGCCTCTTTCCAGGAAGGCTTTTATCTGCTGAGGGTAGTAACTGATGGTTTCGCCGTATTGGTAGGCGTCGAAGCTTATGATGTCCACGCCTGCATCGACCAGAATCGTCCATTCTGTGTTTCCGCAGCAGTGGGTGCCTGCAAGCGCACCTTGCTTGTGGATTGCCTGAACAACTTCGCTGAGGCACTTCACAACGTCCGATCGTTCGACGCTGACATAGGTGGATGACCCGAACGCCGAGAGAATCGGCTCGTCTACAAAGCAGATCTGGGGAAACCCCAACGAGGCGGATCTCCGGAGGAGCCAGCGCGCCTTCATCTCCATGCCCTTTACGATCACATCGCGGAAGAGGTCATTGTAATATATCGCCCGCTTGTTCTCATCGGTTCGGCTAAGGCCCATCGTCACAGGGCCGGTTATATGGTTCTTGAAATACAGAGCCCGGGCTGAGGTCCCATCCGACAGTCTTCGCTCCATTTCATAGATGCCGCGGGCGAATTCCTCGGAAATGCCAAAATGCGCGGTATCTTCTGCCAGATAGTGTTCGTAGAAGGTCGCCAGGTCGGTGGAGGGGTCGCCGCTGGTGTCGAAGTACATTCGCTGGGCGGCATTGTCTATGACGACGCATGGAAGGCCCTCACTGTACTGGATCTCCATGCCTTCCTTGAAGTCAATGGCCGGCAGCTGCGGCCAGGTGGGTATGTCGGGGATGCTCTTCAGAATCAACTCACATGCCGCACCTGCATCCTTGTGCGGAAAACTGCCGATGGCGGTGGCCAGGCACCGCGGACTGAAGGCCATAACCTATCCCCCCATGTTTCTGCCCTTGGGCGGGGCGTCTACCCGATTTGGCCGCACGCCCGGTAGACCTTGTCAAAAGCGGCCCTAAGATTCTCATCCAACCTATTGATCAGAGGGACTTGCCTGAAGTCCGCCTCGAGGATGATCTCGCTATAGGGGATCATGCCGATCACGTCCTCCGGGGCGAATTGCCGGGTTATCCATTTGGCCTGATCTTCAGTGATAGTCTTGTTTCCCACCACCCCGAAGGCTTCGATGCCTATCTCGCCGGCCAAGGTCATTATCCGTTTTGCAGTGGATATGCTCCTGGCGCCCGGTTCGACTGTGATGAGCATCCTATCGACCGCCTTACACGTGGCTCTTCCGAGATGTTCAATCCCCGCCTCCATGTCGACGATTACCACCTCATCCCGGTTAAGAACGATCTCAGCCAGGAGACTTCGAAGCAGCACATGCTCAGGGCAGGCACATCCACCCCCTCCTTTGCGGATCGCCCCCATGACAAGCAGCTTTATTCCCTCGAAGCAGACCGAGTACTCATCAGGTATGTCATTCACGACCGGGTTCATTCTGAATATCTGACCGAGCTCTCCCGGTTCTGCTCCCGTTCGTTCCTTTATGAGTTCGCGTCTCTCCGAGATGGGTACCAGCGATGCGGTGAGGTCCGGCGGAATCCCGATAGCCGAAGCGAGGTTTGCGTCGGGATCGGCGTCAACGGCCAGGACCTTGTAGCCGTCGTCTCTGAAATAGCAGGCCAGGATGCCGGCTATCGTGGTCTTTCCCGTTCCGCCCTTACCGGTGACTGCGATCTTCAAAGCCTGGTCCCCTTACGGGACCGAGAGACAAACCTGGCCCCGTTCGATCATCCCTATAGTAGAACATACCGGTCAGAACCGCTTGCTTCAAGCTCTCCGCGTCCGTGTAGCGTCG
>CAZRAU010000084.1:0-15099 GCA_964598025.1 uncultured bacterium
ATTACACATACCTCCACTACGAGAAACTGCTGGAGAAGATGCTGGATTCGATGGCCTCTGAAGCCGATGACATACGATTGTCCAACGCCAAGGTGATCAGTCCGGCTTCGGTGGAGCTGACTCAGGTGGGCAGGATGCAAGGAGTCTATGTTGCATTCTCGATTCTGCTCGGTATCACCCTTGGTGTAGGTTTCGGCTTCCTGCTGGAGAACATGGATCAGTCCATAAGGACCGCTGGGGATGTGGAAGACGATCTGGGCGTGCCGCTTCTGGGTTCGGTACCCGACATCAGGAGCCTGCCCGACCTTACGCGGAGAGTCGATAGGACGTTCGGTCACAAATCATAGTGAGGCACAGAATGGAACATGTGGACAGGATAGGCGAGCCCGGGTCGCGCGTGGACGAGGCGAGTGCCCGCAAGATCGCCTCTCAGGACGCTTTCCACTACTACCGGGGTTTGATCGGTCAGATCGAAATAGCCTTACCTCACCATTCATCGCGCGTCTTGCTCTTCACCAGCTCGATGGAGAGAGAAGGGACCACGGAGGTTGCGATGGGCCTCGGGCTGACGCTGGCGGGCGTCATGGGCCGGCGGACTGCGATCATCGACTGCAACGTTCGCGACCCCGATATCCACCGGCGGTTTGGCGTGGAGGACATAGGACTGGACGAGCACCTCAAAGGGCAGCTCGGAATCGAGCAGGCGTTGCTCAATACTCTGATACCCAATCTCTACGTTATGCCGCTGGGAGCGGGACTGACCTCGCTGGCCACCTTCAGAAAGGATAGATTCGGCGAGTTGATCGCAGCGCTTAGAGAGAGGTTTGAATATGTCCTCCTGGACTCATCCCCGGTGGGCATCAATCCGGAAACCACGGTTCTGTGTGATGTGGTGGACGCTGTGGTCTTGGTTGTAAGGCACGGGAGCACGAGGCGAGAAGTTGTCAGAAGATCGAAGGAGACTATCGAGAGGGCGGGGGGGAGGATTCTTGGGGTTATCCTTAACAAACGCAAGTTCCCGATCCCGGAGTTCCTGTACCGAAGGATATAGCTGTGCTCCTGGTAGGGGGAGGGGCATCAGTTGAGATACAACAGTGGCTCGACAAACCGGAAATCGCTCCTGACCGCTTTCCTGTTGATCTCTGTCTTTGCGGGGATTGCGCTCCGCTTCGTCCGACTCGGGGGCAATAGTCTCTGGACCGATGAGATGCTTACTATCCAGCAGGCCCTGGTAAGCCAGAAGATGGACGCCGCAGACATTTTCGGGAATCTGCAGGGGCCGCTGATTTCCGTTATGCTTCATTTCTGGGCGGCAATAAGTATGGCAGAAGGCTTTCTGAGGTTTCCATTTGCCGTGGCCGGCGCACTCTCTGTCGGGGCGATCTACATGTTGAGCAGGCTTCTAAGCGGCCGATGGGTCGCGCTCAATACGGCCTTGTTCGCGTCTCTGTCACCCATCCTGATTTGGTATTCCCAGGAAGCCAGGGGCTACGCGTTTGTCATGCTCTTCAGCATACTGATGACTTACTATCTTGTACGCTGGACGACGTCCCATAGAAACCGCCACCTCTTTCTGTATGGGCTCTTCCTCTTGGCCGCACTGCTATCGAATCTCACCGCCGCTTTCATACCGATAGCCCACTTCATATACCTGGTGGCGTTTCCCGCGAAGAGGCGGCTGCTCGGCGGATGGATTGTGACTGTGCTGGTGGTGCTCCTCTTCTTCTCGCCTTGGGTGAGAAGCATCCTGCTTAGAACACATGTAGACAGGATGGTTGGTGCGGATACCGGAGAGCATATCACGGCGGGGGGCGGGTTCTCGGTGATGGCGATTCCATACTTGCTTTTCACATACAGTGTCGGTTATTCGCTCGGGCCGCCGGTCATGGCCATCCGCACAGCAGGAATTAGAGTTGTGACTGAGAACCTCCATTGGGTGATTTCGGCAATGGTGATCTTCGCCATCCCCGCCGTCATCGGTGTGAAGAGACTGGCGAAGGAGAATGCTGAGTTGCTGTTTCTATTGCTGATCTGGCTGGTAGTCCCCATCGTGGTCGTCTCCGTGCTTGCCTTGAGGAATGTCAGGGCCTTCACGCCGCGATATGCTCTTGTTTCGGTGGTTCCATATGCGCTGATTCTCGGCAGGGGTCTCGGCGCAATCACCAAGAGCAAGTGGTGGCTCCTGACGGTTGTCTTTGCAGCCTTGTTGAGCATCTCCCTGTACAACTACTTTCTGGATCCCGCATATGCCAAAGACGACGCCCGCGCTGTGGCGCGTACTATCAAAGAGAACTTCGACGACGGCGATGCGGTAGTCGGGTTCTATGGCGCACGGCCGCTGATGCATTATCTGGGCGATTTTGCCGAGGTCCTCACATTCGAGGGGCGGGATATGGAGTCCCGTGAGGCGGTTGCCGCAAGGTGTTCCGGGATCGCGGACGCCTCAGAACGGGTTTGGCTGAGCCTGTGCAGGGAGTGGGTGGCGGACCCTGAAGGTCTGGTTCAAGACTGGTTCGACAGCAACATGGTCCTGATCCGGTCGTTTGAGTTTCCGGGCATGAGGCTTTTCCTGTTTGTGAAGGGGAGCGGATAAAGTGAACCTTCTGTCAGGTACTCTGGACATTCGCAGGACGAACCCGGTTTTTATCGCGATGATCGCCCTTTCCGTGATCATTGGGGTCATGGCCGGAACCCGGAGCACGTTCAGCGTCAAGATAATGCTGTACGTGATTGTCCTTCTGAATACACTCATGGTGGCATACCTGTTCCTTCTGAAAAACATTACCTATGGACTGCTTCTTTATTTCTACGCCCTGGTCTTTCTGAATTTCTACTGGAGAATCGGTCTGCCCGGCAAACTGCCCGACCTCGACATACCGAGAGTTATCTTCATGTTCATATGGGTGATCTTCCTGCTGGAAGTGGGGCTGGGGAACAGGCGCCTCCTCCCGAGAGCGGCGCCCGAGCCGGCTATGCTGGTATTGGTTGTAGCGATCCTTGTATCGATGGTCATGTACCGCGTTCCACGGATACGCCTTCTTCTTAACGGCTTCGCGATTCCTTACGCCCTGTTCATTCTATGCAAGAACACATATGTCAGTAAGAGGGATCTTAACAAGCTTCTGCATTTCTGGGCGATACCGCTCTCGTTCTATTTTCCCATCAACATGGTCTTCGAGAGATTCGGCATGCGGCAGTTTGTGTTTCCGAGGTACATCATGAACGCCGAGATTCAGGCGAATTCGACGTTCTTCGGTGAAAGGCCCGTTGGGGCCTTCCTCCAGCCTGTGGTTACAGGGTTCGCAATGGTCTGCGTATTCCTCCTGTCCATGTATGCGTTATCCAAGTTCAAGGGCCTCCTGCCCAGGCTGGCGATGGTGATCCTGTGCATCATTACTCCGGTCGGCGTCTTCATGACCTATACCAGATCGGTCTACCTTGGACTGCTCTTGCCTCTGGTGGTCTTGGCGGTTTCGGGCAAGAGGCTCAGGAAATACGGGATTGCGCTCATAGTAGCCGGAATACTGGTCGTAATGGGCAATTGGAATTCCGTCAAATCCGAGGATAGGGAAGCCGGCGGAGTTGGAACCAGGAATACCGCCATCGGCCGCCTGGTTCTCCTGGAGACATCCTTGAGAATGTTCGCGGATCGGCCATTTACGGGAGTCGGCTTCGATCAGTACGAGGCAACCCGACTGCCTTATGTGAGGCAGGTGAGAACAACGCTCTTGGGACCGCGACCTGCTTGGCAGGGCAAGACCGTCAAGCAGCACAATCAACTGCTTCTGGTTCTCACCGAGCTTGGCCTGATGGGGTTTGTGCCTTTGTGCCTCGTCTATTACTTTGTAATCCGTATGCTGTGGAAAGCACGGAAAGTGATGAGTGACATGTATGATTACGAATTCGTTGTCGTTGTGGGGGCGGTACTGGCGGCCTACCTGGCCAACGTGATGTTCATAAATCCGACTTTCTTCGAGTTCATGAATGCCATGCCCATGGTCCTGGCGGGCATAGTGGCCGGGGGCTACCAACGGGCAACTTCGGCTGGATGGAACAACAAGGCAAAACGTGAAAGGAGCTTTTCAGGTGAAGGTACCATTCGTCGATCTTAGAGCACAATACCGTGAGATCAAACCTGAAGTGCAATCCGCAATCATGTCGGTTGTGGATGATTGCGCCTTTATTGGCGGGAAGTATGTAGAGCGGTTCGAACAGAATTTCGCCGCTTTCTGCGGCCGCCGTCATGCCGTGGGTGTCAGCTCGGGCACGTCCGCCCTGCACCTTGCCCTGGTGGCGATGGGGATAGGGCCCGGGGATGAGATCGTGACTGCGGCCAACACCTTCATAGCGACTACCGAAGCGGTGACGCACGCCGGTGCAGCCTTCAATCTCGTAGATATCGACGCCCGCAGCCATAACATAGATCCTTCTCGTATTGAAGCCGCAATAACGGACCGCACCAAGGCCATCGTGCCGGTTCACCTTTACGGCCAGCCTGCGGACATGGATGCGGTCAACGAGATTGCGGCGAAGCACAATCTTCTGGTGCTGGAGGATGCGGCCCAGGCCCAGGGCGCGGAATACAAGGGCAGACGGGCCGGATCGTTGGGCACGGCGGCGGCCTTCAGCTTCTATCCCGCCAAGAATCTTGGGGCCTATGGAGATGCCGGCATTGTAGTCACCGATGAAAAGGAGATCGCCGACCGCATCAGACTACTGGCCAATCATGGCCGGCAGGGGGCGACCGACCATGCAGCGGAAGGTTTCAATGCAAGGCTGGACGGCATCCAGGCGGCGGTCCTTGACGTCAAACTCCCGCATCTCGAACGATGGAACGGAAGGCGTCACGAAGCGGCGGAGAGGTACAATGATCTCCTCGCAGATCTGGACGTCGTGCTCCCGATGGAGATGCCGTATGCCAGGCACATCTACCATCTCTATGTGATCAGGGTGAAAGACAGGGACAAGGTCAAAGAAGCCCTCGCGGCAAGAGAGGTCTATTGCGGCTTGCACTATGCTGTGCCGCTTCACCTTCTTAGCGCCTATGAGAGACTGAACAAACCTAGGGGGAGCTACCCGGTAACCGAGGAAGTGACTTCCGAAATACTCTCGCTGCCCATGTTTCCCGAGATAACCGGGGACCAGCAGAAGTACGTCGCGGATTCGCTGGGCGAAGTACTGGAGAAGGCGAGCTAGATGAAGACCGTGCGGACGACAGAGCGGAAATCGGCTGCAGTGGGGTCGGTTTCCGAATACAGCCCCCGGAAACCCAGCATCCTGTGCTGTGCCCACGTGCTGTGGCTTCTCGATGTCTGTGCTCTGGGCGCTGCGCTGTTGCTCGGCTACTGGCTGAGAATAGGCTCCGGGCTGTTCGGTGCCTCATTCGATCTCAGCCTCGCCCGCCTGATCCCGCTGGCGGCCATCAGCGTGGGCTGGACAGCCATATTCGCCGTCGAGGGCCTCTACAGGAGAGCCAAGGTGATAGCGGGCCTGGACCAGGTGCTTTCGATAGGGAAGAGCACCACACTGGGATTCCTGCTGCTCCTGGCCCTGTCATTCGTATGGAGGCGCAACTACTTCGTGGAAACACGGCTGGTCGTCGCGTTCGGATGGATCTTCAGCATAGTCCTTCCCTCGTTGATCCGTGTTGGTATCGTACGGACCGTTCTCAGAAGAAGGATGAGGCGCGGTGAAGGGGCCAAAAGGGCCGCGGTGGTCGGGCCGATACCTTTTGCCCGCCGGTTCGTCGAGGATGATCTGCCGGCCAGAAACGGCTACCAGGTGGTGGGTTTCATAGAGACGCGGGAGGGTGAAATCGCCTCGGATCTCGGTCCGGAATACGTGCTGGGGAGAATCAACGCAATAGACGAGATAGTCAGCACCCACGAGATAGAGGAGATATTCCTGCCCATTGCGCTGCTGGAGAACAGGATCTGCTTTGACATAGTGTCACGGTGTTCGCGTACAGGGCTCCCGGTGAGATTGGTCTCGGACATCTTCGAGATTCTGATGCCGGACGAATCAAAGGAGAAGATCGACGGGTTGCCAAGAGTCAGCCTCGGCGAGCCGGCGCTCAAGGGCGTTGGCCTGATCGCGAAGCGGTTCGTGGACCTTTCCGTCTCCGTCATTGCCGTCCTCGTGTTTTCACCGCTGCTCACTCTGATCGCGGTCCTGGTGAAAGCGTTCTCCCCCGGCCCGGTCCTCTTCAGGCAGATAAGGGCCGGCAGGAACGGTACCCCCTTCACCTTCTACAAGTTCCGGACAATGAAGCACAACATTGATGATACCATCCACAGGGAGTATGCCACCAACTTCATCGGGGGCAAAGAGCTTCGACTCAGGGATGAGAAAAACGACAGCAAGATCTATAAGATGCCGGACGATCCCCGGATAACGCCCATCGGCCGCGTACTCCGGCGAACAAGCCTGGATGAACTCCCGCAGCTCTTCAACGTGGTGAAGGGGGAGATGAGCCTGGTCGGCCCGCGGCCGCCGATCGCATACGAGCTGACCATCTACAAGGAATGGCACAAGAGACGGCTCAAGGCCAAGCCCGGAATCACGGGGTTGTGGCAGGTAAGCGGCAGGTCCAGTGTGCCGTTTCATGACATGGTCCTGCTGGATCTTTATTATATTAACCGGTGGAGCCTGTCGCTTGACATAGAGATAATCTTGAAGACGATACCGGTCGTTCTGTGCGGGAAAGGAGCGTACTAGATGAGAGACCAGGGAGCAGCAGAACATGGAGACAACAGGACCACCATTGGAGTCATAGGGTGTGGGTACTGGGGTCCCAACCTGACGAGGAACTTCAATCAACTGCCGACCTCACGTGTGAAGTACTGTTGTGATCTCGAGGAGAAACGCCTGAAGCACATGAAGGCTCTGTACCCCAATGTCGAAACCACGAGTCGGTACCAAGACCTGATTGAAGACTCCGAAGTGGATGCGATCGCCATCGCGACGCCGGTTTCCACCCACTATCCTCTAGCCAAGGCATGCTTGGAAGGGGGGAAACATGTGCTGGTGGAGAAACCCTTGACCGGCAAGATCTCCGAGGCCGAGGAGCTCGTGGAGCTGGCCGACAAGAAGGGCGTCGTGCTCTTCACCGGACACACGTTCGTCTACAATGCGGCAGTCCAGAAGATGAGGGATCTGATTGACGCCAAGGAGCTCGGGGAGACTTACTATGTAAGCAGCGTGCGGGTCAACCTGGGGCTGTTCCAGGAGGACATAAACGTGATATGGGATCTTGCCCCCCACGATATCTCCATAATGAACTTCCTGTTCGGCTGCGACCCGGTCACGGTTTGCACCTATGCCAAGTCCTACATAAGGAAGGGTATTGAGGACGTGGCGTTCCTGGTACTTCAGTACCCCAACAACATCATAGCTCATATCCATGTCAGCTGGCTCGATCCGTGTAAGATACGGCGGACGACCCTGGTCGGGAGCAAGAAGATGCTGGTCTACGATGATACGTCGACCCTAGAGAAGATCAGGGTTTACGATAAGGGTGTGAGCATTCAGCCCCACTATGACACGTTCGGGGAATTCCAGCTGGCATACAGGTTCGGAGACATAATAGTGCCCAAGATAAACGATGTAGAACCGCTCAAGTTCGAGTGCGGGCATTTTGTCGACTGCATTAAGAACGGGAGCGTCCCCAGGAGCGACGGCCGTGCGGGCCTCTCCGTTGTCAAGGTGGTCGAGCGGGCTTGCGAATCCGCCAAGCTGGGCGGGGCACCCCTGCTTTTGGAGAGAGATGAAGGTGAGAAGTGATGACAAAACAGAGACCGCTGGTGGAAACCGGAAGAGGATGTGTCATCGACGTGGGGGTGCTGTTGGGCTATCCGGCTTCGAGGGGCAAGAACACAGACCGGGTATTGATCGGCGAGGGGGGCCGGCTCAGATCGGGCACCGTGATCTACGGCGGCGTCGAGATCGGCAAACACCTCCAGACCGGTCACAATGTAGTCATCAGAGAAGAGAACACGATAGGTGATGACTTTGCGATCTGGAACAACTCCGTGATTGACTACGGATGCCGGATTGGAAACGGCGTCAAGATACACTGCAACTGCTACGTGGCCCAGTTTACGGTCATTGAGGACGATGCCTTCATGGCCCCGGGCGTTACCATTGCCAACGATATACATCCCGGATGCGAACACTCCTCGGAGTGCATGCGGGGTCCCCATATAGGCAAGGGTGTGCAGATAGGCGTGAACGTGACCATCGTGCCTTATGTCGAGATAGGGGAGAGATGCCTGATCGGGGCCGGAAGTGTTGTGACCAGGGATCTGCCGCCGTATTCATTGGCATACGGCAATCCCGCGAAGGTGAGGGGGGACGTGCGGGACCTTACCTGCACCAAAGGTCTTACCGACAGACCGTACAAATGAACCCGGGCCGGTGCGTCACTTACACAAGGTCTTCATAGGCACATGAGGATACTCCAGGTAAACAAGTTCTTCTATGTCCGCGGCGGTTCGGAGAGGTACTTCTTCGACCTCTGCCGGCTTCTGGAAGAGCGAAACCATGAAGTACTTCATTTCTCGATGAGGCACCCGCGAAATCGTCCGTCCCGGCAAGAATCCTACTTCGTAAGCGAGATCGATCTCAACGCACCGATGGGACCCGCCGGAAAATTGCGAGCGGTTTCCCGTATTCTCTACTCCACCGAGGCGAAGAAGAAGATGGGTCTCCTTATCGACGATCTCAAACCCGATGTGATCCATTTCCACAACATAACACGACAGTTGTCGCCGTCCATCATCGATGCGGCCGTCGCCAGGGGTGTGCCCACCTTCCAGACGATGCACGATCTAAGTCTGGTATGTCCGGCGCACTCTTTCTTCGTCGACGGCCGGGCTTGTGAGGCCTGTTCCGGCGGCAAGTACAGGCATGCCTTGCCCAGGAGATGCATCGACGGGCTTGCCTCGTCAACCATTCTGGGTACTTTAGAAGCATATCTCCATTCCTGGATGGGGTTGTACAAGAAGGTCGGACTCTTCATCGCTCCGAGTCTGTTTCTGAAGAGCAAGGTTTCGACTCTCGCCTGGATCGCAGATAGGACAGTGCATCTTCCCTATTTCATACCGCCGGGTCCGGACTATGCCTCGGAGAACCGCGGATATGTGCTTTTCGCGGGGAGAATCTCAGTTGAGAAGGGGGTAGGCACCGTCATTGAGGCTGCCGCCCGGCTCAAGACCATGCGCTTTCTAATAGCGGGCGAAGGTCCTTTGCTCGACGGCTTCAGAAAGCAGGCTGAGGGCCTGGACAATGTGGAGTTCCTCGGCTATGTCGCGGGGGAAGCCCTTGAGCAGTTGATGAAGGGAGCCGGTTGTGTGGTCGTCCCGTCGATTTCTTATGAGAATCTCCCCCTCAGCATACTCGAAGCATTTGCGCGCGGCAAACCCGTTGTGGCGTCACGGGCGGGGGGCATCCCCGAGCTTGTCCGGGACGGTGTCACGGGGTATCTTTTTGTCCCGGGCAGCGTGGATTCCTTTGTTTCGGCGCTAGAGAAGACCATGGCCGACGAAGGGGGTAGGCGGAAACTGGGGCGGCAGGCAAGAGAAGTGGCGGGCCGGGAGTATTCACCTGCCTCGCACTACGAGAAGCTGATGGCGCTCTACGGGGAAGTACGGGAATGACCATCGCCAAGACCGGTCCGGCGGGCACAGCGGCGGTGTGCGGCCGCTTGGAGCGGCATGCCGGCGAGACATCCAGCCTCCCGGCCGAGGTGTCCCGTGGGTGACCGTTTGGTAGAGGGGGGTGGAGGGCAACCCCGCCGCGAGGCCTTCACGGCGCGCCTTCGCAGACAGGCCGGCCACAGATGGCTCATGCTGGCAGGCGCGATGGTTGTGCTCCTCTGGCTCGGTGCCTTTGCGGGACACGTCAGGAACCCGGATGCCGTGAAGCGTCAATGGGCTGTGCTGGTCTCCCGCATCCTGGCAGGCGCGGGCGCAATCATCCTCGTAAGGCTCCTGCTCGTGTCATATGAGGAGCGGGTTCCAGTGCTCTTCTTCGACCTGCACGTTGGGACGGGGTCTGAAGGGACGCTGGGGCGGATCGCAGATGTGGTCCGGGGTCTGAAGGACCGTGGCTATGAAGTGGTTCCACTCGATGACGTGGTTGAGTTCGTTCGCGAGCAAAGGTATGTGCCCAGGAAGTGCATCGGTCTGGTCCTGGAAGCGAACGGCATGGCGGACCTTGTTGAGATCGCTACGGCGCTGCCCGGCCTAAACATCACAGTTCTCTTGCCTCCGGAGGCCGGAAAGGACGCCACCGCTTGCAGCCGCATCTCAGAACTGCCCCCGGAGGTCTCGCTCGGGCTGAGTCTTGCGGCAAACGGCGGTAGATGCGATTACGCGGGTCTGATGGGGCTCCTGGGAGGTTTCAGGGAGAGCATCGCCGGCTTCGCCGGACGCAAGCCCTGCTTTGCAAGGCTCGGCCCCGTGCGCAGTATAGATCTCAGAAGACTCCTCAAGGAGACAGCCTACGCCTGTTTTCTCGATGGCTCGGGGTTCAACAGGTTTGGTGACGAGCCTCACCTGCTGAGGCTTCTTGATGCTACGGCCTTTGTGACCGGAGAGAGTGGCGTGAAAGGGCTTGCCGTGTATATCGGGCTCTACAAGGGGAAGTACTATCTCTGGCCGCTTGCTGCCATGATGTGGCTCGCCGGAAGCAGGTCGAAGGGGGCCTGAGGCATGCCGTCAATTCGAGATTCTGTATCTGACGAGGTTAAGCAAGGCGGTGAAACCGTCCCGCCAGGTTATCTTCTTGCCCTCATGGAATTCCCGGCCGGCATAAGAGATGGGGACTTCGTATATCCTGTGGCCGCTCTTCAAGACCTTCGCGGTCATTTCCACCTCTATTTCGAACCTCATGGAGTTGAGTTGGAGCCCCTTCAGTACATCGGCCTTGAACATCTTGTAACACGTTTCCATATCCGATAAAGTGGTATCATAGAGAATATTGGTGACCAGCGTGAGGAATCTGTTGCCGACCCAATGCCAGAAGAACATGTTCTTCCTTTCACCGGTGAAGCGCGAGCCGTACACAACGTCGGCTTTGCCGTCGTGGATGGGTTTCAGCAACTTCACGAGATCCTGGGGATCATACTCCAGGTCGGCGTCCTGGATAACGATGACATCACCGGTAGTGGCAGGTATGGCGGTCCTTATGGCTGCGCCCTTGCCCAGATTGGTCTCGTGGAAGATCACACGCGCCCGCCCGGCAGGAAGGCTCTCGAGGACATCTCTCGACCCGTCGGTGGAGGCGTCGTCCACGATCACAAGTTCCTTGTTGAGCGGCAGACTATCGACTATGTCCAGGATCTTGGCCAGCGTCGGGCACTCGTTGAAGACCGGGATCACTATGGATACTCTTATGTCGGGAAAGATGAGTTCGCTCATACGGCCTATTATGGACACGGGTGCCCGGCCTGTCAACCCCATTAGGAAGGGGCTGTCGTGAATAGACTGAGGTTCGTTCTGAGCTCAAGGGGCCTGAAGAACACGGTGGCCCGCACCTGGCAGGTCGCGACCCGCTTCGGTGTGACCGCAGACAGGATGGAGAGGCGGCTCCTCGCCTATCGCGATGTCGTCGCCGAGTACGGAGGTCACCCATCGTTGCCTATCACGGCGGCCGTCATGGACCGCAACCCGCAGGTAGCGCGGAGACTGGTGGACGGTGGGGTCGAACTGTGCGTTCACGGCCTCGTACACACCGACATGGCCGGGCTTACGGCGGAGACCCAGGAGGCGCATATCCGCAGTGCGGTCGGTCTCTTCGCCAAGCACGGGATAGAAGCGCGGGGATTCCGAAGCCCCTATCTTAAGTACAACGCCGCCACGCTGGAAGCGGTGGAGAAACTCGGCTTCGAGTATGACAGCAATCTTCCCTTCTACTGGGAGCCTGTGGAATCCCTCGGCCGGCTAGACCAGGAACAGGCGGACGGCCTCAGGAGAGGCGTGCGCTTCTACGATCCGGTCAGGTATCCGTCCGAAAGATCGCTGCCACGATACACCGGGGGCATTGTCGAGATACCGGTCTCGCTCCCCGATGATGAGATCCTCCTGGACAGGATGGGACTTCCGGCTGCCCTTATAGGGGACGTATGGATGGAGATGGCCGGTCAGGCCCTGGACAGGGGGGAGATGCTCATTGTGCAGCTTCATCCCGAACGCATTTTTCATCTCGAAGCAGCGCTCAGACGGGTGCTTCAGTTTGCGCACGACGGGGGGACCTTCTGGATCGCGGGGATGGCGGAGATCGCTCGCTGGTGGACCGAACGGGTAGGCGCCGGGGTGGATCTCACTCCGCTGGGTGGCGGCGCCTACCGGGCTAGAGCGACCGGCCCGGTGGGGCTGGGCATCAAGGTTGTGGAGCCCTCAAGTGGAGCGGGCCGCGCGCTCAGGCCCGGGGAAGAAGTGCGATGCAGCGGCAGGCCGCTCATAGGCATAAGCGCGGGATTCCCGCCTGCCCTTAGAAGACGCATTAGAGAACTGGGCTATTTCTATGAGGTTACTACAGATAGAGACGGCGTCAACCTGTACATCGACCGGGAAAGCGCGGCCGCCGACCTGGAGGCAAACATCGCTCGTTGCCCGCGGTCCCTGCTGGCCGATGCGCGCTGGCCGGAGCCTTTCAGAGCCGCGCTGGCCGTCACCGGCGATATCGACTGTCTGACCCTGGGGGATTTCCTCAGGCGCTTCAAGGAGGGTTAGCCTCTTGCGGATCTGCCTGGTAAACACGTTTCACTACCGCAGGGGCGGTGACTGCACCTACACATTCGATTTGGCGGACCTGCTCCGTTCCAAGGGGCATGAGGTTGTTCATTTCGCTATGAGCCACGAGGAGAACGTGGATTCGGAGTACAGCGAGTTCTTCGTCGATCAGATCGATTTCGGTGACGCATTCAGAAGCGCGAATCCGATCGACCGCTTCAGAGCATTCAAGAGGTCGCTTCATTCAAATGAGGTTCGGCATAAGTTCGGGCAGCTTCTCGACAAGACCCAACCCGATGTCGTCCATCTGCAAAACTTCAGGCGCCACCTCACCTTCTCCGTGGTCCGGGCGGCAAAGGAGAGGGACCTGCCTGTTGTCTTCACCGCCCATGACTACGATCCGATATGTCCCAATTCGCTGCTGCTGGCGAGAGGACGGATCTGTACGGCATGTAAAGGCAAGCACTTCTACAAGGCCGCCCTCGTAAGATGCAAGGAGAATTCGCTGGCCGGGAGCCTGGCCATCGCTCTCGAGGGCACATTCACGCGCCTTCTGAAATACTATGATCTCATAGACATCATAATAACACCGAGTGCGTTTGCCCGGGACCGGCTCGTGGACTGCGGCTTCAACCCCGACAGGGTCAGGGTTGTGCACAACTTCATCGAGACGAGCTCCTATGCCCCGCATTACGGTGGCGACGGAGTCATATACTTCGGCCGCCTGGTAGTCGAAAAGGGCCTCGACCGGCTGGTCAGAATGGCCCAGGGGATGCCGGATGTCAGGATAATGCTGGCCGGCGACGGGCCGGAACGGAAGCGCCTGGAAGCTCTGTCGGAAGAGTTGGGGGTGAAGTCGGACACCGGAAATGTCGAATTCCTAGGATACGTGGACAGGGGTCATCTCCACCGTATAGTCAGCAAAACCATGTGCGTGGCTATGCCGTCTATATGGTACGAGAATTTCCCCTACACCGTTCTCGAGGCTTTCGCCCTGGGCAAACCGGTTGTTGCTTCGGACATAGGAGGGTTGCCTGAGATGGTAGCCGACGGCGAGACGGGCCTCCTCTTTGAGCCGGGAAGTGTGCGGGGCCTGGACGGGGCGATCAGATATCTTCAGGAGAACCCCGGCCGCGCCGAAGAGATGGGCCGAAAGGCCAGGCAGCGGGTGGAACGGGAGTTCGATGGCGAGACACACTACGGGCGAATCATGGAGATATACCGTTCGCTGGCCTGAGTGAAGGCCTTCAGACCGAAGGCAGGTTAAGTTGACCGAGATCAGGGTGCTCACCAAGAGCGATGATGAGGTCCTCCGAGGCTTTCTCGATGGGAGCCGGCAGGCGACCGTTTACCATACGCCTGAATGGAGGGACGTCCTCGTCGCCACCTATGGTTATGATCCGGTCTACCTGGGGAGTTTCGATGAAGGCGGTTTGACCGGGGTTCTACCTATGATGGAAGTTGCGAGCTGGCTCACAGGAAGAAGGCTCGTATCTCTTCCCTTCAGCAACGTGTGTGGCCCGATAGGGGACGAGGAGGCATCTCGGCGTTTGCTTGAGGAGGCCATAGATCTCTATCAAACGAGGGGGGACGCAGCTATTGAGATTCGAACCCAGGCCGACATCAACCCCATCGAAAACGACCGGCTGAGCGGGGTGAGCTACTTCATCACCTCGATCGTAGATCTGGATCCCGACCCTGAAGTCGTCTGGAAGCGATTCAAAGACCGGAATGTGAGGACGGAGGTGAGGCAGGCCGGCAAGAAGGGGGTCACGGTCAGGACGGGGGAAAGCGAAGAAGATCTCAGGGTCTTCTATGATCTATATGCGCCCTCCCGCCAAAGCCACGGAGTGCCGCCCCAACCATATGGTTTTTTCAGAAACCTATGGCGGAGCCTCCGGCCCGGCCACCTGGACCTTTTCATGGCAGTGCACGCAGAGCGTTGTGTCGGCGGTCTCATAACTCTCGGTTTCGGCAACACCCTCTGTGCAGCCTACATCGGAAGCGATGCCGCATACCGTTCCTATCGGGTTCATCAGATCATGTTCTGGAAGGCTATGGAGTCGGGCTGCGCCAAAGCCTTCGAGAGATTCGATTTCCTCAGGACCGCCAAGAAGAGCACGGACCTGAGATACTTCAAAGAGAGGTGGAATGCCTACGAAGTGGACCTCAACTACCTCTATCACCCTGAGATCCGGGGAACGGCGTCCACCATCGAGGAGACTGCGAAGTACCGCCTTCTGACGGCGATTCTCAAGCGATCGCCGGCGTTTGTGGGGAAAGCATTCGGCAGGATGTTCTATAGGCACTTGGGATAGGGATTTTGCTATTGACATAGTGGCGCTCGAACAATTTATATATTGCG
>CAZRAU010000085.1:0-14832 GCA_964598025.1 uncultured bacterium
CCAGGATCACGGTGCAGGCCCCACACTCACCCATACCACAACCCTTCTTGGTGCCGGTCAGGGCGAGGCGTTCCCTCAGGACCTCGAGCAGCGTCCAATGGTCTTCGACCTCGACCGAGACAGCCTCACCGTTTACCGTGAAATCGATCTTCGTCATGGGTTCCCCCCACCGGCCGCCAGCCGGGCGAGCAAGGTCTCGACGATCATGTCGGCCATGGCCGACCTGTACGAACTCGAACTCCTTACGTCTCCGATGGGCGATATCGCTCTAACCGCATGGCGGGCCATCTCCAGCCTATCCGAAAGCCCCCAGCGCTCCAGCCCCTTGATCAAGATCGGAGTCGGGGCCACAGCACCCAGGGCGATTCGGACTCCCGCCCCCCCCTCACACGCGGCCGCCCCGTTGACAAGCGAAAGATCGTGCCCCCGGATGCGCGTCCGCTTACCGAAGACCGAGACAGTCTCCCTGCCTGCGGGAACCACAATCTCGGTCACGATCTCCGCCGGCCCGCAGCAGGTGGTCTTCACACCCTTGAAGAAATCCTTGACCGCTATGGTCCGCTCCCCCACGGCTGAGACAGTCTTCACCGAAGCATCGAGCACGAGAAGCGGAGGCCCCATGTCACATGCAGGCGAGGCGTTGCAGACGTTACCCGCAACCGTGGCCCGGTTCCTTATCTGATGTGTAGCCAGCCGGGCTGCGGCTTCATGCAGGGCTCGGCATGCCGGCGGAAGCCCGTCGAACTCCAGGAGCCGGTTCACGGTGACACACGCTCCTATCGACAGCTCGCCGTTGTCATAACTTATCTTCGAGAGCCCGGGGATGCCCTTTATGTCTATGACGTGGCCCGCGGAGATCGTACCGTCTCCGAGTCCCACCAGGAGATCGGTGCCGCCGGCCAGAACGTGGGCCTCCCGACCGAACTCGGTGAGCAGGCCGATCGCCTCATCCAACGTTGCGGGTTTGTGGTACCGGAATCCGGGAAACACTTGCACCTGCCGGTTAGCATCATCTTTAGGTTGCAATTGGTTTTGGAATAGATTAAACTGACTTTCCTTAAGATTCAAGACATTTCGGTGTGTCACCGGAGTGACCGGTGAGAAGGAGATCAAGCGATGGCTCAACTCGAGGAAGTCCTGAGACCGCCGGAGAGGAAACTGCCACCCTATCCACCCAAGTTCATTTTTCTGGCAAGCGGCGAGAAGATGGTGGTACGTCAGGCAAACCGGGAGGACGTTCCGGCCCTCCTTCGCGCAGTCAGGCCCCTAACCGAAGTGGAGCGCGATTTCTATGACATAGTCGCCGCAAGAACGTATGCGGAGCTCCTGGGATGGCAAAGGTACAGGGTGCGGGATGAGTACTGTCTGGTTGGGCTAATCGACGGCGTGCTGGTTGGACTCGTGAACGGGCGTTCCTTGAGCGCCAAGGTGGGCGTCAGCTACCATACGATCGCGATGAGGCGAGGCGTGAGGGTCGGGGCGCATCTTTTCGCCTCCAAGATGGAGTACCACATCGAACATCTCGGCCAGAAGGAAGTTTACATAGTGGCGGAGAGCCCCATAGGCTTCCGTCGCTGGATGATAGAATACGGCCTCGAGAAGCGGCCTCAGGTTCATCATGAACTCGGTGGGGTGATGTCGTGGGCGCTTACGCCGGAGCTGTATTTCGCGGCCAAGGAAAGACTCGTGGTGGGCGAGCGGCCGGTGCCCCGGGATCTCATGGAAACCGCAGCTACCATCACCGTCCTCGAAGAGGAGATGCTGGTCAAACAGGTGACCGGGAGAAAGGCGCGCTGATGGAGCATCGTACGGCCGGCGGGCGCGAAAGGCCCTGCGCGAGTCGAATGCACCCTAAGCCCGGCGAAGCAGCGAGGTAAAACAAGTTGCGTGATGTATTTGTAGTCGGTTGTGGAATGACGGTTTTCGGCAGGGCCGAGGGCGGCCTTCTTGACATTCTCCAGGCTGCAGCCCTGACCGCCATGGATGACGCGGCCCTGGACCATCCCATACAGAGCGTTTTTGTCGCCAACATGGGAGCGGGCATCCTCAACCATATGAGCGGCGTGGGGTCCGCGCTTGTCGACCGACTTTGCCTCTACCCTACTCCGGCGGAGACCATAGAAAACGGACCGGCATCGGGCGGCTCTGCCGTAAAGGTGGGGACCTATGCAGTGGCCTCCGGCGCCGTAGATGCCGCCCTGGTGGTGGGAGGCGAGAAGATGCGGGCCGTGACCGGCTGGGAATCGACCGACTTCGTTGCCACGCTGAGCCATCCCGAGGCTGAATACATCTATGGCGTCACTTTGCCGGCCCTGGCGGGCATGTTCGCCCGGCTCTATATGGAAGAATACGGTATCACCAATGAGCATCTCGCCATGGTGGCCATCAAGAACCACAAGAATGCGCTCAAGAACCCTTATGCCCATATCCAGCAGGAGGTCTCCCTGGAAGGCATACTCCACAGACCCGAGGCCGTCGTCAACAACCCGCCGGTTGCCGAACCGCTTCGGATGTTCGACTGCTGCCCGGTAAGTGACGGCGGGGCCGCACTGGTGCTCTGTTCGGAGGAGGTCGCACGCAAGTCGGGCAGGCCTATGATCAGAATCGCAGGCATAGGCCAGGCGACCGACACCCATGCCGTCCATGAACGAGAGGATCCTACGGAACTCAAGGCCGTCAAGCTGGCATCACGCCTTGCCTTCGAGAGGGCGGGCGTGGGACCTGGTGAGGTCGACGTGGCCGAACTCCACGATGCCTTCACGATTCTCGAGATAGCCGAGAGCGAGGAGGTGGGTTTCTTCGAAAAGGGAACGGGCCATCTCGCCCTCGAGCGGGGTGAGACCTCGCTCGGAGGCAGGCTCCCGATAAACCCGTCCGGCGGCCTCAAAGCCAGGGGACATCCGGTGGGAGCCACAGGTGTGGCGCAGCTTGTGGAGATAACCTGGCAGCTCAGGGGAGAAGCGGACAAGCGCCAGGTACGTGGTGCCAAGACCGGGTTCACCTGTAACTTCGGAGGCTTCGGAAACAACGTACTGTGTTTCGTCCTCCGCCGGGAGTAACGATCGACATGAACGGAACTGAAAAGAACATATGCAAGGCATGCGGCCGGGCCTGCTACCCCGAGCATGCATGTTGTCCGGCGTGCGGAAAGACCGATTTCGAACCGTGCGCCTTTGAAGGCACAGCCACCCTCCTCACCTTCACCCGTGTTCACATGCTCTCCTTGGCCTACGCCGATCGCTATATCACGCTCGGCATCGTCGAGTTTCCCGACGGTACGCGGGCTCTGGGCAGACTGGATGTGGATGAGCCCGAGATCGGGATGAAGCTCAAGACCGGGACCGGCGTCGTGCGCAGCGACGGTCTCACAGAAGTCGAAGGGCTCCGCTTCACCCAAGCCTAGACCATCGGTGTACCCCTCAGCAAAATCGTAAACGTCGGGCACGGAAACCCGATGCTACACGGGCGGCGACGCTACGAGAGCAGAGCTGAGGTAAAGAGGTCGGGATCGAAGGGTTCCAGGTCTTCGAAGGATTCGCCGGTACCGATATACTCGATAGGGATCTTGAATTCCTTGGCGATCGACACCACTATGCCGCCCTTGGCCGTGCCGTCAAGCTTGGCGATCACGATGCCCGTCACCCCACAGGTTTCCGAGAACGCCCGGGCCTGGGATATCGCATTCTGGCCCGTGGTCGCGTCGAGCACCAACAGCACCTCGTGCGGCGCGCCGTCTATGAGCTTGGCGGTGACACGTCCTATCTTGGAGACCTCCTCCATCAAGTTCTTCTTGGTCTGAAGCCTCCCGGCGGTGTCTATGATCACTATGTCGGCGTTTCTTGCCTGCGCGGCCGCGCACGCGTCATAGGCAACCGAAGCGGCATCGGCGCCCGGCTTGTGCTTGACAATGTCGACCCCCGCCCGGTCGGCCCATATCTCCAGCTGGTCTATGGCAGCTGCGCGGAACGTGTCCGCGGCGGCCAGGAGCACCTTGCTCCCTTCCTGCTTATAGCGGTAGGTGAGCTTCGCTATGGTGGTCGTCTTCCCCGTCCCGTTTACGCCCACCACCATGATGACGTGAGGCTTCGTTTCACGGTCGATAGTGCTTGCCGGAGCGGATGAGAGGATCCCGATGATCTCATCCCGTATGGCCTGCTTGACCAGTTCCTCGGTGATGGAGACACCCGAAGACTCGACCTTCTCTATGATCTCGGCAGAGGCTTTGACGCCGATATCCGCGCCGACCAGGAGCTCGTCGATCTCTTCCAGAATGCGCTCCCGGTCCTGGCCACTACCCATGATACGACTGAGACCGTCCGAGAGGAGGTTCCTGCTCTTCTTGAGGCGGGACTTCAGTCCCTCCAGTTTGGCCGAAAACACGTTGCGTTTCACTTGCCGTTTCTATCCCACCGGCACGGCTTCAGGCTCCTGGTCCTTGACACGCTCAAGCCTGACAGAAACCATTCGGGACACACCGGGCTCCTCCATGGTCACGCCATACAGGCATGAAGCCGCTTCCATGGTCTTCTTGTTATGGGTCACCATCAAGAACTGGGTCCGTTTCGAGAAGTCCTTGATGAGATCGATGAACCTGTTGACATTGGCATCATCCAGAGGTGCATCAACCTCGTCGAGGAGGCAGAACGGACTCGGTCTTGTATAATACACGGCAAACAGAAACGCAATGGCGGTAAGCGCCCTTTCACCGCCGGAAAGCAAGGCTATGTGCTCCAGCTTCTTTCCCGAAGGCTGGGCGAAAATGTCGACGGGGGACTCCAGGGGATCGTGCTCGTATCGGAGTACAAGATCCGCGTTCCCACCCTGGAAGAGAGTCGCGAAGTTCCGCCGGAAGTCCTTCCGCACGTTCTCGAATGTATCCGCAAACTCACTGCGCGCACGCTTGTTGATCTGGAGTATCGCCTCATCGAGACTCTCCCTCGCCTTCACAAGATCGTCCCGCTGAGTCTTGAGGAAGTCGTATCTTTCCTTCTCCACGTCATACTCATCGAGTGCCACAAGGTTGACCGGTCCGAGGCTTCTGAGATGCCCTCTGAGTTTCGCCAGCTCTTCCCCGCAGTTCTCACCGGCCTCGAGCCCCTCCAGATCGACCTTCGCTATGTCCAGGTCATACTCTTCAAGCATTCGCTGTCTGAGGCTGTCACTCTTGACTTCGAGGACATTGGCCTCCGCCTGGAGATCCTGTTTGCCGGAGATCACCTCTTCCTTCTGCTGTGAGGCCGACCTTATGGTCTTGCGCTTCTCCTCGATCTCCGATTCGATACCGTTCTTCCGGTCAACAGCCTCTTTCCTCTTGTCTTCATACCCGCCGAGGACGGCCAGGAGTTTCTCCACCTCGGCTCTAAGGCGGCCTTCATCGGCGGTGAGTTCATCACGGCTCCGGCTCAGGTCCGTGCCGGTCCTCTCGAGGTCGGCGACCTCGGCTGCGAGTTCCTCCATCTCCCGGGAGATTCTGCGCACGGTCTCCTCGAGGAAACCGCCGTTGGACTGGAGTCTCAAGATTTCGTGGTTGGTCTCTTCAACTCTCTTCTGCAGCTCAACCACCTGATCTTCCAGGGTGGCATGATCCTCAGCCCCCTCAAAAAGGCCGGCCTGCCCCAATGCCGGGGCTTCATGTTCCCCGCCGGACTCTTTGAGGCTCATCTCAAGCGTCTCCGCCGCTTCGCGAAGACCGGCGATCTCCCCCTCCAGCTCGCCGATCACTCGCGCAAGTGAGTCACGCTCGGCGATCCTGCTCTCGAGCACCTTCTCCTTCTCGGCGATCTCCCTACCGCTCCGGGCCAGGTCGCCCTGCCTCGAGTCACGGTCCTTCAGAAGCTCGGCAAGACTCGTCTTCAGTTCTTCGTAAGCCTTTTCCTGCTCCGAGGCGAGCCGCCTCAGGGCCCGCGCCTCATCGGCCAGGCCGTCCACCTTTTCCTTTCTCCCTATGTAAACCCCTGATCCCTCACCGCTACCACCCGATCGGACCACGCTGCCTCTGAAGACCGCGTCACCTTCAGGGGTTACGTAGCTCAGATGGCCGTTCTCCGCACCGGCCAGGGCGAACGCCCGATCCAGGTTCTCGACGACATAGACATCGTGCAGCAGATAGTCAAGCAGTTCCTGGTACCTGGGATCGCAATCGACAAAATCCATGATGCGTCCGATGACTTCACCGGGAGCTTCATGCAAGGGTTCCTCATCGCGGGAAGGGATACCCTCCAGCATGACCAGGGTCGCCGCCCCCTTCTTGCCTTCTTTGAGCATCCTTACGGAGTCGGCCGCCAGCTCCCTTCCTTCCACAACCACATACTGGATTGCATCGGAGAGAGCCGCCACAACCGCCGGCTCGTAGCGCGCATCGGTGCACCTTACGATGTCACCCACGACACCGTGCACGCCTTCGCTCTTGCCCTCCTGCATAAGGACCTTGACCCCATGTTCATAGCCTTCATAGCGCTCCACCAGCTCGCGGAACACATCATACCGCGACGACGCACGTGCGACTTCCTCCCCGAGCCTCGCCCTCTCATCCCTGATGCTCTCCAGCTTCGCTGTGATCTCATCAATCGCCCGGCAAAGATCTTCGAGCCCCGTGGTCCGAGTGGACAAACCGCTCTCCAGCCCTTCCAGGTCGACCCGGAACCCACCTATCTCTTCATCCAGGCTTCTCACACGATCGGAAATGTCTCCGAGCTTGCCTTCGGATTTCTCGAGCGACTCCCGGAGGTGCACGTGCCTCGACCGCATCTCGCTGGCCGCCGAGGCTGCGTCGATCGTAGCCTGCATGTTCTCCATCTGCTTCCGGGCTGAAAGCAGTGAGCGTTCGCGCCGCGACCTCAAGTCGCTTTCCTTTTCCCGGTACTCCGCAGTCAGCGGCGCTCTCGACTTCCTCAGGGCCTCAAGGCTTTCGGCATTCGCCCGGGACTCTTCCTGCTTGGTTGCCAACAACCGCGTCTTCTCCTCAATGAAAGCCTGCTTCTGCACTCTCAGCTCTGAGACTTCGCGCATCTTGTCGTCGATGGCCCGTTTACGTTCGAGGATCACTATCTTCCTGTTTTCCGCCTCTTGGATCTTGTCGGCGGTGGCACTGACATCGTGACCGTGCTTGCTGATCTCCTTCTCGACCTCAACCACCGCAAGTTTCATGGTCTCTATAGCCGCCTCGTCCACCGAGATCCGCTTGGAGATCTCCGCCAGCCGAGTCGCGATATCGTTGAGTTCCTTATCAACCCTCCTGCGGCGCTCGCCCATCGCATTGTACTCTTTGACCGATGAATAGGTCTCGAGCTCCTTGATTCGATTGACCAGCCTCTCATAGCGCCTCGCCTTTGCGGCTTGCCGGGAGAGCGCTTTCACCCTGCGCTCGACCTCGCTTATCAGGTCCTCCACCCTCTCCAGGTCCCGCCGCGTGAGTTCCAGTTTGTTCATGGTCTCCTTGCGGCGGACCTTGTACTTACTGATTCCGGCGGCCTCTTCGATTATCTTTCTTCGCTGCCCGTCGTTGTCCTCCAGGATCCAGTCGATCATCTCCCTTTCCATGATCGAATATGCGCGCCTGCCCATGCCTGTCCCAAGGAAAAGGTTGACGATGTCCTTAAGTCGGGACGGAACCTTGTTGATGAAGAACTGGCTCTCTCCCGATCTAAAGACTCTGCGGGCTACAGTGACTTCATTGTAATCCACGGGCAGCACATCCTGGACGTCCGACAGCGTAAGGGAGACTTCCGACATCCCGGTGGCCTTGCGCACTTCGGTACCGGCGAATATTACATCCTCTATCCTGGCCCCACGCAACAACCTCACATTCTCTTCACCGAGCACCCAACGAATCGCATCACAGATATTGGTCTTGCCGCACCCGTTCGGACCCACAACAGCAGTGATTCCAGGCTCCAGCGCCACGATGGTCCTGTCGGCAAACGACTTGAATCCTGTCATCTCGATCCTGCTCACATACACCTTGATCAGCTCCTCTCTACCGGCTAACCACTTCCTACAAGCGCTACTATAATCTGCTGGGCAAGAGCCTCGTCCTCACCGGGCCGGACGGTTCTCAAGTCTATTATCACCTTGTCGTCGGCAATGCGAGCTATTATAGGGATTTTCCCCCTGCGGAGTCTAGCAGTAATTTCATCCGGCGAATGCCGGGTCGAAGCCAGCCTGACGACCGGCGTCGCGAGGCCGGCCGTGGGAAGCGATCCGCCCCCTACCTGTGATTCGGCTCTCCCGGTTTCGACCATCACGCCCTCGCCGGCAGCTTCGGCTATGTCGGCCGCGACCTGCTCGGCCCTGGGTTCGAGTTCGTCGACCTTGCAGGAGATCATCGCTAGGGCCGGGATCTTCTCGAATACGGTATCGGGTTCCAGGTAATGCCTGAGAGTCTCCTCCATCGCCGCGAGTATCATCTTGTCGACGCGGAGCGCTCTGGCCAGAGGGTTCTGCTTCATCCTGCCGATGCAATCGCTGCGGCCGGCGATGATACCGGCCTGCGGCCCGCCCAAGAGCTTGTCTCCGCTGAAGGTGACGATGTCGACTCCATCGCTCAGAGATTCCTGGGGCATCGCTTCTTTGGCGACGCCGAGCCGGGAGAAATCAACCAGTGCCCCACTGCCCAGATCTTCAATCATAACAAGGCTGTGTTTGTGGGCAAGGGCGGCGAGATCTCCCGGAGAGACCGACTCGACAAAACCGGTCATCTCGAAGTTCGACCAGTGGACCTTGAGCAGAACTGCGGTAGCCGGACTGATGGCTTTCTCATAGTCCTCGATCCGCGTGCGGTTGGTGGTCCCTATCTCAACCATCCGCGCACCGCTCTTATCCATGACTTCCGGCAATCTGAAGGAACCGCCGATCTCCACCAGCTCGCCTCGTGACACTATGACTTCCTTACCGTCCGCGAGTGTATTGAGGCCCAGCAGCACGGCCCCGGCGTTGTTGTTCACGACAAACGCATCCTCGGACCCGGTTATTTTGGAGATCAACCTCTCGACGTGCCGAGTCCGCTTGGTTCGCTTTCCCGTTTCCAGATCGAATTCCAGGCTGCAGTATGAAGTCGCGACTTCCTGCACCGCGGCCGCGGCTTCATCCGAAAGGTTGGCCCTGCCTAAGTTGGTGTGAATCACTATGCCTGTGGCGTTGATGACTTGTCTTATCCCCCGACGGGCACCTGCCCGGGCCGCGTCGGCGACCCGCGTGACGATCTCCTCAAGATCAGGTTCTTCTGATCGCCGCCCGGATGAAATACTGTCTCTGATTTCAGCCAGAACCACCCTTACCGCATCCGCGACGGCCCATCTTGGAAGCGAATCTCCCAGAGCCAGCACTTGGGCCTGCTCCAGCACATGTTCAACTGAAGGAATCTTGCGCAGAAGATCCTGTTTAGTATTCACGAAATCCTCCAGTTTTATGCCAAAATAACAAAATAGGGCAAATCCGTCAAGTTAATACATATCAATAAATTGTGTTGAATTTGTATGCGCAAGTCTGATAATAAGTTTGTAACCCTTTGGCGCCTAAAGGAGAAGGATGCCATGTCAGCGATCCTGCGATCACCTTTGCCGTATTTGCTGATCCTCACTCTGCTCGCCTGCGCACCCAAACCCAGACAGCCCCTACCCCACTTCTATGACCGGCTTGCGGAACCCCTCGATACGCTCGACGTGAGTTCGGTTGCCGGCAAGAGGATCGTCATAGATCCGGGACACGGCGGCGTATTCAGAGGAGCCATAGGTGTCGAAGGCCTCGACGAGGCGGATGTGAACCTGGGGGTCGCTCTCTATCTCTGGGGACTGCTTGAGGAGGCCGGGGCTGAGGTACATCTGACGCGCAAGACCGATCGCGATTTCGTGGGGGGTGATCCAGACGCCTTGAGGCAGGATCTCGAAGCCCGCGTTGTGGCTGCAAACCGTATCGCCCCGGACGTCTTCATGTCGCTCCATCACAACGCCGACTTCGCGGGCGACAGGACCTTCAATGAGATTCAGATCTACCACAAGATAGGTGATGACGGGCCGTCACGGGATATCGCGCGGATTGTGGCGCGGCATCTCAGGGGCAACATCGGCGAAATCAAGACCAAGGTGCTGCCCGGCAACTACTACGTTCTGCGGAATTCCAAGGTGCCTTCGATTCTTTGCGAGCCTTCCTACATATCCAACCCTCATGTGGAATCGAGACTCAAGCTATCAGACAAGCAGCGGCTGGAGGCCGAGGTGTATTTCCTTGCTCTGGTAGATTACTTCGGAAGAGGCGTCCCGGTGATCGACAGCCTCGGCCCGGAGGGGCTTGTCACGACAGCTATGCCGAGAATAGAGGTGACATTCAACAAACAGGCGGTCATAGATCTCGCCTCGGTAACAATCTATCTTGATGACGGCAGGCTCCAACCCTCCAAACTCGGACCGAACCGATTTGCTGTTTTCCCCACTGAACCCTTGAGAGGTGGACGTCATGTGGTAAGGGCTGCGGGAAGAGCCGTGGGCGGCAATGCGACGCGTGAAGCGACGGCTGTTTTCGAGGTGGACGTCGAGCCTCAAGTCATAAGCCTTCGCTCGATACCGGACGCAGGCATGGCGCCCTTTCCCCAGAAGATAACCGCACTCGCCCTCGATGAACATGCGAATCCGGTGAAAGAAGGGACATCTGTGGACTTCGTGTGGGAGGGCGGGCGACGTCAGGAGAAAGCCGTTGGTGGTGAGGCTTCCGTCTTTATCGGAAGGGAGATTCCTTTTGGTGTGACAGGTGTAACAGCTCTGTGCGGCAACATCTCAGCCCGGGTGGGCATCCGGACCTCCTCTGTCGGCTCTTATGTCTCCGGCTTTGTCTTCGATGCCCTCGGTGCTCCCACGGAGGGAGCAACCGTGGCACCACCGGGATCGGACTTGTCGGCGATAACCGACAGACATGGTTTCTTCATGCTGAACGTTGCCGGCATACCCGGATTGCTGCATGTCTCGAAGCCCGGCTATAGAAAAACCGTGACGGCCGTGGACGGAGATTCCTTCCCGGAGGTCAAACTGGAGAGATTCTATTCCGGTCTGGAGACCGGGCTCATTGTGACTGTCGATCCGCAGGGCGGTGGCGGCGAGACCGGATGGGTCGGGCCGACCGGGATTACCGCCTCAGACCTCAATCTCCAGGTGGCCGAGAAGGTGGCTGCCCTGCTCAGATCAGCCGGCATAGAGACCCATCTCACAAGAGACACCGATCGCGAAGTCAGCGATGCCGATCGTGTCATGACCTGCGAGTCCAACCACTCGGCCCTGCTCGTATCAATAGCGCACGAGCCACGGGATCCGAAGCGTCACGTGATCGAGCACTTCCCGGGGAGCCGCAGCGGGGCACTTATGTCCGGGTATATCGCAGATGAAATGCAGGGCGCTGTCGCCTGCGATCCCGATATCGGTGAAACCGCGGAATACATCATTCAGCAAACCAGCTGCCCCGCGGTGAAAGTGTCGTTTCCTGTAGGAAGTGGCGCCGCCGACGAGGTAGCACTATCGGAGACATACAACATATGGACGCGGTCATATCCCGTCTACCTCGCAATCCTGAGATTCCTCGGCATCGACAGGGCATCCACCTTCACGGTATCAGGACAGGTGACTTCAGACGGGCGGCCTTTCGGCGGAGCAGTCATCACCATAGACGGGAGCCTCGAGATTCTCGCAGATCCACGGGGACGCTTCACCGCCAAGATGCTCGAACCCGGGCCGCACACGGCGGAGGCCTTCTCGGGCGGCAGAGCATCAGACTCCGTCCGCTTCGACGAAACCACCAAGGCCCTCACTCTCGATCTCTGACAACCAAGGTGACAGTCGATTGAATCCGGCAGCGCTGCCGCTCCCGTGGCAACGAATGGTCTGTGCAGCGGCTGGGTTCCACCCCGACGGTTCGTCGTCACAGGAGAGACGATGCCATGGGCAACGACAACGAGGGAAGGCAAGCATAACGCAGCAGATGAGTGTCTCCGACAAGCCTAGAGCGAGAGGTTGCGGTATTCCGCCGCAAAAGCCGCATACTCCTTCGCCGACTCGAGTATCACGGCTATCTCGTCATCGGAAAGGTCCCGCTTGAATCTGGCCGGCACTCCCAGGTAAAGGGTACCCGATGGGACGACTTCGCCTTGCTTCACGACCGATCCGGCGCCTACCATGGCGTCAGGGCCTATTGCGGCGCCGTCCAGAACCACGCTTCCCATGCCTATCAGGCAACGGTCCTTTATCGTACACCCGTGAAGGATACAACCATGCCCGACAGTCACATCGTCGCCTATAGCCAGTGGATGTTTGTCGTAGGTGACGTGGAGAACACTGTTGTCCTGGATGTTGGTCCTCTTGCCGATCTTGATCCAGTTGACATCGCCGCGAGCCGACACGTTGGGCCAGATGCTGGAGAAGTCCCCGATTTCAATCCTTCCCAGCATGGTCGCACTCGGGGCGACATAGACGCCCTTGCCTGTTTCAGGCTCCTGGCGGATGTTTGCTTGCCAATCTACCATCACACGCTCCTAGGAGGGGAACTTCCCGAAATCCTCCGGATTCAGCTCATCCAGATATCTCCTTAGAGCCTCCGCGCGTTCATCCTCGGACATCTCCGCGGTATCCGGCTGTTCACTAAGGAGCTCCTCGGCGATGAATATCGGGGACTTGGACCTAAGAGCCAGGGCAATCGAGTCACTGGGCCTGGCATCGATGCCTACAATCTCGTCGTCTTTCTCAATGAAGATCTTGGCATAGAAGGTATTGTTCTTCAGCTCTTCCACACATACCTTCCGTATCCTGGCCCCCAAACCCTCGATGATGGTCTTCAATAGATCGTGGGTAAGCGGTCGTTGAAACTTCTGACTTGCAAGCTCCATCGCGATCGCTCGTGCCTCGGCCCTTCCAATCCAAATCGGCAGGATCCGACTCCCACTCAGCTCCTGGAGTATGACGACCGGCGTGTCTGTCCGATCATCCAGAGCCAGTTTCCAGACTTTCATCTCGACCAAGCGGGTGTCCTCACTTCTCTATCACAACCTACTCCGGAGCGAAGTCGGGCTGCCCGGCGGACCGCATGTTTTGTAACATCCAGTTAGCATCATCACTCAGGTCGTTTTCCGGATACTCTTCGAGGAACTCCTTGAAGGTCTTCTCGGCCTTGTCGTATTCATTGAGGTCCTCGGCCAGCGTGAATCCGATCATGAACTTGGCTTCATAAGCCCTGTCGTTGTCCGGGTAGGTGTCAATGAACTTCTGATAGTGCTCGATCTTCTTCCTCGGATCGGACTCCTCGCTCGCCGCCTTGAAGAGAGCCTCGGGAGTCTCACCCGGCTCCTGTGAATCCGATAGGTAGACGACACCGTACTCTGACTTCAGATCCGCCAGTATGCGGTCGCGGACTCCTTCCCGCCTGGTATTGGTGAGCACGGTAGTTATTTCGGCTTTGACCTCTTCAAATGGCTTGACAGTCTCGGGATTGAGTTCATCAACCACGACCACATGGTAACCGAGATCGCTCTTAATCGGTTCGCTCACCTCGCCCACTTTCAAAGAGAAGATTGCGTCTCTAAGCTCGGGGACATCCCCCAGACCCTTTATCGGGGCATTTCGCTCAATGCGACCGTGCAACTCGCCCTGTCTTTGTTTGGTCTGTTGGTCCAGAGAGTACTTCTCGGCCAACTCCCCGAAATCGGCACCCGCCTCGATTTGACTCTTGAGATCAAGCGCCTGTTTCCTGGTCTTTACCAGGATGTGCCTGGCGCGTGCATGTTCCGGGATCGAGTAATCCTTGAGGTGGGCCTTGTAATAGGCGACAACCTGGGAATCCGGTGGAGTGGCCTCAACCTGGATCACCCTTTCATAGAAGAGCCTGACCAGCAAATCACGCTCTCTCTGCTTCATCTCATTCTTGAATTCATCGGTATCGTCGAACCCTCTCTTCAGGGCCTCCCTGACTATGATCTCCTCTTCCACTACAGCCTGGAGAAACCGTTGCTTGCCCTCCGGTGTGGCCGTCTGTTGCTTCATGAAAGGAGGCATGTCTTCAAGCCGGTCTTCCAGAGTCTGCTCGGTGATCACACAATCGCCGATCCTCGCCAAACCCTGACTCTGATCTTCCTTTTCGCAGCCCAGGCATAGCCCAAGAATCGCCCCTGCGATGATCCAAATCGAAGCTTTCCTGATCAAGAAACACCCTCCTTGCTTCAGCCGGATTTCTTGACTACCCAAACCTTCACCTTGGCTTCCACGTCCCGGTGCAATCTGATAAGTATGGTGTATACACCAAGAGCCTTGAGCGGCTCGTCCAGAAGGATCTTCCTTTTATCTATGTCATAACCCTGGCCCACCAGAAGCTCTGCTATGTCGGCACTGGTTACCGCTCCGAAAACCCGATCGTCCTCGCCTGCCTGAACTTCAGCGGTACAGGAGATCTTGTTCAGATCCTTGGCCAGCTCTTCAGCCTCCCGGTGCAACTTGGTCTCACGAGCCTCTCTTCTTATGTCCTCTTCTTTCATCATCTTGAGACCGGCTCGAGTTGCCGGAAGGGCCAGCCTTCTGGGAAGAAGGTAGTTCCGAGCATATCCGCTCTTCACGGCTACGGTTTCACCCCTACTGCCCAGATTGGCAATATCCTCCAAGAGTATCACATCCATAGAGACTTCTCCGTTCTACTTGTACTGGTCGGCAGCAAAGGGAAGCAAGGCCACAAGTCTCGCCCGCTTGATCGCCCTGGTGAGCTGCCTCTGGTGTTTGGCGCAGGTCCCCGATATTCGGCGGGGTACGATTTTGCCTCTGTCAGTCACATACCGAGACAGCTTTCTCTCGTCCTTGTAGTCTATGAATTCCTCTC
>CAZRAU010000086.1:0-14798 GCA_964598025.1 uncultured bacterium
CATCAACCGCTCCCGGTCCTCGCCGGATCGCAGCAGGTTGCTGCAGCCCGTCCGGTGTATCGATATGCCGTGCCCCCGCGTGACCATTCCCACGACGTTGTCACCGGGGACAGGCTGGCAGCACTTCGCGAAGTGGATCATGAGATTGCCTATGCCCTGGACTTTTACCCCGGCGGCGCTGCCCGCCCCGGGATGGGCTTTGCGGGGGGGAGGCGTCTTGGCTTCCTGCGGAAAAACCTTGTTGAGAACACGTTCGCCCGATACCTCACCACAACCCACCGAGAAGAACAGATGCTCCGAGTCACTCCGTCCGAAGGATTGCGCTATGTCATCGATCTCGCGTTCCGAGGGGAATGGCCTGCGCGCTTTCTTGAACTGGCGCTCGAGCATGTCCCGGCCCAGGCTCACGCTCTCGTGATATCCCTTCGCCTTCAACCATTTCCGTATCTTGGAGCGGGCCCCCGGCGTCGTCACTGTTTTGAGCCAGTCCCTGCTCGGTTCGGCATTGTGCTGCGTGAGGATCTCGACCGTGTCACCGTTCTTGAGCCGGCTTGTGAGGGGCACCAGATTGCCGTTGATCCTGGCCCCTGAACAGCGATTCCCCACCTCTGTGTGGACTGCGTAGGCGAAGTCTATGGGTGTGGCGTCATGAGGCAGGTTCTTCAGCTCGCCCTTTGGCGTAAATACAAATATCTCATGATGATAAAGATCAGCCTTAAGGGAATACATGAACTCTTTCGGGTCGGTCAGATCCCTCGACCATTCAAGGGTCTGTCTGAGCCAGGAGAGCTGGCGATCCATCTCCATGTCGGTTCTTCCGCCCTCCTTATAGCGCCAGTGAGCGGCGATACCCTCGTCCGCCGTCTTGTGCATCTCAAAGGTCCTTATCTGGATCTCTACCATCTCCGCCCTCGGGCCTATCACCGTGGTGTGAATCGACCTGTACATGTTCTGCTTGGGCGTCGCTATGAAGTCCTTGATCCTCTCTATCACCGGGGTGTACATGCCGTGGATAACGCCCAGCGCCTTGTAGCAGTCGGCGACGTTCTCGGTGAGAACCCTGATCGCAAGCAGATCGTATATGTCCTCGATCGGTCTGCCCTGCTTGGTCATCTTCATATAGATGCTATAGAAGTGCTTGGCCCGGCCTGTGATCTCGGCATTGATCCCGCTCTTCCTCAAGGCGGTCAGCAACGGCCCTTTGAGTTCTTCGATGTATCCCTCCCGCTCCTCGCGGCTCTTGGCAATCTGGCCGGCGAGGATGGTGTAGGCCTCGGGGTCAAGGTATTTCAGCGAAAGATCCTCAAGCTCCCACTTTATCCTGGCGATCCCGAGCCGGTGGGCAAGTGGTGCGAATACATCGAGCGTCTCCCTGGCTATCCTCCGGCGGTCGGCATCGGGAAGATACTGGAGGGTCCGCATATTGTGAAGGCGATCAGCCAGCTTGATAAGAATAACCCTCACATCCTTCGCCATGGACAGGAGCATCTTCCTGTACTTCTCCATCTGTTCCTGTTCGGGGCTCTCGAAGCTCATCTCGCTTATGTTGGTAACACCATCCACGATTACCGCGACCTCATCGCCGAACTCCTTGCGGACCTGCTCGAGGCTGAACGAGGTGTCTTCGACGATGTCGTGAAGCAGTCCACCCGCGATGGTGACCGAATCCAGATGGCGCTCCGCCAGAATACGTGCGGTCTCCATGCAGTGCGTCAGGTACGGCGCGCCGGACAAGCGTTGCTGACCTTCATGAGCTCTGGCACTGAAGAGGTACGCTTTTCTTATGAGCTCCAGGTCCGCTCCCGGACGCAGGCATTCGATGTCGGCCAGGAGCCGGCCAAGCTCATCGTCAGGTCCGGCTTGCTTCTTGGGTTCCCGCATATGGTTGAGTCCCGTATCCATATCGCGCCTCTTCATACTTATCGGCCCCGGGAAGAGGCTTCAGAAGGGATCAAGTCTACCGCCGGGGTCAGATCTCGACCTCACACATCTAGGGGGACCGGAGCAGGTAGTAAGCCGAGTTCTGTTCCGACGCGGAACTTCCCCCTGCCCCGCGACGGCGATGGTCATTAATCTGGGATGTGAGTCCCCTCACACCTCAAGCGACCTAACCCGGGAATGATAACGAAGCGGGCCGCTTCTCTTCCCCTATTTGGTCTTGCTCCGGGTGGGGTTTACCTATCTGCCTCCGTCACCGGAGGCAATGGTGAGCTCTTACCTCGCCTTTTCACCCTTACCTGCCCGCCAAGCGGGCCGGCGGTATGCTTTCTGTGGCACTTTCCTTGGGATCGCTCCCACTGGGAGTTGCCCAGCACCCTGCCCTCTGGAGCTCGGACTTTCCTCACATAGACCTCGCCGGTCTATGCGCGACCATCTAGCCTGCTCCGGGCCTACCTCCTTTGTGCGCAGATATGGCCAAGTTTGCCAGCCTGTCCGCCTGCTTGTTCTCCGTTCTACTAATGAGTGTAACCGTAAATTTATCAAATAGGTCCACTTTTTTCCTAAGATCCTGGTATAAGGGCGCCAGATGCGGGCTCTTCACCCTGTATCTTCCCGTAATCTGATTGGCCAGAAGGCTGCTGTCAACTCTCAATTCAAGCTCACGGGCACCCAGCTCGTGCGCCTTGGCCAGCGCAAGAATGGCTCCCCGGTATTCGGCCACATTGTTGGTGGTCTTTCCCAGATATCTGTAGTCCTCGAGGAGTTCCCGGCCTTCTTCATCCATGATAAGAGCCCCACAGCCGGCATCTCCGGGATTGCCGATCGATGCCCCGTCGGCATAGGCTACCAGTCTGAGGCGACTGCCTCCGGCCTTCCCGGCAAGCTCGAAGAGGCTGTCTGCCAGGTCCTTTCGCGAGGCAAACCCGGCTTCCTTCCAAGCCTCCTTGACGGTCTGTCCTGCAGCCAACAGCTTAAGGGCGTAGCCCAGATCCCTTTCCGCAGCCAAAGCTAGTCCCACCTCCATATCAGAATACGACCGCAACCTTCGCACATGATGATCCTGGCGTCTCGCTTCAGGTTCTGCATCTCATGGGGCGGGATGCGTCTGAAACAGCCGCCGCAGGCACCGGTATTCACGGTGGTTACGGCAAGCCCCCCCTTGTTCGCCCGTATCCGGTCGTAGCGCTTGAGCAAGACGACATCCATATCCATCACAAGGCGTTTGCGCTCATCTGCCTTGATAGCAATCTTCTGTCTGAGATCTTCCAGCTCTCTGTCCAGCTTGGCCCGTGCTTCCCCGACCTTGACCGCCTCCGCTTTGTGATTCCGCTCTCCCTCGGCAATCTGCCGGGAAACCTTTTCAGACCTATCCATGATCTCGAGAATCTTGTCCTCCAGACCCGAGTTCTTTTCTTCCAGAGCGGAGATCTCGTGCTGAAGGGCTTCGTATTCACGATTGCTCTTGACCTGAAAGAGCTGGTGCTTGAATTTGTCCTTCTTGGCATTGCCCTCTTCAAGCTCTAGCTCAAGCTCTTTCCTCTTCTTGGCAATCTCTATAGATTCGTTCTTCGCAGCGATAACCACGGCCTGACGAGCTTCCAGGCCCTCCTCCAAATCATGCTTCTTCTCCGGGATCGACTCCTCTTCAGCCTTCAGCTTGTCGATCTGATCATCCAGCTCTTGCAGATTCAGAAGAAGCTCCTTGGTTTCTCTCATGCCTTGACACCTTCCCTTCCGACCTTCGACGGTAAGAATGTTCTTAGACCCCAAGTCTCGCGTTTGGACTTGTCCCTGACCATATAAATGAGTTCCTTGGCACCGGCCATGAGAAAACGATAGTGAGGAAACTCGATCACCCCCGCCTGCATGCCATCACCCAGAAGCTTCGCCAACCCCTTGCTGTCCGGGCCCACATAGAGATCCACATCCCGAACAAGTGCCTCGTAGATCCCTCTGTCCGGGTCCCCGTCCCAAATCATCGCCTTGCTGCACTGGGATTCGCGCGATAGATACACCGGCTGGGAGCCCAGGACCGAGGCTATCCGTCTCGAAGCCTCCATCGCACCCATAGGCCTTGCCAGAATACCGGCTCTGCCCTCACCGAATTCCCGCCGCGAACCCACTTCGTAGGTCTCTATGACCGGCTCCTCATATGGATGGGCTTTTCTCAGAGCCGAAATCGCCTTCCCGATTCTGTCGGAAGGAACAAGCACCTCAAGCCGCTCCTCGGTGACCTCCTCGAGCCGACCGGCCTCACCATAGGTCGGTTTGGATTCCTTCTCGCCATAGTAGGTTCCCTTGCCCGAGGTCGAGAAAGAGCATTTGGAGTAGAGTCCGTACCTTCCACCGCCCACACCGAAAAGCGTTTCCCTCACCCTCGCGATGTCGGCGGTCGGTACGAAGGTGACCACCTTGAAGCTGCGCTCCCGGCCGAGCACCAGGACCGGCCGGGCTTCCTCCATTCCCAGGTCCTTGGCCAGCCGTGCAGCCACACCCCAGGAATGGTAACGCCAGGCGGGATTGACAAACCGGACCACGAAATCGTCGTAGCCCTTAAGCCCCAGCGAGAAGAGGAACCGCAACCGCTCATTGAGGCGCCCCAGATAGGCCACATAGGCGCCGTCCCCTTTCCTGGACTTCCGGATAATACCCTCGAGCTGTGCCGCGCTCCACGCGACAAAGAACTTGTCCACTTCAAGCCCGGGCCTGCCCAGGAGATAGTCGTCTCCTTGGGACAAAGAGCTCGCGGGCGGAGCGAACTCATCCAGAAGCTGATCGAGGACTTCGGCTTTCAAGAGACGCCTCCCCCCAAATTGAAAAAGGCGTGTACCGACTTGCGGCACACGCCAGGAGTACAAGCCTCCGACCGGCGTCTGATGAGGACCGGTTTCTTCTGTCGCAGAGGCATCTGCATCTACTCGCCCCCCAAATGGTGGGCGATACTGGATTTGAACCAGTGACCTCCCGCGTGTGAGGCGGGCGCTCTCAACCGCTGAGCTAATCGCCCTTATCCCAATATAAATGGTGGGCCCACTAGGGCTCGAACCTAGGACCTTCCGGTTATGAGCCGGGCGCTCTAACCGACTGAGCTATGGGCCCCGAATTTAATCTATATAATAAGATGGTCCGACGGAGCGTCAAGCTAAAACTAGCCGGGTTGTTTGTGAACCTCGTCGCGAGGTGGCGGAGATGCCCGTGACGGCAAGGAAGACAAACGAGCCGACCGCAGCCGTATCCGAAGCGTACGTCGAGGATCGGCGAGCGAGGATGACGCCGCCGGCGCCGGCAGATGCCTCGCCGCAGTAGAGGGCTTATGAACAATCCGGGCAGCCCGGACTAAGGCAACTCTATGTAGCCCGTGAGCTTGCGCGCCCGCGAGGGGTGCTTGAGCTTCCTGAGGGCCTTGGCTTCGATCTGCCGGACCCTCTCGCGCGTCACATTGAATATGCTGCCCACTTCCTCCAGGGTCCGGGGACAACCGTCACCGAGCCCGAACCGGAGTCTGATCACCTTCTCCTCACGCCTCGTGAGCGTGGAAAGGACGTTGCTCATCTGCTCCTGAAGCATGACAAATGCGGCCGATGCGGCCGGGGATACCACTCGGGTGTCTTCTATGAAGTCCCCCAGATTGCTGTCTTCGTCCTCACCTATGGGTCTATCCAGAGATATCGGCTCCTGGGCGGCTTTGAGCACGCTCTTCACCTTATCGAGAGGAAGATCGAGAGTCTTCGCTATCTCCTCGGGAGAAGGCTCCCGTCCGTATTCCTGCACGAGACGGCGCGACGCACGGAGCACTTTGTTGATGGCCTCGATCATGTGCACGGGTACTCTGATGGTTCTCGCCTGGTCGGCAATTGCGCGTGTAATAGCCTGCCTGATCCACCACGTCGCGTACGTGGAGAACTTGTACCCTTTCTTGTAGTCGAACTTCTCGACCGCCCGCATCAGTCCGCTGTTTCCCTCCTGGATGAGATCCAGAAACTCCAGGCCGCGGTTCACGTAGCGCTTGGCGATTGATATCACCAACCGGACGTTGGCCTCCACCATGCGCTTCTTGCCGTCATTGACCATGCTCTCGCCCAAGTCGATCTCGCCCACAATCATCAGGAGGCCGACCCGGTCGATCCTGGCTTCGGTCTCCACCCTCCTCACCTTCCGGCGGGCATTGCGCACCCGTTTCTCGAAGCCTACCCAGTCTTCTTTTCCCCGCCCCGTCTGGCGGGCGACCTTGCGGACCTCCTTCTTCCCCTTCTGGCAGAGCCGCGCAAGGGCAAGCACCTGCTCGGAAGGGAACCTGCATTCGCGCTCAACGTCCGTTATCTCCTTCTCGCTTTCCAGGATCCTCGCCGCAAGGTTCTTGGGTCTCTCGGCGAGCTTGCCTATCTGGTCGCGGTGAAGCCTCAGAGCGAGACACTCCTTCAGTCTCTTCTGAGCGATCTTGTCGATCTGGGCCTTTATTGCGTCAGTCTTCTTCTTGCCCGTCTTGGACCCGAGTTTCTGCTCCAACGCTTCTATCTGATCATGGTACTTGAGGATCTTCCGGATGCACCTCAGGGCCCTCTGCCTCTCCCTCCGACCGGTGTACATGGGGCCCCAGGCGCCCACATCCACCTGAACGAAATCTTCGATCTTTATCCTGCCCTTATCGAGCTTCTGGGCCAACCCCGCCAGGTCTCTCAGCGCAGACGGACAGCCGAACACCGCGGCTTCGACCTTGGCCTGCCCATCCTCGATTTGCCTGGCCAGTCTTATCTCGCCCTCCCTGTCGAGGAGCGGGACTTTCCCCATCTCCCTAAGATACATGCGGATAGGATCATCGTAGCGCACGCTTTGAGAAGCCACCTGGGCTTCCATGCGCTTGGCCTTTTCTTTTTCCTTCTTAGCTCGTTTCTTAAGGGCCTCTTCAGGGGAATCCACGACATCGATCTTCATGTCGCCGAACATGATATGGACCTTGTCCATATCCTCTACGGTGGCGTCTTCACCAAGAAACTCGTTTATCTGGTCGATCGTGATATACTTCTGTCTGACCGCCGTCTCCTTGAGTTTCTTGACGACGTCCCGTTCCAATCCGGATTTCATATTCTGCTTTCTCCTCTCCCCTTGGGGGCATCACGACTGCCCAAAAGGTTAGGCCGAAAGTAGCTTAAGATCTTGAGCAAGACTCTGCCGTTTGGATAACAAAGACTTTAGCAGCTCAGCATCGCCCTCCTTCTCGGCAACCTGTATCTGCTTGCGTAGTCTGTTTATCTCCCTTTGAATCGCTTTCCGCTTCAGATACAAGATATGATCGGATACAATGCGGTCTGGATCTCCGGTGATATCGCTGTTCACCGAACAGTCGATGAGGAGTTGTCTAGTAGGCTCGTCGTCAATGCTTGACACCAGGGCACTCACATCGGAGGCCAGTCTTCTTGATTTCCTGTCGAGCATGACCTCGGCGATCTTCCTCATCCTGCGGTCCGCGAAGTCTTCAGGCGAAATCGCACCCAAGACCCTATCGACACTATCCGGTAACCCGATCAATATAGAAATTATGGACTTCTCGATCCTATCGCAAGTGATAGTCTCAGGTTTGTGCTCGCCGGCGGGATCCGGCCGGTTCTTTGACACCGTCTTCAGAGAGGTCTGGAGCATGGCCTCCGGGATGCCGCTCCGCTCTGATAGGCGCTTCAGATCGAGGGCCGTCCTGATCGGTTCCCTGATCTTGCCGATTATTCTCAAGACGAATCTCACGGCTTCTTCGATATCGTCCGATTGGATCCGGGAGAAGACGAAATCCACATAGTAGGCCGCCCCTGCAATCACCTTCTCCAAAGCCTCCATTCCCCTATCTCTGAGGAAGGAATCGGGGTCGTGCCCTTCGGGCAGCCCCGCCACTTTGACCTTGAGCCCTCCCTGGACGGCGGGCTCACAGGCTCTCAGGGCGGCGATCCGTCCGGCGTCGTCGCCGTCGTAGAGAAACACCACATCGCTGCAGTATCGCCGCAGCCGGGTGGCCTGCTCAAAGGTGAATGCGGTGCCGAGCGAAGCCACGGTGTTGGCGAGTCCCTGGGCGTGGAGCGGTATCACATCCATGTACCCTTCCACGACTATGCCGAGCCCGGCGGTCCGCAGGTGGCCCTTGGCACGGTGAATGCCGAAGAGGATATCCGACTTCTTGAAGAGCCTGGTCTCCGGAGAATTGAGATACTTGGGGGACCCCTCGTCCAGGACCCGTCCTCCGAAACCGAGTATCCTGCCCCCTGCACTCGCTATGGGAAACATCAACCTCCCATGGAAGAGGTCGCGGAGCTGCCCGTCCCGCTCTATTGCGAGGCCCATCGCGGCGAGTCTCTTCTCATCTATCCCACGGCGTTTGGCTTCGAGTATGAGGAGGTTGGCTGCTCTCGGCGCATATCCCAGGAGAAAGTCCTTCTCCACATCCTCGCCGATGGTCCTCGCCCTGAGATACTCGCGGGCCCCGTTGCCCTCCTTGGTTCCCAGAAGTGCGGCGTGATAGGCTTTCGCCGCCATAGCGTTTATGCGGTACGCCAGGGAGGCTTCGGTGCCGGCCCTGGGCAGACCTTCGGGCACTTCTATGCCGTAGCGCTTGGCCAGAGCCTTCACGGCCTCGGGGAAGGTCATCCCATCGACCTGCATCAGGAAGCTGAAAACATTGCCGCCGGCTCCGCATCCGAAGCAATGATAGATCTGTTTCTCGGGGCTTACCATGAAGGAAGGCGCCTTCTCCGGATGGAAGGGACAGAGGGCTTTGAAGTTCCTGCCCGATTGCCTGAGTGGCACATGGTCACCGATTATCTCGACGATATCAGACCGTTCCCGCACCTTTTCGATGATGTCCTCGGGAATGGAATACGCCATACCTAACCCCGATCGAATTCTATTACGGTCACACCCGTTCCACCCTCCGCCAGGTCCCCAAAACGGTAGGCCTTAACCCTGGGATGGGAGGCCAACATCTCGCGGATCTTCTTCGCAAGGATCCCCTTGCCCTTACCGTGTATTATCCTCACCGAAGGGTGCCCCTGAAGAGCCGCATCGTCCAGGTACTTGTCGACGGTCTCCCAGGCATCTTCCGCTGTCATGCCGCGGACCTCGATCTCGCCAGGCACTTCCTTGGCCTCGAATTCCACCGTACCGGAAACCGGTTTCGGGGGGGCGCTCGACGGCTCGAACAGGTCGCCGATCTCCACCTCGATCCTCATGGCCCCGACCACGACCTCGAGCCGCCCCTTGCCGTCGGGCTCCGAGAGCACCATACCATCCCGGTCCAGGGGCCTGACATAGGTCCTTGCCCCGACCTCGATCCGCTCCAGAGGCCGTCTGGTGCTCTCGGCGTCTTCCAGCTTTTCGATCTCCTCGGTGATCTCGCCGGCTTCCTGCCTCATCCGCTTCTCGACGACCCTCGCCTGCTCGGGCCGGACCTGCGCTTGCTTAAGCTCCTTGACGACCTGGCTGGCCTTGCGTCTGGCCTCATCCACATAGGTCTTCGCTTCCTTGAGGGCTTCCTTCTTGATCTGCCTGTTGTAGCGTTTGATATGATCGAGCTTGGCCTCGTACTCGGCCAGCATCATGTCAGCGCTCCTACGCTTGGCTTCGACTCCGGCCTCTTCCATTGCCAGCCTTCTCATCCTCTCCAAGAGATCGCGCGTAAGCTCCTCGAACCTCACACCCTGCTCGCCGCAGTACCGCCTGGCCCTGGCAAGCACCTCCTCGCGCATTCCCAGCCGGGCTGCTATCTCGAAGGCGTGGCTTGCACCGGGTATGCCCTGAATGAGCCTGTAGGTGGGCCTGAGCGCGTCGGTGTCAAACTCCATGGACGCATTCTCCAGACGAGGATTGTCATGAGCGAAGACCTTGAGGCTCATGTGGTGAGTCGTGGCAACGATCGTTGCCCCTTTCTCGAGCAGCTCTTCAAACACCGTCCGGGCCAGTGCCGATCCCTCTGAAGGATCCGTGCCCGCACCAACCTCATCAAGTAGAATAAGGGAATCGTGGTCCGCATTGTCAAGTATCGTGATGGTATTCCTCATGTGCGAGGTGAAGGTGCTCAAGCTCATCTCGATGGACTGCTCGTCACCTATGTCCGCGTAGACCTTCCCGAAGAGGGTAAGCGCGGTCCCATCACCGCAAGGAACATGGAAGCCCGTTCGCGCAAGGAGCGTCATTATCCCGACGGTCTTGAGGGCCACGGTCTTCCCTCCGGCATTGGGTCCTGTTATGAGAAGCCCCGGCCTTTCGCCCCCCACTGCAATGTCGAGGGGAACGACCGGTTCTCCCCCCCTTGTCCGCTGCGTATCTATGAGGAGAGGATGCCTGCCGCCTTTTATGACCGTCCTTCCGTCGTCACTCAAGGCCGGTTCGATACAGTCGAAATCCAGACTGAAGCGGGTGGCCGCATTGATGACGTCGATTTCCGTCAGTATTTCCAGGTTGACTGAAAGGTCTCCGGCCGATGCCCCGGCCAAACCGGTAAGTCTGGCGAGGATACGCACGATCTCGTCCTTCTCGGCGAGCTCCAGGCTTCTGAGCGTGTTGTTGAGCTCCACAGTGGCCATCGGTTCTATGAAAACCGTCGCCCCGCTCTGGGACGTATCATGAACTATGCCTTCGAGTTTTCCCTTGGCTTCGGCCCTTACGGGTATCACATAGCGCCCGTTCCTTATGGTCACCAGGCTCTCCCTGAGGTGGGGCTGCAGATTATCCCTTGCCAGAATGTCGGACAAAGACGAAGCGATGCGAGCGCTCACCTTGGCCTTCTCACGGCGGATGCGCCTGAGCTCGGGCGATGCATCATCCCTTATGTTGGTGTCGTCGTCTATCGCGGCATCGATTTCGTCCTCGAGGTCCTTGAGGGGCCTGAGGTTCGAGCCGAGCCTCCAGAGACAGGGCGCCTCAGCCTTGTTGGCTTCGATGAAACCGCGGACGATTCGAGCACCCTTGGCGGCCTGGCCTATGCGGAGGAGGGTCGCCGCGTCGAGAACCGATCCGGGCACTTTCGCCTTCGAGATCGAACCGCTTATTTCATAGACGCCCGAAATCGGCAGGCTCTTGTCCCACTCGCGAAGCAACTTCGCTTCGGAGACCATCGCCAACCGGTTCGCAATGTGGGGGCGGTCACTCAAGGGCTTGGTGCCAAGTATCCTTGCCGCACCGGCCTCGGTCGAAGCATAGCGGGCAACTATGGCCAGGACCTTGTCGTATTCCAGGATCTCAATGGTATGTCTATCCATCGTACGGATACACACCCAATCGGGGTAAGAAGCCTAGCCCGGACCGATAACCCGGGCCAAAAGAGATTCAGTTCAAGATTCCCGCTGAGTCGAATCGAATGCGCTGTGGTGGTAAGTCAGTCCGTGCCACCGGCAAGCAGGTCCTTGACCAGTTTGCTCACCGTGGAACCTTCACTTCTGCCGGTTACCTTGGGCATCAGTATCTTCATGACTTTGCCCATATCACGGGGGTCTTTCGCATCAACCTCGGTGATGGCCTCAGCTATGAGCGCCTTAAGCTCTTCGTCGGTGAGCTTGGGCGGTAGATAGGTCTCAAGAAACTCGATCTCGTCCTTCTCGCGAAGGGCTAGATCGGCTCTACCACCCTGCTCGAACAGCTCGATGGCCTCCCTGCGCTTCTTGGCCTCGGACATGATGATCTTATAGATCTCATCATCTGAGAGCGTGTCCCGCTTCGCGACCGAGGCTTCCTTCACCCTGGTCTTGAGCAGGCGCAGTACACCCATCTTCAGGGTATCCCCTGCCTTCATTGAAGTTTTAAGATCTTCACCGAGCTTTTCATCCAAGGACATTGCTAAACTGCCCTCTGAGCCATCTTCTTGAGAGCCTTGCGCCTGGCTGCCAACAGCTTGCGCTTCCTGCGATCGCTAGGCTTCTCGAAGTGCTGATGTCTCTTATACTCAGACAATCGCCCTTCACGCTCGCACAGTTTCTTGAAACGCCTCATAGCGTGCTCGAAGGACTCGTTGTCTCTCACCTTGACACCAGCCAAGCAATCCACCTCCCCTCTCCATATCAACAAAATAGTGCCTTGTAGGGGCACTGACGAGCATACTTACCCTGTTCCAGTCCTGAATATAGCAAACCCCCCACCCACCTGTCAAGCGGAATAGGAAATTAGGTCGAATAGTACCCGCACCACCAGTGCTTGAGGTCCTGCCTGCATCCAGCCCAAAGAGCAACCCGTTGAATATGTTATAATTAATCGGTGAGAATGCATGGGCGAGGTCTGCCGGCCGAGGGGCGGGCACGGGCAATCCCGGCGGCATCCGGACCCGGACCGAGACACAGGCCGGAGCCGGGGCGGGTTGGTCTTCCCCGACGGGGACGCACCGGTCCCTGGATGAGGCAGGCCTCATGTACTACCGGCGCGGGCGGGGGGCATGCAGCAGTCTGCTGGAAGTTCACCTTCGGATTATGTATACTTCAGTCATGCCGATTCGTACCTATTGGAAAGACAACCTCCGGGGGCACACCGCATTGGCGGCACTCCTGTGCTGTCTTGCTGTCCTGGCCTGCGGCCAGGAGGACCGGCCCACCAACCTCATCATCATAGGCGTGGACACCTTGAGACCCGACCACCTCGGATGCTACGGGTATGAGAGGCCTACGAGCCCCAACATAGACCGGCTGGCACACGGTGGGGCCGTCTTTGAAAATACGGTGAGCCAATGTCCCTGGACGCTCCCATCCTTCGCTACGGTGTTTACCTCTCTCTATCCGGCACAGCACGGTGCCGGCACACTCCGAAACAAGATGCGAACCACCTTTCCCACACTGGCAGAGATACTCTCGGAAGCGGGATACACAACAGGGGCAATCATAAGTTCCCCGGTACTGGACATCTCGACGGGCATTGCGCGGGGGTTCCGGGACTATGACGTAAAGCTGGATGGGCCGATGCGAACAGCAGACGAAGCGACCGGGCTCGCGCTCGAGTGGGTGGACACCGTGGAAGGCGGTCCGTTCTTCCTGTTCCTGCACTACTGGGACCCCCACGATCCATACAGCCCACCGGCTCCCTATGATACCATTTTCGATCCATCATACCGCGGGGGGCTCGGAAACTCCGTCAATCTAAGAACCCTGGGATTTACGGCCGCCGAGCAGGTGGGCGCTACGCTTTCGGAGGAGACAGGCATCATGTGCGCCCGCGACATAGAACATGCCTTTGCGCTTTATGATGGAGAGATAGCGTTCACAGATGAGTGGATTGGCGAACTGCTCCGGGGCCTCGATGAGCGGGGCTTGAGAAGCAACACTCTAATAGTGCTCCACGGCGATCATGGCGAGGAGTTTTTCGAGCACAACGGGGTCGGCCACGGGCACACCCTCTATAATGAGGTGATCAGGGTCCCGTTGATGTTCGTTCTCCCGGGGATTGTTCCCGGCAACAAAAGGATAGCGCGGCAGGCACGCCTCCTGGATGTAACACCCACTGTGTTGGATCTCATGGGGCTGACCTCCGACTTCGCCTTCGAGGGCATAAGCCGCGCCCCGGCGCTGAGAGGTGGCGCTGACGCCGTGCCGAACAGCAACGCCCTTTTCCCCCCGTATGTCGCTTATACCGAGGGCGTGAGACAAGGGCTCGAGAAGAAGGCCGTAACCGCGTATCCGTGGAAGCTTCTCTATGAGATCTCCTCCAAGGACGAGATGCTCTTCGATCTCGGGAAGGACCCCGGTGAAACCGAGAACCTCATGCCGGAAAGTCCCGAGGCGGCTGTCCCCTTTGAGGAGCTCTTGGCCCGAGGTCTCTTCGAGATGTCGGACGCCTGGTACATAGAGGTGGCAGGTGGAGATGTTCCCCACACTTTCGACATCGAGATCTCCACCGCCGGCGGAACATGGGGAGGCTGGGTCTGCCCGGCTGAGATCGCGCATGACGGCAACCTTGAGGCCGCGCCGGGCAAGGAAGCCTTGAGTGCATCTCCGGGATCGGTCTTCAGGCGGTCAGGACTTGAGGCCCGGGACCCGATCACCTTAGGCTTCAAGATACACGCCCCCAGAGGTATACACATTCGCTTCGACTTCCGCATGGACGGCAAGCCGGCCACGGCCAGAACGTTTATCGGTGAGGCTCTGGCAAATCCCGACAAGATGCCTTTCACCGTGCACAAGAAGCGGGGCGGCGCCGAAGCCCTCTCCGGTCCCCCGCAGAGGCCCGAGCCACCCTATGTGCTTCTCTGGCAAGTCGGGGGCAGGTACGGGGGCGAGATCCCAGCAGACTTGAGCGAGGACGTCAAGAAACAGCTTCGCGCCCTGGGCTATATCCAGTAACGCATCCGGAGCGTCGTCAATCCGGTGACAACGAACAGTCGCCAACGAGGCGGCAACGCGGCGCGAGCTTCGCAGATAGGCGTTCTCAGACAGGCTTGGATAGGCGGCCTCTTGCTCCATCCCCAAGATTCGCTACTTCGCGAGGATGGCCTTCCGAGCCAGAGACGTGCCGCCGTCCTGACCTGCCCCCGATAGTGATACCACCTATCTATACAGTTTTTCAAGTACCGGAGCCGTTCGAAGAGCTCCGACTCTTTCATTCATTACAGGCCAGGACCACGTCTCCGGAGCCGGCGGCCGGTACCCCAGGACTTCATTTCTGCGACAGGGATTGGTGCGGTGTTAGCCCCTTGGACCCAACCCATTGCCTCGGTCCATCCCCAGACGTCGCCCTTGACAACATCCCCCAACCAATTCCGCGCACAATACGTTACGCTGCTTGCTCCTACTCACAGGAGTTTCCCCGAAAACTGATTGGTGAATCCCGCAACTGATTAGACTTCAATGGATTATCGAGATTACTAAGTGGAATGGGTGGATTCGTATGTTTAGGGGAAAAACGGG
>CAZRAU010000087.1:0-13773 GCA_964598025.1 uncultured bacterium
GATCTTGCCTATATCGTGGAGAGTTGCGCCATAGCGGAGATTCCGGATGTCAGTGTCCGATACCCCGAACCGTTCCGCCAGAAGAATGCCGAACTGCGTGACCCGCTTGGAGTGACCTCTGGTATAGGGGTCCTTGGCTTCGATGGCGGCCGCAAGGGCCTCAACTGTGGAGAAGTAGTTGGTTTCAAGCTGCTGCACAAGTTGGGAGTTCTCCACGGCCGCCGCGGCGACGCTTGCCACGATGGAGATGATCGCAAGTACCTGGGATGATACCGGAGCTTTCTTCCTCAGGTAGATGGTGACCAAACCCGTGTGCCTCGCGCCGGCCATGAGGGGAACCGCAACCAGCGACTGGAAACCCTCTCTCTTGACATAGGACGGGAATGAGAAACCGTTATCACCGCCTATGTCATCAATCACAAGGGGCCCGCCCGACGCCATCGCCGAATGGGAGAAGCTGGCAGCACCCATGATCCTGCTGCCGTATACCATTTCCCGCTTGAAGCGGGCGCCTTTTTTGATGAGGAGGATCTCTTCGGTGACATTCTGGAGCTTGAGCGATAGGGCGTCTATCTCAATCAGCGAAGCCAGCGCTTCGGCGAGCCTGGCCATCAGCGACCCGAGATCGAGGCTTTCCAGGATGCTCTTGGTATTTGCCAGAAGGTCTTCGATGGCGGCCTTGTCGGCCATGGCGGAAAGGTCTTGTGCGACCTCAGGGTGTTCTCCATCCTGCATGGCAGGGCACCTACCTCTTTATGAAACCCTCAACTCTCTCGATCAACCTCCCGGGGCTGAATGGTTTCACTACGTAGTCGTCCGCACCCGCTTCGGCACCCAGCTTCCGGTCCACTTCCCGTCCCTTTGCGGTGAGCAGTATCACCGGGATGTTCTGGGTCTGGGGATCGGCCTTGATCTGCCTGCACGCTTCGTAGCCGTCCATCTTCGGCATCATGATGTCCAGTACTATGATGTCGGGCAACTCCGACCTGGCAATGGAAACCGCTTCCTCGCCGTCGGCTGCGGTTATGACTTCATAGCCTTCCGCACCGAAGCTGAAGTTCAGGATATGCTGGATATATTCCTCATCGTCGACAACAAGCACCTTGCCCCGCGACATGGTCTTCACCTCCTGCGTGCGGATGCCAGAACCGGACGTGCTTCCGCTTTGCGCTTGTCCAAAACCTCCACAAGTCTTTCGACGATGTCAGGGTCGAATTGACTCCCGCTGCATCGCCGCAGTTCTTCTATCGCCTCCTCAACCGTCAGCGCCGACCGGTAGGGCCGGTCGCTCAGCATGGAACTATAGGCGTCCACCACCGCAAGTATCCTTGCCCCCATAGGTATGGAATCGCCCTTGAGTTTCCCGGGATACCCCCCGCCGTCGTAGCGCTCATGATGGTGGAGTATTATCTCTTTGACCTGTTCTAAAAACTCTATCGGCCCCACTATGTCCACACCTGCCTCGGGATGCCGTTTCACACTCTCATACTCCCCGACCCGAAGGCCTCCGGGTCTGCGAAGGATGCCTTCCCCGACCTTCACCATGCCGACGTCATAGATGCCCGACACATACTGAAGCAGGCGCACCTCATCCTCACCCAACCCGACCACCCGACCCAACTCCGCCACGAGATCGGTTATCTCTATTCCCTTCCTTGAACCGGCAAGGCGCCGGGACTCGATCAGACACCGGAGGGAATCCACGATCGCGCCGAATTCGCTCTTGACGCCTTCATAGTGCCTCACCTTGCCGAGCACGGTGGTCACCCGATCGGCGAGAGACTGCAGCACGTTGGCATCGTTGTCGGTAAAGGGCGTCAGGCTTATCTTGTTGGTCACATTCAGAACACCGATCACGTTATCCCCCTCCTTGAGCGGCACGCTTATCAAGGAGTTGGTCTCATACTGCGGCCTGCCGGTTTGTTTGAACCGTTCATCTTCTTCCAAGTCGCGGATGAGGAGCGGTTTGCCCGTCTTGGCCACAAGTCCGGAGATGCTGTCGCCGACCTTGACACGCGCGCTCTTTATGATCGCTTCATCCAACCCCATGGCCGCACTCACGAAGAGCTCCGCGTTCTCGGTGTCCACAAGCATCAGCGAAGCGGTCTTGGCCCCCATCAGCTCGGCAATCATGTCGACGACCAATTCGGGTATGCGCTTCTCACAGCGCCAGACGTCGCTTTCGGCGGCGAAGTCGGTCCTGTCCGCGGTCACTGCCTTGCGTTTGGGCAGGCGAACCGTGAACTTGGCGCCGCAGCCGCCTTCGCTTTCCACCCAGATCTTGCCTTCATGCCATTCCACTATGCTCTTGACGATGGCAAGACCCAAACCGACGCCCCCATACCGCCGGGTCGCCGACGAGTCCACCTGGTAGAACTGGTCGAAGATCCTCTTGACACTGGATGCGGGTATCCCGATTCCGGTGTCCTCCACACTGAGTTCCGCGGTGGAGTCCAGATCCAGGATGTCCATCCGGACCTTCCCGCCTTCCGGGGTGAACTTGATCGCGTTGCCCACCAGATTGAGAAGCAGCTGTTTGATCATGCAGCCGTCCACGAACGCCATAATGGGAGAATCCTCCGCCGGAAGCTGGAGTTCGACATACTTCTTGCGGGCCGTCGGCGCAAGGATCTGGGCGGTGTCTCGCATCAAGCCCAGCAGGTCGACCTCCGACTTCTTCACTTCCACCCTGCCCGATTCCATCTTCGACAGATCCAGCATGTCCTCGACTATCTTCGTGAGCCTCTGGGCCTCCTCCTCTATGATCTTGAGGAATTCCACCTCGGTCTCCCGGGGTGAACTGCCCCAGTCCCGCGCAAGCGTCTCTGCATAGGCTCTTATCGAAGTGAGTGGGGTCCTGAGCTCGTGCGAGACCGTGGCCACGAAATTCGACTTTATCTCATTGAGCTCCTTCAGGCGCCTGGTCATGTCCCGGAGCTGGACAACGTGGTCTTCGAGCCTTCCATACAGCCTTGCGTTTTCGATGGCGGTGACCGCCTGATTGGCGAATATCTCGAGCGTCTCAAGGGTCTCTTTGCTCGGGATCATCCGGTCCACCGGGTCGTCCACCGAAAGGTATCCGACCAGTTGCTGATCTCTTGTCCAGAGAGGCACAAAGAGGCTGTCTTTGGGGTGCCACTCCCCCTGCTTCCGCTCGCCGAGGTCGGGTATGTAAACCTCATCTTCCCTATCGTTCCAGAAGCCGTGCTCGTGGCTTATGAAGTAGGACTGGGATATCTTGAACTCTTCCTTCATCCAGGTCTTGAAGGTCTCCAGCGGTATGGTGCTCGCACTGAGCTTCCACACCGCCTCGTCACCGAGGCCGGCGAACGCTCTGGCCACGAAACATCTGCTCTCCTCATCCAGAATCCTGAGGAGCGCCATCCTGAATCCCAGACTCTGCCGCACCGCCTCGGCGATTTGATTGAGCAGGGGTTCAAGCTCCAGGTTGGCGTTTATGCGGTTGGACATCTCAAGGATCCTGGCGAGATTGTTGGCCCGCTTTCGCTCCTGCTCCTCAATCGTGACGACTTTCTGGGCTTCCCTGCGCGCACATGCGCTGGCCTGGGCCTGCCGCTTGAGCGCGATGACCGCTATGGCGCCGAGGGCCGCCGCTGCGGCAGTCATGGCAAATGTGACTGCCGCGCCGCCCCCACTTGTCGAGTAAAGCCAGGTTGCTAGATCCGGCATCAGGCATTCTCCTGAAGCTGCGGTGTCTTCTTGTTGCTACGGAGCACCGCTATAAGCTTCTCGACGATGTCAGGGTCGAATTGACTCCCGCTGCATCGCCGCAGTTCTTCTATCGCCTCCTCAACCGTCAGCGCCGACCGGTAGGGCCGGTCGCTCAGCATGGAACTATAGGCGTCCACCACCGCAAGTATCCTTGCCCCCATAGGTATGGAATCGCCCTTGAGTTTCCCGGGATACCCCCCGCCGTCGTAGCGCTCATGATGGTGGAGTATTATCTCTTTGACCTGTTCTAAAAACTCTATCGGCCCCACTATGTCCACACCTGCCTCGGGATGCCGTTTCACACTCTCATACTCCCCGACCCGAAGGCCTCCGGGTCTGCGAAGGATGCCTTCCCCGACCTTCACCATGCCGACGTCATAGATGCCCGACACATACTGAAGCAGGCGCACATCCTCATCGCCGAGTCCCACCGCGCGACCCAATTCCACGACCAACCCCACATGCTCGCAGGCCTTGCCGAAGGATGCCCGGCGAGCTTCCAGCACCGTCTTCATGGCCACCATGGCGCTCACAAACTGGTCCCGGGCGCTCTCATAGGAGGTCGCCCGCTCCAAGGCCACGCCGATTCGGTCGCCGAGAGCGGCCAGCAGCCCCAGCTCATCGTCATCGAAGAAGTCCGCTTTGCCGTTCTTGTCCGACACCGTAAGGACACCAACCACCCTCCCCTTCAGTTTTATGGGAACCGAGGCGCAAGGCACTTTTTCAAAGGGCAAGGTCTCACCTATGTTTAGATCGGCAACGTCTTCATGGGAGTTGAGAACAATAGGCCTGCCCTCGTCGAAAACCCTTCCCGACAAACCCTGGCCCTTCAAGACCACGGCGACGTCTTCCTTTCCGCCATCGACATTCACGCCGGCCCCGGGCATGAGCGTCCCGGTGGCGGAATCCTCCAGCAGGAGCTGGCATCGGGACACATCCATGACCTTCGAGATCATGTCGGCGACCAGTACCAGCATACGTCTGAGTTCAGGCCTCGAAGCCATTATCTCCAGCATGAGATCAGAGGGCATGATGGCCTTGCTCTCCTTGCCGAAGAGCACGACCAGATTCCAGCAAGAGGAATCGTGGGTTTCGGCCCAGATCCTGCCTCCGTGCCGGAACACGATGTTCTTGGCCACCTGGAGAGTCAGTCCGAGGGAGCCCGTCTCCGACGGGATCACCTCTTTGCCCGATACCGCCTGAAGGATACTCTCCATCTCCAGGGTTTTCGGTGACGGCGTCAGCGATATCTTCGCCTTGAGGAAATTCTCGTCTTCTTCCGTTACCACGTTTATGGAGGTTGATTCCCGGGCAAGGGTTATCGATGCTTCCATCAGGTTCCTGAACATAAGGAATATCATCTCCCTGTCCAGGCAGACCTTGGAAGTCTCCTCGCCGGCTTCTACAATCACTTCCACCCCCTTATCGACGCACAGAGGCTCCAGGAGGGCACAGACGTCATTGAGAATACCGGATATCTCGATCTCTTCCTTCCTGAGGTCTCCCTCGCCGAACTCCATCCGTGACAGGTCTATGACGCCGTCTATGGTGTTGAGGAGTTTTCCTGATTCTTCCACGACCGCACCCAGGAACTTCTTCTTCAGCCTGAACGAGGCGTCATCCATCCTTTGAAGCACGGTCTGTGAATAGGTCCGAATCGCATCCAGAGGCACCCTCATCTGGCTGGTCACAGTCGATATGAACTCGGCCTTCAGGCGGTCGGCGCTTATGAGCTCCTTGTGGGCGACTTCCAACTCTTCAAGCTTCTTGGTGAGTTCGCGTCTGAGCCCGGCTTGCTTTATCGACGCCGCTGCATGGTTGGCGAGGATTACAAGCAACATCAGATCGTGCCGGGTGAACCTGTTGGGACGGGTATCGCCCGCATATATTATCCCGAAGACTTCATCCTTGACCGAAAGCGGCACCGCCATGATTGACCTTTGCTTGCCGATCCTCACGGCGGAGGAGTTCTCCGACCGGGGGTCACGGGATGCGTCATTAATCAGCAGAGGTTCTCCGCTCGTCAGAACGCAGTCGGTCATGCCTCCCTTGCGCACCCTCCAGCGGAGGTTGCGCTTGAATTCATTGCTTATGCCCTTGCTCACGCTTGCCAGCAGGCCCTTTTCAATGAATATCGCCGCACTCGCGGACTCGCAGCCCACGAGATTCCTGGCATCCTCCGCCACCATATCCATGATACCGCCGGGCTCAGCCTCCTGAGAGGTTGCCTGGCTTGCTTCATAGAGCCTGACTATGTCTTCGTAGTTGGCCTCTTTGTCGGTGAGGGTACTCGCGAGATCGGATTGAAGCGCCGCGATCCTGCGGTGCATGCCCGCCCAGACAAGCGCGATCAGGACGGTCGAGAACCCGATGGCTCCCGCCAGCACACACAGCGCAAGAGCGCCGCGAGTGAAACCAAGGAATGCCAAGACTGCCGCCGAAGCGGGCAGGATGCCGAAGCCTACCCGGGAAAGAAGAGGATGAGGCGTTCTACCATTACCATCAGTGATGCTCAAGCCTCCCAACGGACAACGGCTGCCCGTCCTTCCTCCTTTCCTTGACTACGACGCTGCCCTCGAGGGTTTTGCCGTACATCTTGAGTTCGGACGCGATGTCGCTTATGCGCGCGATGTGATCGACATCGATCTTGCTGCTCGACACAACAGCTATGGTCATCGTGAGAAGCGGGAACCTGTCCACGGTCCCCTTGCGGTTCACGACTTCGACATAGCCCAGATCCAGGTCCTCCTGGTCGAAGAGCTTGACTATCCTCTCATCGAACTTCTGGACGACCCGATTGGCGATCGCGTCGCATCGGTCGGGACTCGATATGATGATGAAATCGTCTCCGCCCACATGCCCCACGAAGTCCTCGCCGGCCCCGCCGTTCTTCACGGCTTCCAGTATGATGTCGGATGTCAGCTTGATCGCATCGTCACCGCGCCTGTAACCGTAGTGGTCGTTGAAGGCTTTGAAGTTGTCTATATCTGCGTACATGAAGACGAAATCGTTGCCGTTGCCGAGCCGCCGCTCCAACTCCTTTTCGATCGCCACGTTCCCGGGGAGCCCGGTAAGGGGGTTCGCCTGTCGCTGCAGCTGGCTCCACTGGAGCACATTCCTTACCCGGAGCAGGAGCTCGGTTATTGCAAATGGTTTGGCGATATAGTCATTGGCCCCATCTTCGAATCCCTGAAGCTTGTTCTCGAGGTCCGCTTTGGCGGTCACCATGATGATCGGGATATAGTTGGTCTCATAGTTGGACTTGAGGCGCTTGCAAACCTCATAGCCGTCCATGTTGGGCATCATCAGGTCGAGCAGCACAAGGTCCGGATGACAGGTCTCCACGGCCTTAAGGGCCTCAAGGCCGTCTACAGCCGTTTCCACCGTATAGCCGGCTTTCTCCAACTGGAATTTGACTATCTTTCGAATATGTTCTTCGTCATCGACGACCAGTACGCGCTGGCTGTTCGGAAAAGGACCTAGCATGATAGCTTTCCCCCCTGGGCCGTTACCCTCGGCAAGGGGTTCGCAATAATTGTGCCAGGCCCTGGCGGAAGCGGATTCGCCCCGGGATGGTCTTACTCCATACCGGCAAACATCTTACACGAAGCCTAACACGGTGATACATGGCGGGCGGCGGCCCGGCGGCCCATTGCCGGTGCAATTTGCAATGTTGTTTGCATAGTGCAACTCACACACGTGGGTAGGACATAGTGGAATATGGCGAAATCGATGGGTCCGAGGTCCGTCCGGATAGGAGGTGAAGCAGGCCGGTCATGGCAACCATGGCTGCATTGTCCGTACACAGATCCGGTGGGGGCAAGAGGGTCTCGAGACCGACGGCGGCCGCGCCTTCCTCAAGCCGGCCCCGGATGAGAGTATTGGATGCTACCCCGCCTACAGCCGATACACAGGTAACGCCGAGATCCCGGGCAGCTCTGAGGGTCTTCTCAACCAGAACATCCGCCACCGCTTGCTGGAAACTGGCGGCGATATCCGCCCTCAGGCCCGGGGAAATCTCGCCCTGGTGCCTGTCCACAAAGTACTTGACCGCCGTCTTGAGCCCGCTGAAGGAGAAGTCGTAACCTTCCTGCATAACCGGCCTGGGAAAGTCGATGGCGCGGGGGTCACCCCTGAGTGCCTCCCGTTCGATCTCGGGACCACCCGGATATCTGAGGCCCAACATCCTGGCCACCTTGTCGAAGGCTTCCCCGGCTGCGTCATCCCGCGTGGAACCGATCATCTTCATACTCAGGGGGGCCTCCACAAGGAAAAGATGGGTGTGCCCGCCTGAGATGACCAGACAGAGGAAGGGGGCGGAGATTTCGCCGAATGCGACATAGGTGGCGGCCACATGTGCCTCGATGTGATCCACACCCAACAGAGGCTTGCCTGTTGCAAAACAGAGGCTCTTGGCGAATGCCACACCCACAATCAGGGACCCAATGAGGCCCGGCCCCACCGTGACGGCAACCGCATCGATGGCGTCCAGGCCGGTCCCGGCCTCATCAAGGGCACCGCCGACGATGGGTACGATGGCCTTGATATGCGCGCGTGATGCGATCTCAGGGACCACACCGCCGAAAACGGCGTGGTCGGTCTGCGAGAGCACCACACTGGAGAGTACTTCATGGTCCTCGACGACGGCGGCCGCCGTCTCATCACACGAGGTCTCTATGCCGAGTATCCGCATTAGCTCTCTTGTCGCCTTCGCGGCGTCGGGTCTCCCGTGACGACGAATGTCTCCTGCCTGCCCGCCTCTGCAGCGTCACGGCTCCGTGCCCGACGTCGGCCTGGGGGGTCAGCGCTTCACGAAGCTTATTTCGGAGGGTTCCGCGGAGACCATATCGAAAGCGTATGGAGCCACGAGGTTCCCCTTGACCTCAAAGACTCGAGCCTCTTCGTCGGATCGGCCGGCGGTCCTCACCTCGAAGTACAGCTTCCCGTCCCTGATCTGCGGCCTGAAGACAAGCTGCCCCTTGGGAAAAACGCGCGCATCCACCACCAGCTTGAGATCCTGCGGGTCAAGCGAGTCAACCTGAGACTCCGCCCCCGAGATCACAACGTCCAGGCTGTCCGGAGTGAATAACGCCTTATCCCCTTTTCCAACCGGCGCCTCGATGGGCACGGACGGGATACCGAGTTCTTTCCTGTTCTCGGCACGCACACCTATTGTCACCTTGTCCACGGCACTGGTAACGTAGGGTAGGCCGGCGAGATCGATTTTCGCCTCGACCCGCCCCTTCTTGGCGAGCTGGCCGCGATCGACCGGTTGAGTCCATATTGAATCCAGGGGGCCCACGATCTTCTCACCGCCCGCCACGGCTGCGATGGCCGGGTCACTCCTGGCGCGCCCGATTATCACCTTATCTCCCGGTACCTCACCCTCCAACCGGATGCCTACCGGGATTTCCCTGGTGACCAGATTGTCGAGCTCGATCCTTATCGCCTTGGGTTCGAGTACCTCCAGGATCTCGATATCCTTGTCGGGAGGAATCTCCGCCTCGCCCGAGGAAACCACGTGGGTCACCATGCCTTCGCTCGCGGCCGAGAGGTTTATGTTGAAGTAGACATTCTCAAGCCGCCATCGGAGAGACTTGCCCCTGCCTCTGATTCTGGCTTTCGCCTCCTTCGGCACCTCGGCAGCGAATACAAGGTTCGCCGGCACGTTGGTATACCTGAGGGGAAGGTCCACCGTAAGTTCCACCTGACGACGCTCCGACACAATCACCCACAGGAAGACCGCAAGCACAAGTGCGGCGACCTTGAGTCCGATATCGTACCGTATCCATCTCGGCAAACGCAATGCGGCAACCCCCATTGAAATCCACGCGAGTATAAGCACAAAGGCTACGCCCTGTCAACAAACCGAACATGCCCGGGTGCGGCACATGATTGGCGTCGGGGCTCTTTGTCCGGCGGCCGCGCCCTGTGGCGGCGGGCTTTGTGCGGTGCGAACCTATTCTGTGGCCCCAGCCCCACCCTCCGCTTGTTGCTTCTCCACCTTCTTTGCTATGGTGATCTCCGCACTGTTCTTGCCTGAGATGTTACAGGCGGCTGTGACCTTGATCTTGTCCCCGACCTGGGCGTCGATGATCTTGTAGACCGCCTCTTGCACGTTCACATCGGTCTGGCGCATAAACTGCTGTTCGGTCATCTTCTTGCCGTTGAGCTCCACTTCGATGTCACCGACGTAATGCTTGGAGGCATCTTTGACGCCGTGCATCACGGTGACGGTAAGCAGTTGGTTGTCCGTGTCGAACCGGGCGCTCACCTCGCTGGGCGGGTGGCCGAAACCGGAAGTGGCGAAGCCTGTCACCGCAATCAGGACCAACAACGTTACTGCGTATCTCATTTCACCCTCCCCTGGATCGGTTCATCTAGAGAAAGAACTCGCTATAAATCACGATGGCGGCATGAGCCGAGGCTGTCGCGATTCCTATCAGCCCGATTCTCCTGTGCCACTTAAAGCCCATCTTTATCTTGCGTGTGCCGCTCAGCACAGACAGCCACAAGAGCGAATAGGTCACAAACCCCAACGGCACAATCAGATCGAAAAGCCTCATCGTATCACCTCGATTCTCAGCGGTCGGACCTGCCGCCTCACAACCCAAATCCCCAATCTGCGCCGAAATCCATAAACCCCTTTTCCAGGTCTTTTGACCGTGGGGCCACCGCGCGGTCGCGCGAAATGCTTCAGTCTTCTTCAACTCACCCAAACTAGATAGATGCCTCCCAGGATGACGAGCAGACCGCATGTTCTCTTCACAACGCCGAGCCCGCGTGAGGTGCCCGACCACCTGAGGTAGCGCTCGACCGCCCCGGTGGACGTGCCGGCGGCCACGATGACACCGCAGTGGCCTATCCCGTAGGCTCCCAAGAGCAGGATGCCGTACCCCATGTTGGTCCGTGCCACCGAGAGCGTTACACCCAGCATGGGGGCCATAAAGGCAAACGTGCACGGCCCCAAGGCCAGACCGAAGGCCAGGCCCAGGACGAATGCCGCCAGGAAACCGCGCCGTTTTCCCATCCTGGCATCGGCCGCCGAGAAAGGCATCGGGATGAGCCCAAGGAAGTGGAGTCCGATCACAAAGAAGATCGCCGCCACCGCGTAGTTCATATAGGGCCCCAGATCTCCGAGCATCCTGCCGAAGGCAGCGGTGGCGACACCGATGAGCACTATGGTGGCGAGGATACCTGTTGAGAAAAGAAGCGCAAGGAGGAAGGCCCGCTTCGCCGACATGGTCCCCTGCTCTCCGATGAAACCGATGATTAGCGGTATGCTCGCAAGATGGCAGGGGCTGAGGACTATGCTTAGCACCCCCCAAGCCGCCGACGCCAGGATGGCGATGAGCGGCGTGCCCGAGACCGCGTTTGTCAAAGCCTCGAAGATCTCAGTCATCAGATGGCCGAACCCCCATCTCGGCGAACTTGGCTGTTATCTGATCCTTGGGGAGAAAACCCTCATGTCTCCATACCTCTTTGCCCTCGGCATCGAAGAAAATCTGCGTGGGTATGAGACGTATACCATAATCGGTCCCGGCCTGGCTGTCCTCCCTCAGGTCAATGACCTCAACCACGGCCCTTCCCTCATATTCCGATTTGAGCTCCTCCAGTATTGGCGCCATCATCTTGCAGGGAATGCAAGTACCCCTTCCGAGGTCGACAAGCCTCGGCATGGGCGCGGCTCCCTCCGGCCGGACAGTGCTCCGGTCCACCGCGGCCGGAACATCGGTCACAGTTTCCGTCTGCTCGATCGCGGTTTGGTCGGGGGCCGGTGCCTCGGGGGCGTGGGCCGCTTCCTGCTGGGCTTCTTTGCCGCAACCTGCCAGGACGAGCGCGATGAGTGCTGAGATTGCAAGTGTGCTTGCGCGAGATGTTCTCCAGTGCATTGTCGGTGCCCCCTTTCAACTATGCGAACCGCCCGGCCGCGCTTTCCGATATCAGCTTCTTCATCTCCTCGACTGACGGCACCCTGCCGGCTACCTTGACATCGCCGTCTATGGCGACGGCCGGGGTCACCATGATGCCGAAGTTCATTATGGCCTTGAGGTCTTCGACTTTCTCAAGGTCCGCGCATGTTCCGAGCTCCTTGAGCGCCTCTTCGGCATGCTCATAGGTTTTTCTGCACTTGGGACAACCTGTTCCAAGGATCTGAATCTTCATTCCGACACCCCCCTCACGCATTCGATCTGTCTCACATCAGCCATGGTTCACCTTGACGGCATTGACTGCAAACATAACTATCCCCAGAAAGCTCCGAATATCTTGCCCGAAACGGTAGCCATGATGCAAATGAGCACCACGAAGACCAGTGTCTTCCTTGTACCTATGACACTTCTAATGACCAGCATGTTGGGCAGCGAAAGCGCAGGGCCTGCGAGCAGGAGCGCCAGCGCAGGGCCCTTGCCCATGCCCGCGCCGAGCAGTCCCTGTAGAATGGGCACCTCGGTGAGGGTGGCGAAATACATGAATGCCCCCGCAACCGACGCGAAGAGGTTCGCCATGAGGGAGTTGCCTCCCACCAGGCCGGCGATCCATCGCGACGGGATCAGACCTTCCTGACCGGGCCTTCCCAGAAGCGCGCCGGCTATGAGCACCCCGATGAGGAGCAGGGGCATTATCTGCTTCGCGAAGCCCCACGTCGATGAGAGCCATTCCCGGCCTGCCTCGCCGGATCTCGACAAGATGATGGAGAAGCCGGCAACACCGACGGCGAAGGGAGCCAACGGATTGCCTCTCCACAATAACGCGACGCCTGCAACCGCGATCGCCGCGATAACGATGTGCCTTGCCCGAACGGCAAACCACGATGCCAAGATCATGCCGAACCCGACCGCGATGCCCCCTGTGATCCACCATTTCGCCGAGTAAACGGCATGCCAGGCGCCGGTAGCTCCCGACGGCCTTCCCCAGTTGGCGAATACCAGGAGCGCGACCATGGCGGCGAAGAACATACCGTTCTTCCAGAGAGGCCTCGTCACCTCGGGCCCGGGCAGATCGGCCATCGCCTGCGCCTTTTCCAGCTCCTCCCTACGGAAGAACAAATGCATCAGCAAGCCGATGATGATACTGAACGAAACAGCACCGACAGCCCTTGCCACTCCGATCTCGACTCCAAGCACCTTGGCCGTCAGCACTATTGCGAGAACGTTTATTGCGGGGCCCGAATAAAGGAAAGCGGTCGCCGGACCAAGGCCCGCACCGCGCTTATATATGCCTGCGAAAAGCGGGAGCACCGTGCAACTGCATACGGCGAGGATAGAGCCTGAAACCGACGCCACTCCGTAGGCGAGCACCTTCTTGGCCTTGGGCCCCAGGTACTTCAAAACGGAAGCTTGCGAAACGAAACAGGCGATAGCCCCGGCTATGAAGAAGGCCGGCACAAGACACAGTATTACGTGCTCCCGTGCGTACCATGTGGCTAATGCCAGAGCCTCAAATACCGCACCGCGGAACTTGGTAGATTCGACCGGCAGCCAGAAGAAGGCGGCGAACACGATCAGAATCAGAATGAGGCTTTTCCATTCACGCTTCCAGCCCAATGGTCACCTCCAGGCTCGCATGACACCGATCAAGAGATCTCCTATCTCCGTTCCTTTATGACCTGCGAGGCGCAGGCGAAGAAGTTGACGACACACGGGGTCAAGAGCCTGTAGAAGACCGTGTTGCCGCGCCTGTCATCATCGACCACGCCTGCACTCCGGAGAATCGCGAGGTGCTTGGAAACCGTGGACTGGTCGCAGCCCATAAGGTCCACGAGTTCCCCTACGTGGCATTCCCCATCGTTCAGCCTGTCGATGATCTTGAGCCGCGTTTCATTGGCAAGGGCCTTGAGGAGTCTTGATTGTTGCTTGTAGTGCTCGTCGCTCTTCATCGAAGACGCCAGACCTCCTACTTGCTACCCGGCACACATTAGAATATCTCGTCCGACACATGAGTATAGTCGAATATTGCCATAATGTCAAGCGTTTCACACGCAGCCACACACCTTGTGGCGTCGTGACTCCTGACGAATGTCGTGCTGAACAGCGAGCGGGC
>CAZRAU010000088.1:0-13408 GCA_964598025.1 uncultured bacterium
CGAAGAGATCTCTCCATATGCGGTGATCATGATCACGATCGTCTGTTTCTCGATCTCTTTGACCCTCTTCAGAACTTCCAGGCCGTTCATGCCCGGCAGTTTGAGGTCGAGGATTACGGCATCGGGCTGATCCTCCGCGAAGAGATCCAGGGCCCTTTCCCCGCTTGGCGCCGGAGTCACTATGTGCCCCTCGTCTTCAAGGGCCCGCGTTACGAAGTGTCTGATGGTATCCTGATCGTCAACCACCAATATCCGTGCCATTCCTACCTCCCGGTGGGAAGCTCGATCACAAAGGAGGTTCCGCCCCCTTCAGGGGTTTCCACCCTGATGCTTCCCCCATGTTCGTCCACGATTCTCTGGCTTATGCAGAGCCCGAGTCCTGAACCTCTGTCTTTGGTGCTATAGAACGGTTCGAAGATGCTCTCCCTCTCTTCAAGGCTTATTCCCGCCCCCTGGTCGGTCACGCGGATGCCGACCCTGCAGTCTTCAACAAACGTCTCTATTCGTAGATGCCCTCCCTCCGGGCTGGCTTCGATCGCATTCTTGATGATGTTGATGAGGACCTGCTGAAGGCGGTCGGGATCCGCTTCGAATTCCGGCACGGCCTTGTCGAGGCCCTGTGATACCGTTAGACGCTTCCTGGTGACATCCTCGCTCATTGAGATAAGGCTTCTCCCGACTATGTCGTTCAGGCGGACCTGCATCAGGGCCAGCTGCGGTGGTTTCGCCGCCTTGTAGAGGTCGTCCACTATCCGGTTGAGCCGGTTTATCTCGCTGAGGATGAACTCCACCGTCTCGTCCTCCTTGATCCCGGGCTGTATCTTCTTGGCAAGGTATTGAACCCCGGCAGCTATCCCTGTGAGTGGATTCTTGATCTCATGGGCGATACTCGATATGAAGCGGCTCAAGAGCTTGAGTCGCTCCCTACGGTTCCGAATCTGGGAGGCGAAGTCGCGTTTCTTGACCACGACCATGTGACTCGGATCGGTCCCCGGCGCCATGATGGGGTACGCTGCAATCTTGAGGTCTTCCATCTCGGGTATTGTGAGGTCGTTGGCTCTCGCCATCCCGCCGCTTGCCTCCGTGTCGAGGGATGCCAATTCCTGCCGAAGTCGCTCCATTGAGTCGGCTTCGATTCCATCGAAGCCGTTCCCATCCTTCTCGACCAGTCTCCCACTATCATCTGCAAGGCCAACAGAATAGCCTTCTTCCCTAAGAAGACTTCTAAGTATGCCAAGGACTTTCCGGTCCCTCTGCCGACCCTTCAGGGCCAGCGAGAAGCCTATTAGCCCGGTTGAGAGCATGGTCTTCAGTGGCAGGACAGTCTCCCCATCGGTTCCAGGGTCCTCCGCGGCAAACACGAAACGGCCGCTACAGTGCTTCTTGACCTCAGTGGCGGTCTCGGCAAGCGGCATGCTCGATATGGGAACGAAGACGTAGGCGACTACCGAATCCATAGGGATGAGATCGCACCAGGTTCCATCCTCCGGGAACACCTCCGCTTTCGAGAATACCCTGGCCTGGCCGACGACCGGGCCGGCCCGGTTTATGAGGCCCGCGATCGGGCCGTCGCCCTCCAGCTTGGGCACCGTGAGTTCGGATACGAGCCCATCGCTCCCGGCGGCCCGGATCCTGGCTGACTGCCCGGACGGATCAACCTCGATAAGAGCTAGAAGACTTATATCCAGACGCTTCGCCAGGTAGAGGAGATATGGGGAAATGTCAGGCGAGCCGCGGTCCTCTGATGCAAAAAACTCCGCAAACCACGTTTCATGATCCTTCCTGGCGTCCTTAGTCTTGATGAGGCCCTTGATGCCCGGGATAGAAAGCATGGTCTCCCTTTCAGTGCATATGCGCAGATGTCCCTAACCTCCTTATATTTCGGCAGGTTCCGCTGTCTGCTTTAGAAAGGGGTCAGGTGTGGAGAACTCTGTCCGGAAAGGGATCAAGTCAACGCCAAGGCAAGTCTCTGCACGCTGCGCGGACTTGGGATATTCGTGGTACTGCGGGAGGCGTCAGCGCTGTGCCCCGAGCCGGTCCTTAAACCATGCCACGGTGCGCTGAAGGCCTTCTTCGAAGGAGACCTCGGGCCTGAAACCCAGGAGGTTTGATGCCCGGGATATGTCGCCTAAGGAGTGTTTGATATCGCCTGTGCGCGGCTTGGCATAGGTCGGGTCGATGTCCGATCCCGTGAGTCGCTTGAGGTTCTCGGCAAGCTCATTGAGCGTGTACTGGGTGCCGCAGGCCACGTTTATGGTTTTCCCGTCGGCCTTGTCGGACTTGATCGCCAGGAGGTTGGCCTGGACCGCATTGTCTATGTAGGTGAAGTCTCTTGACTGCTCGCCGTCGCCGAAGACCATCGGGCTCTCACCCCCGAGGAGCCGGGTTATGAAGATAGGCACGACCGCGGCGTATTGGGAAAGAGGATCCTGATACGGACCGAATATGTTGAAGTACCTGAGACTCACGGTGGGAAGCCCGTAGACCTCATAGAAGACACGGCAGTACATCTCCCCCGCCAGCTTGGAAACCCCATAAGGAGACAAGGGCCATGGTGTCATGTCCTCATGCTTGGGAAGTTCGGGACTGTCGCCATAGGCCGAGGACGATGCCGCAAATACGAATCTCTTGGCATTCACATCCCTCGCCACAAGCAGACAGTTCAGGGTGCCGTCCACGTTGACCTCATTCGTCCGGACGGGATCCTCGATGGACCTCGGGACCGACACCACCGCCGCGTGGTGAAAGACATAGTCGATCCCCTCCATCGCTTCTTTGACCTTTTCGATATCGCATATGTCTCCGACCACGAGTCTCACACGGTCCTTGATGTCTTCCAGGTTTTCCCGCTTCCCTGTAGAGAGGTCGTCAAGCACGACGACCTCGTCGCCAAGGGACAGGAGTTTCCTGGCCAGATTCGAACCTATGAAACCTGCTCCGCCCGTAATGAGATATCTTGCCATCTGCGAATCTAGATCCTTCTGATTTTGGTGGAGTCAAAGTCCTTTAGGGCGTTGCGGGTATCCACAATCGCCCGGGAGTTCTTCACGATCATGTCGTAATCGAACGCAGAGTGATCCGTTACAATGACGACGCAGTCATAGTACTTCATCCTGCGGGCCTCGAGCGGGACGCCCTTCATCCTGATGCCGTCGACCGCTATCACGTCGACATGGGGATCGGAATAATCGACCCGGCTGCCCTTCTCCTTGAGGAGTCTTATCACGTCGATGGCCGGCGATTCGCGGGTGTCGTCCACATCACGCTTGTAGGCCGCGCCCAGGATGAGTATCTTCGATCCGTTCAGACTCTTCCGAAAGTCGTTGAGTGCATCATTCACCTTGGAAACCACATAATCGGGCATGCTGGAGTTCACCTGACCGGCCAGCTCTATGAAGCGCGGCTCGAAGCCGGCCATCTTGGCCTTCCAGGAAAGATAGAAAGGATCGATGGGGATGCAGTGACCTCCAAGGCCGGGCCCGGGATAGAACTTGAGAAACCCGAAGGGTTTGGTTGCAGCCGCCTCGATAACCTGCCAGACATCTATCTTCATCTTGTCGCACATGAGACACATCTCGTTCACCAAGCCGATGTTCACGCTCCGGAAGGTATTCTCGAGGAGCTTCACCATCTCCGCCACGGTCGGGGATGATACGGGCACGACGTGTTCCATGGTAATCCCATAGAGATCGCAGGCCACCTTGGTGCAATCAGCCGTGACCCCGCCCACGACTTTGGGGATATTGGTGGTCTTGAACCGTGGATTCCCGGGGTCCACCCTCTCGGGCGAGAAGGCAAGGAAGAGATCCCTGCCCACCTTGAGCCCTGTGCTTTCAAGCCGAGGCAGCATCACCTCTTCGGTTGTGCCGGGATAGGTCGTGCTCTCGAGGATCACCAGCTGCCCGGGCTTCAGATGTTTGACTATCTGTTCGACCGCGTCGATCACGAATGAGATGTCCGGATCCTTGGTCTTCCTCAGGGGCGTCGGTACGCATATGTCGATGGCGTCCGAGTCGCGCAGCACCGCGAAGTCGGTCGTGGCGACCAGGCGGCGATTGCGCGTCACCGTCCTCAGGTCCCGGTGGCTCACATCCTGCACGTAGGACCTGCCCTTGTTTACCATCTCCACTTTCTTTGAGTTCACATCTATGCCGTAGACACTCAGCCCGGACTTGGCCATCTCCACCGCAAGAGGAAGTCCCACATACCCCAGTCCGATGACCGCAAGGGTGGCGTCGCGTTTGCGTATCTTTCTTCTTAGGCTGTTGAAAACGGCTTTTTCTTTCCGCTTACCCATACCTGGTTCCTTCCATGCCTCTTGGCCTTGTACAGGGCCTTGTCTGAACTAGATATCAATTCCGCTACGGTACCGCCGTCCTCCGGAAAAGACGCTATTCCCATGCTCGCCGTGATATTACCCGTTATCTTCTCACCCGGGAAGCCATGCTTGTCGATGGCGGCCCGGATACGCTCGGCTGCAAGAGCCGCACCTTTCCTCGGCGTCCTGGGCAGCACCACCACGAATTCATCGCCCCCGTACTTGCAGAGCATGTCTATTGATCTTAACTTCTGAGACACTATTTGGGCAACACTTCTTATTACGGCGCTGCCTCTCAGGTGCCCGTGTGTGTCGTTATACTCTTTGAGTCCATCCACATCCAGCATGATTATCGAGAACTGCTCCCGGAAGCGATCCGCACGCCCGATCTCTTTCCTCAGGGTATCCACGAGGAACCTATAGTTATAGGCGCCGGTAAGCCCGTCGGTTATGGATAGCGTCTGGGTGCGCTCGAATTCGCGCGCGTTCCTTATGGCGATCCCCGCCTGGCGCGCCAGCAGTTCGAAAAGCCCCATCTCCTGCTCGTCGGGGACCTTGTCCCCGGATGTGACGACGCCGATCATACCGATTCTTCGCCTTCGGTAGTGAAGGCCCGCCACGATGATGGCGGGTCTGGCGGGCATCCCGGCCAGGCCGGACAGCCGCTCCGCCTGTCTGGCGGTGCCGATCCCCGTGAGTCTTCTGGCCTTCGGGTCCTGGTAGACCTTGTCCACAAGACCGGCCATGCGGACAGGTCCCTCTCTGACCGCCGCCCGGCTGTTCGGCCGGGGCGGTGAATAGGACACCCTGGTGTAAGCGTGTTTCATCTCGAGAATCGCAAAAGACGCCTTGCCCGAAAGGATATCCGAGGCGCAGGACAGTATCGGAGTCACGATTCTCGAGATTGAAGCCCCGGTCGTTATCAGGCCGGTGACCTCGATAAAGGTGGAGAAAACAAGGTCAAGCTTGCGGGGGAGCAGCCTTTGGGCCTTCTTGCTTTTTGCCATAGCCGGTGTGGACCCCTAACCTGTATTCCTCAACGCCGACAAGATCAGCTTCAGGCCACGGTACGTAACCCAGCATATCCCCCCTATTACTGCTATCGGAAAAATACGGACACTCTTGACCGAAATACCGGCATCGGGGAAGACCTGGTAGAACTTCCACAGAAGCACCCCGAGCAGCACGCCAACGGTCAGGAGAATCGCGCCACGGGTGAGATCTACAATCCTTCTAGGCTCCATCCGTCCCTCAATGAATCTGGTGCCCCCGGCAAGACTCGAACTTGCGGCACACGGTTTAGGAAACCGTTGCTCTATCCAAACTGAGCTACGGGGGCACCCCCTCATTCATAAGTTATGACAGAAAACACGTCGTACTTGTCAAGCAATTTCCTGCCGTTAAGGCCGAGGAGCTCGACCAGAAAGACAATGCTCAGGATCTTTCCGCCCAGCCTCTCGACGAGCTGAGCGGTGGCCCTGGCCGTGCCTCCGGTCGCCAGAAGATCATCGACGATGAGCACACGGTCCCCCACGTCCAGGGCATCCTTGTGTATTTCCACACTCGCCGTTCCGTATTCCAGCGTGTAATCTTCCTTCTCAGTGGCATGAGGGAGTTTCCCGGGCTTTCGGACCGGAACGACGGCGCACCCCAGCAGGTATCCCATGGCGCCGCCCAGGAGGAACCCCCTGGCCTCGACGCACACTATCTTGTCGACCTTCTTGTCCTTGTATGGGGCGATCATCGCATCCACGGCCGTGCGGAATCCATCTGCATCCTTGAGCAGGGTCGTGATGTCTCTGAAGAGAATACCCTCCTTGGGGAAATCGGGAATGCTGCGAATCAGCCGTTTGAGGTGTTCCTCCAACTTTGCTCCTCCTTTCCCGCGGGCCGCCTGCGCTCAGAACGCATAATCGAATCCGCTGAAGTCCTTCCTGGGCTCCTCCCACCGGATATCGAGCCCGTCCACGCTGGCATACCTGGGGCCGATCCTGAGTTCCCTGATGAGGATCTCCACCACACCTCTCTCCCCCTCCGCCACGACCTCTACGGTACCATCACTCCTGTTGCTCACCCGCCCGTCCAGGCCCAGAGAGGTCGCCGTGTTTCTGACGAAGTACCTGAACCCGACTCCCTGTACGGTCCCTTTCACGCGTATCCGGGCTCTTACCAGTTCCGCCATGGCGCAAGCCTATCCACTAAGGGCCTTCTCGACGGCCTCCTCGGGACTCTTCGCCGGGATGATCGCGGGGTCGCACTCCCACGATTTTAGGGCTATGACCTTCTTGCCCAGGCCGAGGCTGAACCCGATCTCAGAGAGGGTCCCATAGCGTCCCCCGACGGCTATGAGCGTATCGGCCGTGTGGGCGATGATGGCATTTCTTGCATACCCCATGTTCGTGGCTATGCCGATATCGATATGCGGGTTGGCATCGGTCCTCGCCGGGCCCGGCAGTATGCCAATTGTGATACCTCCCTCGGTCTTGGCTCCCCGTGAAGCCGCCTCCATCACTCCACCCAACCCTCCGCATACGAGTATGCAGCCGGCCCGGGCTATGAGCCGGCCCACCTTCTCGGCCAAAAGCAGTATATCCGGCGGAGCCTCAGAGCCACCGATCACACCGATAATCCTGGTCATAACCCTCCCATATCGCTATTCAACCTCAAGCATTCTATTAGCTTGGCATTACAAAATCAACTGAAACGATTATGCCGCCTCGGCCTGCTTCGCCTATTTCGTAGCGCCGCGACTCCTATGGTGACGGACCGTCCTGCGTAGCGGCGGGGTTCCATCCCCGACGTCGGTCGGCTCTCTGCGCCCGACGGTCTTGCTGCGCTCTGCGCCCGACGGGGCCGTGGTTGACACTGCCGAACGCCGGGTGATAGACTGCAACGGATTCTGAGGGTTGGGGTGCCACCTGGGGCTGGCCTGCTTGATCCCCGTGGCGCCACGGATCCTCTCGCCTTTCGGAGGTGCCCGGCATGGAAGTCAGGCGGCTACAAGACTTCGCTGAAATAGGCCCTGAGCGATGGGCCGCACTGTGCGAGCAAAGCGGCACCAACACGATATTCCAGACCTATGAATGGCACACGGCCTGGTGGGAAGCCTACGGCGAGGGTTCTGACCTCTATCTGCTCGTAGTGGAAGACGGGCCGGACCTCGCCGGGATCGCTCCCTTGATGCTCTCCAGGGAAGCCGGTGGCCGCAAGGTGCTCGCCTTCATCGGAGACTATAGGTCGGACTATCTCGATTTCATCTATGACACAGGAAAACCGGAGGCCGTCCCTGCCATCATGACGTGGCTCGCGGGCATTCGTGGCGACTGGGACAGCATCAGTCTAAGCGAAATCCCGGAGGGCTCACCCACCCATGGGGAGCTCGCTCCCGCCGCTAGAGAAAACCATCTACATTGTGCCATCGTGAGGAAGAGAGAGTGTCCCACGCTTGTCATAAAGGGCAACGAGACTCAAGTGGGCAGCATCATTAACAAGAAGAAGCTAAGGTATTACAGGAGGTACTTCGAGGAAAGGCCGGGCTACAACGTCCGGCATCTTGCCTCGTGTGAGGAGATCGACCGGTACCTCGAGGGCTTCTTCGAGCAGCACATCGCCAGGTGGGCCGGAACCACCACCCCGAGCATATTCCTCGAGGAGAAGAGCCGAGTCTTCTATGGCAATCTGCTGGCCTCCATGTGTGACAAGGGCTGGATAACCTTCACTGTGATAGAGTCTGAAGGCACTCCGGTAGCTTATCACTTCGGCTTTGTCTATAAGAACGTGTTCGTGCTCTATAAGCCCGTCTATAACCCCCTCCTGGCCGGACGCTCGCCGGGCCAGGTGCTGATCAAGGAGCTGATGGAATTCGCGGCTGCTCAAGAGTACGACGAATTCGACTTCACGGTGGGGGCCGAAGCATACAAACACCGGTTCGCCTCCGACGTGCGGTATAACACGACCTACAGGATTCTTCAGAGCAGAGCGGATCTAGCAGCCCTGCGGCTTCGCACAGGCGTGAAGAAGCACCTTGATGCAGACCCGGTGGGCAGGAGATTGTTGGTTTTCCGGAAACGCACCACCTCACATAACCTTCCACGCCTCACGGAGACCGTCAGGACATACGGCATCTTGGGCTGGTTAAGCCGGGCTGCACGCATGGCCTTCCAGCGGTTCATATTCAGATATAGCCGCATGGTCTTCTTTGAGATGCCTGAAGGCGCAATTGCAGAGCACCCGATAGAGCCCAAGATAGAGGGTGTCATCTTCCGTGAGGGCACCATCAGTGATCTGGCCAGGTTCGATTTCCCCAAGTCCCCGGTGGCGAAGCGGGAGCTCCTGGCGGCGTGGAGTAAGAATCTGAAAGAGGGTGCCAGGTGCTTCGTAGCCGAGATCGCCGGTGAAGTGGCCGCGACGATTTGGATCCGAGTCAGGGACTATACCTACATAAGCGAGGCCGAGACCCTTGTGCCCCTGAAGGACAGCCCGGTTTGCTTCTACGACGCCTGGACGCTGCCCAAGTACAGGGGCAAGAGGTTGCTAACGTTCCTTTACTCCAAGGTACTCGAGATTTATCAGGACAAGCGCAAGGTCGCCTATCTCTATGAGTCCAATGTGGGGTCATTCCGGGCGGCCCTTGCCCTCGGCAGTTTCCGGCTCACCAGGACTTACCACTTCCTGAACATCCTGGGCATCAAGCACCGCTGGTCCAAACCCTATACCGGTCCCCAACCCAAGCCATAGCGTCGAGTATATGCACCTAACGCAAGAGAGGTGTCACACCCGCCTTCCGCCTTTGATCTCTGTTCCTGGCGGCCCCGTCATCAAGATGTTAGGCTGGCCGGGAAGGCCGGGCATGAGGGTGATGGATCGGGGTGTGGCCTCTTTTTCGTGACCGTCGGCATGGAAGCGCGACGATACAAGCGACTTTCGTCCCCACAGGAGTGGGGGCGGCACGGAGATGCGGAGGTCGTAGGCGCGAGGCACCACTAGAAAAAAGGGTCAGACCCGTAACATAGGATCCGACCCTTAACGTGGTCGGGGCGAGAGGATTTGAACCTCCGACCTCCTGCTCCCGAAGCAGGCGCGCTAACCGGGCTGCGCTACGCCCCGCCTAAGTCTGCGAATATCGTCAACCCGGCCTTGCAGGCCAGGATCACTACCAGACCGGCGATCATGACACCGAGGGCGATACATGGAATCGCCCAGCGACGCCGTATGCCAAATATAAACGCTGCGAGGGCTCCTGTCCAGGCACCAGTTACAGGAAGCGGTATCGCTACAAACATTGTAAGCCCTATAGCTTCATATTTCTCGACGATCTCGGCCCGCTTTCGGGTGCGGGCAAAGAGCCAGATAAAGAACCTGTCGAAGATCGGGACCTTCCTGAGGAAGTCGGAGACCGGCCCGAGAAACAAGAGGATCGGTATTACGGGCACGAAGTTACCCAGGACCGCAAGCAGATAAGCCTTGGGAATCCAGACTTCGGGGCTCACGCAGATCGCATAAGGCAATGCTCCTCTCAGTTCGACTATGGGCAACATCGCCATGAAGAAGATCTTGAGGTCCTTGGGTAACGCAACGAGAATCACCGGATCCAGCATACACTCCTCAAAAGGTAAGGTCCCATGTCCTTACGGTATGTAGCGACTTGTAGTCGGTGAGATCAAGCTGAAGGGGTGTCACGGAGACCATGGCGGCTTCCACGGCTTCGAAGTCGGTCCCTTCTCCTTCGCACCAGATCGGGGGCTGGCCCCCTATCCAGTAGTAGGCCCTGCCCCGCGGGTCGGTTTTCTTCACCACAACGTCGCGGTAGACCCTCTTGCCCAGCTTGGTGACCTTGACCCCCTTTATCTCCTCGGGGGGTATCGATGGTACGTTCACGTTGAGTAAGGTCCCTTCAGGAAGACCGCGATCGAGAACGTTCCTGGCGATGATCGCCGCAAACCGTTCGGCGGCTTCGAACCGGCAGTCCTCCCAGGAGCAGACGGATATCGCGATGGAGGGAAGCCCGAGCAAGGTCCCCTCGAAGGCCGCTGCCACCGTACCCGAATAGGTCACATCATCCCCGAGGTTGGGGCCGTGGTTCATCCCGGCGACAAGGAGACCGGGGCGTTCCTCAAGCAGACCTCTCATCGCAAGCAGCACGCAGTCGGTGGGGGTGCCGTCAACGGCGAAGACGTCCTTCTCCACACGATTGCTCCTCAGGGGGTCGGAAAGCGTGAGCGCATGGCTTGCACCGCTTTGTTGGCTCTCCGGCGCCACGACTACCACCCTTCCCAAGGGCGCCATCGCCCGCCTTAGCCTCTTCAGGCCCTCAGCGCGGACACCGTCATCGTTGGTCAGAAGAATATAAGGCTTTTCAGATTCGGTCTTTGCCAAACCTCTCCCACCTCCAGAAAAGGCTCTTAAAGATCAGGCCAAGAAAGAGGAATGGTTGCTTGAGTGGATGTATATAGCTGGTCTCATTCCCATAGAGGGTCGAGATCGGAGCCGATTCGATACTGTAACCGGCGATGGCGGCCTTGATCAGGATCTCGCTTTCCGCGCCATAGCCGTGGCTTTCGGTCTCGATGTTGCTGATAACACTTCTTGCGATCAGCCTGTAGCCTGACTGCGAGTCCGGTATATACTGGCCGGCGGACAAGGACACCAGCCATGAGCTCACCGTGTTCGTTAGAATCCTAAGGAAAGGCATGTTGCCAATCTGACGCTCGCGGGTGCCTATCACGATGTCTGCGCGCTTGTTGAGCCAAGCCTCGATCAGCTTGGGTATCTCGAGGGGCGAATGCTGGCCGTCTGCGTCCAGGGTTATGACGGCCTTGAAATCCCGGTTGAGGAATTCCGTAAAACCGGTGCGTAACGCCTCCCCCTTCCCCTTGTTGTGTTCGTGTCTAGTGACATGGGCCTTGCCGATCTCCGCCACTGCGGAGGTCTTATCGGACGAGCCGTCATCTATGACCAGGATCGTCAGATGCGGGCTCACCTCCCTTACCTGCTCGAGAACCCTGCCCAGGGTCCGGGCGGCGTTGTAGGCGGGGATCACAACAAGGGTGGACCTGTATGCATAATCCAACATAGTAAGCGAACTGGACGGTCTTGACGACTTGCGCTCTCTCACTTTCCCTGTCCCCGACATCGATTGCATTAGCGACGCTTCTTCAGGGCGCTCCCCATCGGCGGTCGACCCTCTCGAAAAAATACCACTGTTCCGGATGTTTCTCTACACCTTTCTCAAAGATCTGAAGACACGCCTGTACTATTTCTTCCGGCGTCTTCCGACTGTGCTCGGGGTCATAAACCGTTTCCTCAAGCGACAAGCGGTATTTCCCACCTTCCTGCCTTACGCACAACCCCGCGATTACAGGGATGTTCATCGATACGGCAAGGCCGGCATAGGCCGAGGGCACGCTCACCGTCACACCCAGGAACCGGGCGTCCGTTCCCTGGCCGGTATAGTCCCTGTCCCCCACGATTCCAACCGACCCCGTACGGAGCACTCCCATAATCGACCGTGCTGCCTCCTTCACCGACATGATCTTCAGGCCTTTGGTTTCCCTGTGCTTTCTGAAGAGCCGGGCCACGCGCGGATCGGGATGGTCGTAGACAACCACATGCAGGTCGATTCCCAACATGGCAATCGCCGCGGCCGCGAGCTCCCAATTGCCCAGGTGGGCCGTGACCAGAATCGTGGGTTTGCCCGTCATCCTGCCTTTGAGGCCGCCGAAACTGTCCTCGTCGACAAGGTCCCCCAGGTTATCGGGATTGAGGCGTGGAAAGTAGAGGAACTCGGTAACCACGCGTGCGAAGTTGCGCATCGTTCTCCGCGTATGCGCTGCTGCGCGCCCGGTCACGGCCCCCCCGGGCACCAGACGCAGGTTGTATGCTACGTTAGCCCTGATACCAGGGCTGGAGACGTACCAGATATCAGCTACCCGCTCAGCCAGCCAGTATGACACCTGGATGGGCATGAAGCGCGCCACCATCCGCGCGATTATGTATCCCCAATAAAGCAATCTGTGACTACCTCCGAGCCGCGCATCTGCCGGCGGTCACGGCCCTGCCGCCATCCCGGCCACCCGACAGCCCAACCCGACCCGTCAGCCCTTCAAGGCCCCCCGGGTCACATCCTGGATCACATACTTCTGGAAGAAAACTGCGAGTATAACGAGCGGAAGACTCGCTATGGTCGATGCCGCCATTATATATCCCCACGGTATCTGCCCATGCAGGCCCTCGAACAGAGCAATCCCCACCGGGACAGTCCTCGCCGATTGATCGGTTGTCAGCATCAGCGCGAACAAGAACTCGTTGAACGCCGCGATGAAGACCAGGAGGGCTGCCGATAGAAGCCCGGGAGCCGCGATCGGCAGGATGATGCGCCGGAAAATGAGAAACCTGCCCGCCCCATCCGCAAGGGCGGCATCGTCCAGCCCCTTCGGGATCTGCATCATGTAACTCAAGAGGATCCAGAAGCCGAGTGGTATCGTCCAGGCGATATACGGAAATATGAGTGCGATATATGTGTTTATCAGACCCGTCGATCTCATCAGTTTGTAAAGATACCCTATGAGGCTTATCTGAGGGAACATGGAAAAAGCCAGGACCGCCAGTGAGAGGACCAACCGTCCTCTGAATTCCAGCCGCGACACGGCATATGCGCCGAGGGCTGCGACGATGGCACAGGCCGCCGCCACCGTCCCGCTGACTGCAAGGCTGTTTCTCAAGTACTCAAGGAAGTGCAGCGACTTGATTGTGAGCACATCCACATAGTTTCCCAGGGTGGCGGCGAAGGCCACGCCGCCACTGAGGAAATCAGGATTGCGGCTCAGCGATACCGTGGTCATCCAGACAAAAGGAGCGGTACAGAACGCCAGCATGAATACGATGCCCAGGATCAGCAACATCTTCTTGACCGCTTCTTCTCTCATCTCAAGTCCCTGCTGAAACCCCCGACCCTGAGGTAGGACACCGACAGGAGAAAAGCCAGCGCGAACAAGACGACGGCGACCGTCGCCCCGTAGCCGAAGTCCCCCTCGTTGAAATACTTGTATCCGTAGAGTGAAAGCGACGTGGTCGACCCGCCTGGCCCCCCGT
>CAZRAU010000089.1:0-1882 GCA_964598025.1 uncultured bacterium
GAATCTCCACTGCCGGCGCCGGATCGCAGTTATCCGTGACACCGGGCTCCGTGAACACAACCGCTGCATTACACGCCAGCCGCAGGTCTTCAACCTCGCCGAGAACCGGTGCCTCGGCGTCGACCATCCTCACTATGCTCCGGCAACATACTTCCGATTCGTTGCCACAAGCATCGATCGCTATCCAACACTTGGTATGTATCTCCTGGCACGGCAGATCTCCGGCCACGATGTCGTATGACAGGAGCTCCACCGACGGGCTCGCGTCGCAGTTGTCTGAGGCCACAGGGTCCGGCATCACTACCGCCTCGTTGCAGCCCACTGTACCGTCTGGATCGCACACAAGTGTCGGTGGTGTCGTGTCCTCGATATGGATACGCTGCATGCACGAACTTGAGTTTCCGCATGCATCCGTCGCCGTCCACGTACGCTCTATCGTGTAGGTCTGAGAACAGTCACCCGGAATGATCGCATCATCATGGCCTACAGCCGGGCCCGGATCGCAGTTATCCGTGGCTGTCGCCACACCCGCGTCGCCGATATTGTCACACTCGAAGGTGATGTCCCCGGGACACGTGATATCAGGTGGTGTAGTGTCCACCACCGTGAGCGTCTGCTCACACGTTGCCTCGTTGCCGCAGTCGTCCCGCGCGGTCCACGTGCGTACCAGTGTGTAGCTCTGGGCACAGCGGCCTGTCAGCTGCTCCACATCATAGATCACTTCCACAGACGGATCGCAGGCATCCTCAGCCTCCAAGACCGCAGGCTCAGGTACCGCGTCACATTCCACCGTTGCATCCTGCGGACACGCCGTCACGAAATACGGCGGCGTGGTATCATCTATGTGGATGCGCTGCACACACGAACTTGAGTTTCCGCATGCATCCGTTGCCGTCCAGGTACGCTCTATTGTGTAGGCTTGAGGACAGTCGCCCGGAATGATCGCATCATCATGGTCTATAGATGGATCACGATCACAGTTGTCAGTCGCCGTGGCGACTTCGGTTTCACCGATGTCGTTACACTCGAAGTAGACATCGGCGGGACAAGTGATCTCAGGAGGCGTAGTGTCCACAACCGAAAGCGTCTGCTCACAAGTGGCCTCATTGCCGCAAGCGTCCGTGGCCGTCCAGGTACGCACGAGCGTGTAGCTCTCGGGGCAATCGCCGGGATACTGCTCCTCGTCGAACCTTACCTCAACATCGATATCGCAGTTGTCCGCAGCCTCCATACTGGCCGGATCCGGCACGGCGCCACACTCCACCGTCGCATCCCCTGGACACAGGGTGGTGAAGTGGGGCGACGTCGTGTCCTCCACGTGGATAAGCTGCATGCAGAAGTCTGAGTTACCTGCATTGTCCGTCGCCGTCCACGTGCGCTCGATCGTGTAGGTCTGAGGGCACGGGCCGGGTACGATGTAGTCATCGTGATCCACTACTGGATCGGGATCGCAGTTATCCGTTGCGGTCGCCACGCCTGCGTCGCCTATGTCGTCACACTCAAAAGTCTCATCGGCCGGGCACGTGATCTCCGGAGGCGTTGTATCCACAACGGTAAGCCGCTGCTCGCACATAGCCTCATTACCGCAGTCATCCGTGGCCGTCCACGTGCGTACTATAGTGTAGCTAGGCGGAGCCCCGGGGACTGTTTCCTCATCGAAAACGACATCCACGTCTTCATCACAGGCATCGGCCGCAAACATCACAGGCGCATCCGGTATGTTATCACATTCCACGATATCGTCCCCCGGACACGGTGTGGTGAAATAGGGATCGGTTGTGTCTACTATATGTATGTACTGCATACATGAGTCCGAATTGCCGCATACGTCCGTGGCTATCCAGAGACGCTCGATGGTATAGGCAGCAGGGCAAGCACCCGG
>CAZRAU010000089.1:1982-13323 GCA_964598025.1 uncultured bacterium
CGAAAGTCTCATCGGCCGGACACGTGATCTCCGGAGGCGTCGTATCAACAACATGTATGTGTTGCATACATGAGTCCGAATTGCCGCATGCGTCCGTGGCTATCCAGAGACGCTCGATGGTATAGGCAGCAGGGCAAGCACCCGGAATCCTGTTATCCTCATACCGTACCTCGGGATCGGGATCACAGTTGTCCGTCGCCGTTGCCTCACCCGCATCACCGATGTCGTCACACTCGAAAGTCTCATCGGCCGGACACGTGATCTCCGGAGGCGTCGTATCAACAACATGAACTGTCTGTAGACACGTGGAGAAGTTGCCGCACTGGTCGGTCGCCCTCCAGGTACGCTCTATCGTATATTCGTGCTCACAGCCCCCTGGCATCCGGCTGTCTTCAAATGTGATCGTGGGAATCGGATCGCAATTGTCCACTGCCGTTGCCTCTCCGAACTCAACCGTTTCATGACACTCGAACTCCCGGTCGGGGGGACAGGTGATCTCAGGCGGCGTGTTGTCGGAAATCTGGATGAGCTGTTCACATGTGGACGTGTTACCGCACGCATCAGTCGCGGTCCAGGTCCTGACAGTCGTATAGGCATAGTCGCAGCGCCGGCATGTGATTTCATCTTCATAATCCAGCTGCGGATCGGGATCACAATTGTCCACTGCGGTGGCCACCCCGAAGTCGCCTATACTCTCACAAGAAAAGAACTTGTCGGGAGGGCACGTGATCTCAGGCGGCGTTGTATCCTCTACCGTAATCAATTGATCACAGCTGGCACTATGCCCTTGGCAGTCGACGACTGTCCATCTACGCCGGATCACGTAGTTGTATGGACAATCTCCTTGGTCCACTATCATGTCCTCATAGGTAATAGTGTGCCGGCAGGACGAATAGGACACAACGGGCTCGCCTGTGTTGGACGGATCAAGGGATTCCGAACACTCCACGGTCACATCACTGGGGCAGGATATCCGTGGACAAAGGACATCCGGATTCAGTTCACCGGCCGTTCTGGCTTCGCTTACCGGTTTTGCCTCCGCGGCACTGAAGGCCAGAATTCCAATGAGCAACAGCCCTAGGCCGGTCACAAAAGCAGCATTAGAGGTTCTACTCATGCTACGACACCTCCAGGATGGGAGTACTCCTCCCGGTTACCTCGTCCTTGGGATACCACGATTCACACGGCAGGTCCGTCGCGTATGGGCTGAAATTATCTGGTTGGAAATCTCCTGACTACGAATACCATTGTACCACGCGCCCGCATCGCGTGTCAACAGGAAAGAACAGGCTATGGTGTAATGTACTGTGCGCGGGATTGGTGGGAGGCGGTAGCATAAGGATTGGAACACCGCGGGTGGTGAGATGTTGTATAGTAATGTGGCTAGGTAAGACCCTCTGGAGGAGCGTGTGACATGACTCCACATATGTTGAGATCGATTCTGCGCACCGGAAGACCCTCACTTTTCGTTCTGGCTGTCCTGGCTTGGGCCTGCATGGCCGCCGCGGCCGGTCAGGCCACGGCGGATGCAGAGAATGAAGATGAGCCGGTGCCGATTCCGGTCTCTGTGGACATACGACCGGGCCTCTGCCCCAATCACTTGAGGATCGAAAGCCCGCTTACGATCCCGATCGCCATAACCGGCACACTGGATTTTGAAATCGAACAGGTCGACCCTCTGTCGGTCCGCCTTACCCGGGATGGTTCCACCGTGGAGCTCGAACCCGTCAGGTGGGCCTATGCGGATGTCGGGACACCGATTGTCGGGGGGCTCTGCGCCTGTCACAAGTTGCATGGGGATGGGATCGACGACCTCGAGTTCCATTTCTCCATTAAAGACATGGTTGAAGCCTTCGACCTTGCAGACAGCCCGGGAGAGACAATAGAACTCAGCCTCGAGGGCAAACTCGTCACCGGCGAGGCGATTGTGGGCTCCGATTGTGCCGTGGTACTCAGCGGGCTCTTTGAAGACGCGAAGACGGGTGAAGAGATCTACATGCTTGCCTCTGAGTCAGGGAACTCCGCGGTCGGACAGTATGAGTTCGCCTACCACACCATGGTGAGTGACCGTGTCACCTTCGCCATCTACGATCTTAAGGGCAGGATGGTCGCCGTCCTGAACGATATGGACATGTCGCCCGGCATCTACACCGCTTCATGGGACGGTCTGATCGACGGCATAGAAGAGGCCCCCGCCGGCATCTATTTCGCCAGGGTCAATAACAGCATGGCCAGCGACATAGTGAAGATCACGGTCCCGTAGGGCCCGGAAGCCCCGGCTCACTCCTGGAAGCGTTCCAGCTCTTCCATTACGATTTCGAGGTTGCTCTCAGCGCGCATGTAGTCCTCGCCTATGCGCTGGACCTCCGCACGGTCCCGTGGCGGATTGGCAAGCTGCCGCCCCAGTGTTTCCAGCTCTTTCTCCAGTTCGCCGATCCGGGCCTCCAATTCCTCCAGACGCGCCTTGCGACGCCGCTCCTCGGCAACCGCGCGATTCTTGGCGACCCGTGCCCTGCGGTAAGCGTCCTTCTTCCGGGTGCGCTCCTCTTCCGCCTCGGGATCCTCGGTTGCGGCAGCCTCTTTGTGGGAGCGGTACTCGTCATAGGTCCCTTCGAAGACCCTGAGCACACCGTCACGTTTATCGATCTCCCATATTTGAGTGGCAAGGGCGTCGATCAGGTAACGATCGTGGGATACCAGGATCACGGTACCCTCAAACTCGGCGAGCACATTCTGGAGAACTTCCTGCGAAGGGATGTCTAGATGGTTCGTCGGCTCATCGAGAAGAAGCACGTTGGCATGACCCAGGGCAAGCTTCGCCAGTGCCAGGCGCCCGCGCTCACCGCCCGAGAGCATGCTGACCTTCTTCAGGACATCGTCACCGGTAAAGAGATACCGGGCCAGGTGGCTGCGGATGTCCCCCGAGAGCATCTGGGGTGTAACGGTCTCGATCTCCTCGATAAGGGTATGCTCCGGGTTGAGGTCCCCATGGGCCTGGGCGAAATAGCCGACATCAAGGCTCGCTCCAAGCTCGACCTCTCCCCCGAGCGGCTCGAGCCGTTTGAGTATGGTCTTGATGAAGGTGGTCTTGCCGGAACCGTTGGGACCTATGAGGGCGGCACATTCCTGACGGCGGAGCACAATGTCCGGGGCCTTGAAAAGATGGTTGCCCGGATAACCGATCTCGAGATCGCTGGTCCGCAGGATGGTGTTGCCCCCACGCTTGGCGGCACGCAGTTTGAACTTGAGTTGCCTGGGGCGCTGCACCGGATTCTGAAGGGCTCTTAGGCGCTGTTCGGCTTCCCCCGGACTCATGACACTCGTTGTAATTTGCACATCCCCGCTTATCCGGAGCCATGACTTGCCCCGCATGGCTTCAACGCCGATCTGCTCGATGGCCTGAATCTGGCGGCTCAAGCGCTTCAGGCGCCCCCTTGCCTGGGCGACATTCTGAGCGGAGATGTTCCGCCTGATATACTCCATGTCCTTCATCAGGCGCTCTTTCTCGGCCTCGAACTCCTTGGACCGCAGCTCCCAGCGTTCCTGTCGCTGCCTGAGATAGTGGCTGTAGTTGCCGCGATAGATCTCAACGCCTGCACGTCCCATCTCCCAGGTGTTGTTGCAGACCTTGTCCAGAAGATAACGATCGTGGGAGACCACAAGGACGGCCCCATCCCATTCCTTTATGTAGTTCTCCAGCCACTCTATGGCTGCGGTATCGAGATGGTTGGTGGGTTCGTCCAGAATGAGTAAGTTCGGCCCTTCGAGGAGCAGGCGCCCTAGCAGCGCCCTGGTGCGCTGTCCGCCCGAAAGGCAGGCAAGCGGCATCTCAAATTCCTCGTCCGAGAAGCCCAGACCGATCAGGACCTGGCGAATCCGAGCCTCAAATGTGTAACCCCCGACCTGCTCGAACCGGGCCTGCCGGCTGCCATAAGCTTCCATGGCTTCGTCGGCCTTTTCGGGATCGGCCATTTCGGTCTCGAGCCGATTGAGTTCATGCTGAAGGTCCTGGAGGCCGCGGAAGGGCGCGAGACACTCACCCCAGAGTGTGTTCTCGGTCTCGACGACAGACTCCTGCGGTAGATAGCCCATGGTCAGAGCCTTGGAGCGGTGGATCCTGCCCGCCGAAGGTGTGTCCTCACCGGCGATTATGCGAAGGAGCGTGGTCTTGCCAATCCCATTCGGGCCGACAACGGCAATACGCGCCCCGTGTGGGACGCTCAGGTTGAGTCCCGAGAAAACATCCACGGCACCAAATGACTTTCCAAGATTCTGCGTGGTTACAAGAGACATAGCATTTCAATCTACTACGGGGAATACCGGAGACACAAGAATCTTAAGGCTGCCCGACTACACCTGCCCGCCCTGCAATGACCTGCCGTCGGGCACAGAAACCCGACGCTACACAGACGGCCGTCGCGACAGGGACCGCGAGGCTACGAAGAACATTCGGTGCCCCAGGAGTCGTCACGCTACGGCTGGCGTAGGTCGGCCCGGCCTTTCAGAATCAACATGGACCGGGCAAGAGTCCGCCCGTCGGCAGCCAGCCGATAGTAGTATATCCCTGAGGGCAGGTTGCCGGCGACAAACTCCCACCGGTGGTCGCCCGCGGCCAATCTCTCGCCGTCTACAAGCTGCGCAACCAGCCGTCCTTTGATGTCAAAAACCGACAGATCGACATCGACGGCCCGATCCAGGGTGAACGCGACGGTTGTACGCCGACCGAACGGGTTCGGCCGGTTTTGCTGCAACGTGATTCCGCCGGGACGGGTCTCGGTTCCATCGATGCCGGATACGTCGGCAACCTCGACTACAACCGGGACCGCAATCGGGCTTTCGTCACTGTCGTCGCTCGAGATGACAATGTCGGTGGAATCGGTGGTTACCACCGATCCTGATACATAGGTCACCCTGACATATTCATAGGCCTCCGGGGCAAGCGTCATTACAGCCTTGTCGACACCGAAATCCGGGTCGGTCGACGCAATAGATGACACATCAAGCGTATCATCCCCAGTGTTTACGACCGCAATGTAGGTGTCGGTCGTCAGGTTGAAACCTACGATACCCATGTCCACCGCTGCCGGGGACGTGGCTATCTCGGGGTTCAACTCATGGGTGGCTGTGCCGAAGAAACTCGATATCCTGTCCACGAGCGCCGGGTGATCTATAAATGGATTGCGGTTATGCTGCAGATCGAATATGTCCTCATTCCTCTGCTCTTCGGCGCTGTCGACCGGGTCGGAGACATGCCAGGACCGGAAGTGGGCCTCCATCTTGGCCGCGTCCACGTATAGGTTGTAGTTCCCATCATATCGGATTATGTAGTAGAAATGCGTACGGGCCACATTGCCCTTATGTGCATCCCGTGGCTCAAAGACCGTCTGCCCATCGGAATCGGTACCCAGCTTCGAGCCGCCGACGCCCCAGGTCTGAGATACCACTATCCCGAAATCCAGGTTCGCCCGCTTGCTGTTCGCTGTCTCGTCAGTCGGATAAAGATGAAAAATGTCCGACCTCATCGGCTCGTCCTCATTTGAGAAACTCTGAGGCCAGGTGTGCTCGCAGTTAAACCCATTCGCGGTTGCGCCTTCGCGGGTGTTGAAGAAGGCCGTTCTTCCGGTATACACACACTCGACCCAGCCATCGACATTGTCAATGCTTCCATACATGTGGTCCCGGGCCAGAGTGTATCCCAGCGAGGTGTGGCCGTCGATAATAGAGGTCAATGCATCCTTGAGGTCCTCGCCCCACAGGTTCCGGGTGCCGTCATAGTAAGAGCCCGGGAAGTAAGCCTGGGCCGAGACCTCGACGATGAGCGGGCGGATCCCTTCGTCCAGTTCGATGCGGAGGAAATCGACATAGTCGAGATTCTGTTCGGTGGAGCAGTAGATATGGAAATCCAGATTCCCAAGGGCGGGTATCACCTGTCCGCCGAGATCGGTGGAGAACACGGCTTCCTCGAAAGAGGCGTCAACAACTTCGACAGCCACGGTAAGATCATTGGTGAGTGTCACAAGAATGGAATCCGTCTGACCGGTGGTCACGGTTCCAAAGGAGACTACACTATCGGAAACCGATATCGTATTCCAGTCAGCCTGCGCCAGCACGGCGGAGCCCGCAAAAGGCAGGATGACCAGCATACTCAAGAAGCTCATGATCTTGAATGTCTGTCTGATTATGTCTCACCTCGCTGTTAAAGACCCTGTCCGCGTATATCTTTGTATCCACACCATTATACCACATGCCCGGGCCCGATACAAACCTTACGGCGACGGGGTAGTGCGATTCTTCGAGATAGCTCCGGGCTTGGATACGTGCCCGGTCCTTTGCTGTGGACATGTGGATAGAACGGGGGGAGCGGTAGATCAGACCACTCCCCCCAATCGGTCCGGGCACAACCTATTTCTTCCCACCCTCAAGCTCCTGGATGCGCTCGTCCACGCCGGCGATTTCCTTCTCCAACTGCTCCTTGTAGTGCTTCAGGCACTCCTGTGTCTCCTTGCTTGAGACGAAACGCCGGGAGAAGCCGTGTGGCGAACAGCACCCCTGTGTACAATCACAGAGCCCATGCTGGGGCTGCCTGCCGGTTTCTGGTTCACAGCATGACATGTATTCTCACCTCCTTTCATGGGGTTTAGGGCTTGCTGTACCAAGTGATGTCCTCATCTCTGTATATTAAGTAGTTAAGCATTAACTTAAACACAGGGGCAAAAAAACACATCCCGGATGGATCTCATCGGTCTTTCTCCGCAGCGAGATCGTCCAGCCGTTTGCTGATCCTCTTGAGTTCGGTTTCGAGCTTCCGTTTATAGGTTTCAAGCGATCTAATATCCTCAGCTCCGCGGCGCCTTGCCACAATCACATCCTCGTCATGACACCCGCAGGAACACACCCTGCTCACTTTGATCCGGCAATCCTCAAGCGCCCCGGCGTCAACGTCATAAGGGATCCAGTACCCGCGGCGTTCGCTCTTTACCAGGCCGACCTGTTTGAGGGTCTTGAGATGCTGGGATACAGCTGCCGGCGTCATGCCGATCAGCTGGGCGATCTTCTTTGGGCCGAGCGGTCCCTTCGATTTAAGGAGCTCGATTATCTTGACTCGCGTCTCAACGGAGAGCGCCTTGAATATGTCACAGCATCCCGATTCCCGATCTTCGCTTTTTCGGTCCCTAACCATTTAAGCCTCCACTTAAATGATCGGCCATCTGCCCTCACTTGTCAAGGTGAAAATCGGGATTATGGCGTGAAGCGGGGAGGGACCGTTACGTGATGCGTTTGGAGAAGCGGACCCAGGAGATGGTGAAGATGATGGCGCTGAATGCGGCCATGGCCAGGATCTCCGGATAGAGCGTGTCCACCCCCGCGCCCTTCATCATGATACCTCTTGTGACTTTCATGAAGTATCTCATGGGATTTAGGAGTGTTATGTACTGGATGACGCGGGGCATGTTTTCTATGGGAGTGAAGAAGCCCGAGGTCATGATGGTGAACAGCGAGAAGAACCAGGCAAAGAACATCGCCTGTTGCTGCGTAGTGCTTACTGTGGAAATCAACATTCCCACTCCGAGAGTCGTGAAGATGAAGACGAAGGCCAGGGCATAGAGAAGCGCCCACGAACCTGCGAAGGGGATGCCGAACCAGAGAATCCCCACCGCAAGGGCCAATGATATCTCGACAAAGGCGAGTATGGCGAAAGGCATGGTCTTTCCCAGGATGAAATCCATGGCCGATATGGGGGTCACCATGACCTGCTCCAGGGTGCCCGCCTCCCTCTCCCGCACGATTGCCATCGATGTAAGCATTACGGTCACCAGGCTTATCAGTATGGCCACCACGCCGGGAACCATGTAGTTGACCGACCGAACCTCGGGATTGTAGAGCACCTTCTGCCGCATGGTTATGGGGCGCGCCATATCCGTATGTCTTTCGTTGAAAGTCTGAGTTATGACCCCGGCATACCCTATTGCGATCCCGGCAGAATTGGCATTGGTTCCATCCACCCAGAAACCCACCGTTGCGGGTCGTCCTTCCTCCAGGCGCTTAGAGAAGTCCTCGGGAATCACAAGCGCAGCACTGTATCCGTTCTCCTTGAACCCCAGTTCGACATCTGTGAGGGGGACGTCCGCCCGCTCTATGGCGAAATAGTCGCCCACCGAGAACGACCGCACGAACTCGCGCGAGAGCCGGCTCCGGTCATAATCATAGAGTCCCGTACGGATCTTCTTCACGTCGAAATTAACGGCATAGCCGAGCAGGATCATCTGCAGAATCGGCGCGATGAAGATGAGTCTCAGCATCACCGGATCGCGGAAGACCTGCCTGAACTCCTTCTTGACCAGCGCGCGTACCGCCCCCATAAGATCTACCCTATCCTTATCTTGAACTTGCTTACCGCGAAGGCAAGCAGCACAAAGGCCAGCACACCGAGCCCGACTGCCTGCGGCCACAGTACCCCAAGCCCGGACCCCTTGAGCATGATGCCGCGTATGATCACGATGAAGTAGCGGGCCGGCACTATGTATGAGATCCCCTGAAGCACCCTGGGCATATTCCCTATGTCGAATGCGAAGCCCGACAGCAAAACCGACGGCATCATGGTGACCATCAGGGTCGTCATCATCGCCACCTGTTGGGTCTTCACCAGCGTCGATACCAGGATGCCTATGGACAAGGCGGCCAGCACATAGATCGTCCCGAAAAAGACCAGGAGGAGTATCGAACCGTTCATGGGCACTCCGAAATGGAACACAGCGAAGGCCCAGACCAGGAAACCGTCCAGGCCGGCCAGGACAAAATACGGGACCACCTTGCCGAGGATGATTTGGTGCGGCTTGACCGGCGCCGTCAACAGCTGCTCCAGCGTTCCTGTTTCTCTTTCGCGTGCTATGGTGAGCGATGTAAGGAGCGCCGAGACCAACATCAAGATGACGGCGATCAGACCCAAGACGAAGAAATGCGAGGACTTGAGGTCGGGATTATACAGCACCTGCTGCGAGAGCCGGACACCGGGGATCTCGAAATCGGGCGGCAGTTGCTCCTGGAGAAGCCGCGTCATCACGATCCCGGCATAGCTGGACGCCGCGTTGGTCATGTTGGCGTCGGCACCGTCAAGAAGGAGTCCAATCTCAAACTCCTCGCCACTCTCGACGGCCTTCCCGAAACCCGGTCTTATGGTGAGGATGCAATGGGCATCACCCCGCCTGAAGATCCGTTCGGGCTCTTCGAGGCGGGACTCGGAATCAGCTCTGGTGAAGTAGCCCGAATTATAGAACCGGTCGACCAGATCGCGGGACTCCCGGGTCCGATCATGGTCGAAAACGGCAAGCTTGATGTCTTTGATATCCAGGTTTATGGCATAACCATAGAGAAGCGTCATCATGATCGGCATCAGTATCGCGATCATGAGCGAGCGCGTGTCCCGGAGCAGGTGCCGCACTTCTTTGAGAGCTATGAAGCCGAGTTTACCCATTGGCGTGCTCTTCGGTAATAAGGTGTATGAAGGTCTCCTGAAGGTCCGCTTGCCCGTACTTCTCGACCAGATCTTGAGGCGCTCCCATCTCCACGATCCTGCCTCGGTGCATAATCGAGATGCGCCGGCAGAACTCCGCCTCATCCATATAGTGGGTCGTGACAAAAAGGGTGAGCCCCTGATCGGCAAGCCCATAGAGCAGTTCCCAGAACCTGCGCCGGAAGACCGGATCCACGCCGCCGGTCGGCTCATCAAGGAATATGATTCTCGGCCGGTGCAGTATCGCTGCGGCCAGACCGATCCTCTGTCTCCACCCCACGGGGAGCGCTCCCGTTGGACGGCTTATGAAAGAACCGAGATCGAGGTCACGGCTGACATCCTCGATTCTCTGCTTGAGCTCCTCGCCCCCCAGGCCGTAGACAGCTCCATAGAACTCCAGGTTCTCGCGGCCTGTGAGATCCCTGTAGAGGCTGAACTTCTGCGACATATAGCCTATGCTGCACTTGATGCTCTCGGGGTCGGTTTTGATGTCATAGCCATTGACGCTGCCTCCGCCCGATGTGGGCATCAGCAAACCGCAGAGCACCCGGATGACAGTGGTCTTGCCCGCGCCGTTCGGCCCCAGGAATCCGAATATCTCCCCATGGTCAACCGAGAGGCTTACGTTGTCCACCGCAGTGAAACCGTCGAAGGTGCGTGTTAGTCCGTTGAGCACTACGGCTTTGGAGGTATCCGCCCTGCCGTCCCGCCGGTCAGCCATCATCGCTCCCCATCAGTTGTACGAACACATCCTCGAGGTCAGGCTCGATCTCCTCAAGCCCGCCTGCATCGATTCCGGCCCCTGATACCCTTCGAGCGATCTCCGCGCGTTCGGCATCCCCACCGGCATAGATCCGAAGCGATGTTCCGTACCGCCGCGCAGCCAAACCCACGATGCCGGCCAGTTGCTTCATCTCCTCGGTGGTCGGCACCCCGGGCACCATGAATACTTTGCCCTTGTAACGCCGGGCGAGATCGCCGGGGGTCCCCTCGGCAAGTTTGCGCCCTGCGTTCATGAGCACCGCCCGATCCGCAAGACCCAGCTCGTCCATGTACGGCGTGGACACTACGATGGACGCACCCCGATCGCGCAGATGCTTCAAGATGTCCCAGAATTGTCTCCGGGAGAGAGGATCCACACCCGTGGTCGGCTCATCCAGCACCAGGACTTCGGGGTCATGTATGAGATTGCAGCTGAGCGCCAGCTTCTGCTTCATGCCGCCGGAAAGGTGCTCGGCCCGTCGGCCTGAGAACGGCCCGAGGCCGGAGAACTCATAGAGCTGCCGTTGCTTCTCCTCGAAAGTCCTGCGGTTCACACCGAAGATGCCGGCATAGAACTTGAGATTCTCCTCGACCGAAAGATCGGGATAGAGCGAGAAAGCCTGGGGCATATAGCCCAGGCTCGGTTTTATGCTCTCGAAATCGGTCCGCACATCGTGGCCGACGACTCGGATCCCCCCACGGTCGAATTCGATCAGGCCGCATATGGATCTGAAGAGGGATGTTTTTCCGGCACCATCGGGACCGGCAAGCGCGACAAGCTCCCTCTCACCGAGAACGAAGGTGAAATCATCGATTGCCCGCACCTTGCCGTAGGTCTTGGTGAGCCCCGTGACTTCGATAGGCTTCACGGTATCCGTACCATGACCGGCATGCCGATCTTGAGACTCTCTTCCGGGTTGGGAATGGTTATCTTCACGGCATAGACGAGGTCGGCCCTTGCCTCCTTGGTCTGGACGTTCTTCGGGGTGAACTCGGCCTCGGGCGATATCCAGCTTACCCAGCCCTTGATGGGCTCTTTGCGCCCGTCCTCGGGGTCAACCAGGGCTT
>CAZRAU010000090.1:0-13302 GCA_964598025.1 uncultured bacterium
CATGACAATTGCAGGCGTTCGGGCTCCAGACCCAGGCCTTCCATGACCTTTTTCAGGACCGCGTACCGGCGCCTCGTATAGTAGTTGCCCTTGCCGTAGTGGCAGTCGCCCGGATGGCAGCCGGCGATCAATATGCCGTCCGCCCCCTTGAAGAACGTGGTGAGGAGAAGGTTGTGGTCGACCCGGCTGGAGCACATAACTCTGATGACGGTAAGAGCCGGTGAAATCTCGAGCTTCGTCGAACCGGCGAGATCGGCCGCGGCGTATGTGCACCAATTGCAGAGAAAGCCGACTAACCTCGGTGTGAATTCCGTCGTTCGCTCGCTTTCAGTCATCTCTACGCGTCCTTCCCGCCAATGACCCCGCCCTGAAACCGGCACCATACCGCCTCAGGCCGGCTCACTCGTCTTCCCGGCCGTCGCCCGCGTTTCCTGCACCGCGCGACAAGGTCTGTCAACAACCCGGGCTATAGCTGGATCTGCGCCGTGTGCTTCCCGGTGCCGTCTGTCGAGAGCATAAGCAGAACCTTGCCTGTCTTCGCGGCCCACGCCTTCATGTCGGTGGGGAAAGACGGGCAATCGGCCAGAACCTCCATGATGTCACCCGGCTTCATGGTCGCCATCTTCGCAACGACTTTCAAGATAGGCTGCGGGCACTTCAGTCCCAAACAATCCAGTTGTTCAGTCGCCATTTTCGACTCCTTTTCTGTTACCTGTTCACATCAAAACGAGAGCGTCAGCCCTGCACCATCGGCGGCACCCACGAAGGTGGTAGCGCCGACGACTTCGGCACCCTCTCTGAGGTCCTCTTCACCGAACCCGTGTACGGCAAAGGCGAGCTCACATACCAGGAACCTCGCGTTGAGCATCTTGAGCCCTTCTACCATCTCCATGAGATCGGGCAGATTCTTGGCTTCCTTGTTCAGCTTCTCGAAGGCTCCTTTCAGCATCGCCGGCGCCCCGCCGGGGGTGAAGAAGAGTATGACCTCATCACCGCTGGCGGCCGCCGAGACACCGATGGTGATAGCGGGAAATACGTTTTTCGCTTCCGCACCGTTAATGGTGATTGCTGTTTTTCCCATGTCGATTCACTCCCTTCTCAGCCTGTTTACTCTTTCTTGTCGACGGCGTTGGCGGCATCCGCGGACCACTCGTAGAGGGCGCCGTCGTAGACTCTCACCTTGGGATAATCCAGAACCGAGGTCAGGGCCAGATACATGATCCCGGCACGTACGCTTGTCTCGCAGTAGACGGCCACGTCCTTGTCCGGCGTGATCCCGGCATCGGAGAAGATCTTGGCGAGGTCGTCCTTCGCCTTGAGCGTACCGTCCTCATTCAGGATATCCGCGTAATCCAGACGGATCGAACCCGGTATATGTCCCTTTCGCTTCGTCTCGCCCTTTTTGCCATCATACTCATCTTCCGATCTCGCATCAACCAGGACGAAATCCGCCTTGCCGAGGTGACTCTTCACGTAGTCGATCGAAGCATAGATCGAGTCCACCGGTGCGGCAACGAACTTGACCGGTGTGATTACGGTCCCATCATTGGTCACGGGCTTCCTTCCCTTGCGCCACATCTTCATATGTCCGTCGAGCATCCGGACGTCCTTGGCGCCCATATACTTCAGGATCCAGTACACACGTCCCGCGAACTTGCAGTCGCCGTTGTCATAGACAACGATCGTCTTGTCGGCGCTTATCCCCAGATTCCCGAGGATCGCCGCGATCTCTTCGGGACTCTTGAGCAGGGCCTGGATATCGCCCCCCTTGTAAAGATCCTTGTGCCAGAGGTTCACGGCGCCCGGCAGATGCACTTTCACGTAATCCTTGGCCGCCCTCGCGGACACCACTACCACATCACCCTTCTCCATCATCGCCGCGAGTTCGTCCACGGAGATGAGCTGGGCAAATGCCGCCTGTGAGATGAGCAATGATATGACGAGCACCACGGCATACCGGCTTAGACTCTTCACATCAGACCTCCTTCCCTTCCGATCTCGAACAGTACGACCGTCCTGTACTTACTGGATCTTGACCTGCATCTGGACCAGGAATTCATCGTTCTCGAGCGCAGGCACGAAATCCTCTATGTTTCGTATGTAGTTGACCTGAAGCCTTGTCCAATCGTTCAAGAAGTAGTTGAACCCGAAGGTCCAGGAATGCCACATATCATCATCGACGTCGGTGTCCGGATCATATCGATCGTACTTGAGCACAGGCTGGAGGTTCCAATCGGTCGAGTAGAGGAGCGTGACAAAGAAGCCGTTCCTCTCAACGCTTCCCACAACGATCTCCGGGTCGCCGCCGCAACCGCCTCCCACCGTATAGGACCCTTTGTCCTTGCCGTATATGTACTCGCCCTGGGCGAGGAAATTCATGTAGCGGACCTCGAGATCGCCTCCATATCTCGTCTTGGTGTCGTCATCCGCCCCCTCCACCTGAGACTTGGAGTTGCCCGACACGAATCCGGCGCCCAAGGTTGCACACTCGCATGGCGAGTAGATTGCTCGGCCGACGATGTCCTTGCCCTTGTTATCGTCTTTTGTGTTCTTCCCGGTCCCGTTCATCACAGCAAGGCGGTAGTCCAGTCCCTCGGCCAGATTCCCAAGGGCCATAATCCCCAGGTCCCTGTCCATCGCCAGGTTCTCCACGACCTTCGAACGTCTTATCGTATGAAGCCCGGAACAGGATGTGTTTCGCTCCATGCTGAAAGGTTGCTTGAACTGCCCGAATGAGATCTTGGCATAAGGCAGTCTCGTATAGGACATGAACGCATCCAGCATGTAAGGCGAATCGGTCATGAAAGGAGCAAACTCCATCATGAAGTAGTAGCTGATATCATAGGGAACGTCACCGACCACTCCGAGTCTTGCCCTGCAGTAAGAGAAGGTGAGATGTTCCTGGTCGGGATCGGGATTAGGGTAGTACTCAAACTGAGGCTGTATAAAGCCCACAACGTTGACGCCTTCATCGGATCCACCTTCCATGCAGCCCTGTCCAAAGGCTGCCACAGGAAGAACCAGCGCCGCGATCAGCAGAAAGAGCCACGGGGTTCGCATGTTTTCTCTCCTTTCGACAGAGGAGCCCGGACCGCCGGCTTCCCCTGTCCCTGTGGTGCACATCATCTATCTGTTTCCTTCCGTTTCCGGATCCGCTGCAAGCAGAGGGCCCCCCTACCGGGCGACCAGGACCGGAGCAGTGGTCTCGTAGGCGTAGTCCGCCGAACCGCCCCACTTGGACTTGGTCAAGTTGTTGTAGACCAGCGCGTTAAGACCGAACTTCAGGCTCTTGGCGTCGTAGCCGAGGACCGTCAGGTATGCCGTGACAATAGACGAGGTCTGACCGGTCCAGCAGTAGGTGACGACAGTTCTGTCAGGGTCATAGTACATGAACTCGTTTGCATCGAGACTGAGCGGCAGGATCCTGTAAGCACCATCGAAGTGCCCATAGGTCGCGACATCCGCTTCGGCCAGGTAGGTGTTGATGAAGTAGTCACCCGGCGCCTCAAGAACGTCGTCGGCGTCGACTCCCTTGAAACCGCCGGCGAGCATCGCGGCGACGCGCTCGGCCAGGATGCCGGCCCCGTCGGTCGCAGTCGTAACCAGGATGGGGTAGTCATGCGGCGCCGGTGCGGCGGTCGCATCCATCGACCAATTGTCGTGGCCCACGGCGATACTGGCCACATTGGCCGTCCACAGGTCGAAGGCGCCGTTCCAGGAGCTCATACCGAACTTGAGACTCTTGGCGTCGCTATAGCCGCTCAGGCGAAGGGCAACCACAGCCTGAGCCGCGGTCTGGCCTGTCTTGCATGCAACCACTATGGGCTTCCCGCCGCTCGCGGCGGCGTCGGTCACTATACCGGCGAGCGTGGAATTGACTGCTCCGGGGATGTGACCCTCGTCATACAACTCCTGGGTACGGATGTCCATGATATGGTATGCCGACGGGTTCGCCTCCACGTCGGAAGCGTTTATGAGCCAATCGGTAAGAATGTCGGGAAGGTCAAGATCGTTGGCAATGAGATATGCTCTCAGGGTGGCGGAACTTCCATCCCCGACATCCGGCATGGTCGTGTCTTCAGAGCAGCCGGCCAGGATCACGGCCGCCAGGGCCAGTAAGATCAGAAGGTATCTGGTCGCGCTTTTCATCTTGTTCTCCTCTTTAGCGTTTTGCTGTGGACGCTCTGTCCGTTTCTTGCTGATCGGTGATATTCGCGGGGCCTTCCGTGGGGGACAGGCTCCCGCAAGAAGCGGCTTCAACACCCCCTTTCCCTGGCTGCTTTGTCGTCGTCCTTCGTCAATATTCAGACTCGTTGTCGCTATCGCGTCTTGTGACGGACCTTCTTACCGGCCCGCGGACCCATCAGCCTCCGCAACCACCTTGTTCCACCACCTCTTCTTCCGCGTCAAGAGCTTCCGGGCCTTCCTCCCAAACCACCCATCCCCCATACAGGTGCCTTACATTGCTGTACCCGAGCTTCACCAGGGTTTCAGCAGCAAGCACGCCGCGATCTATCTTGTGCCCATAGAGGATGATGGCTTCATCCCTCCCGGGCACAAACAGGCCTTCGCTGTCCCAGTACTTGGCATCGGCGATCTTGGACTCCAGGATGCCGCGCGGTATATTGATGGCGCCGGGGATAGAGCCCTCATCGAACTCATCCGGTTCACGGACGTCGATGATGGTGAAGTATTCATCGCTGTCCATCAAGGTATTGAATTCTTCGATGTCGATCTGGTTCACCCCCGCCTGGGCTTTGGCCACCATCTCCTTGACATCGGCGCACGGTGCCGGCCCTCTACCCTCGACCCCAGAACCTCCACACCCGGCAAGCGCCACAAGGAAAGTCAGCAGCGACAAAAGTGTAAGTACTCTCATCATTCTCACCTCACCTTATACGGCAGAGAACTTGCCGGTCCGCTCGTTCCATTTCACAAACACATACCAGAGGACTATCAGGATGAAGAACACAAGGGCTGCTCCCCAGTATCCGAACCAGTCGGGAAGAAACACCTTCTGCTGGGCCCACTCCGGAAGGGCATTGGCGAATCCCGGGACTATGAACTTCTTGGATATCGGCGCGACCAGCATGAAGCCGAGCATGGCGAACCAGAGCTTGACCTGGCCCTCGCCGGCCCGCCAGATAGCGCCTATGGCGCAGCCGCCGGCAACGGTCATACCCAGACCGAAGATAGTCCCGCCTATAAGAGCCCTCAGCCAGAAATGCGGGTAAACCCAGGTCATTGCCAGGTCCCTCGCCGCTCCGGGGGTTGAAGTTCCGACCCCCATGTACTTGATCACAGCGAAACCGAAGATCCCGACCGCCAGCGCCACCATTACGCCGACCGGGGCCTCTGATTCGCCGGTCATGAAGGGCTCTCTGAAGGCCCTCACAATACAGAAGCGGGAACGCTGCAGTATGATCCCGATCACAAGTCCGATGACGGCGAACATCGCAAGCACATTGTCGCTCTGGAACCGCCGCCCGAAGGCGACCAGCAGGAACACAGTCACAATGACTCCCAGCACGGGCTGCCACACACCACCACGCCCCTTTGCGGCGAGCAAGGTATAACTCTTGCCTGCGCTCATCCTGGGAACATGTTCCATCTCCCAGATCAGGTAACGCAGCGCAACATAGGTGCCTATGAGAAACCCCACTGCCAGGATAATCCCCCCACCGGACAGTGCCGCCCACCCGCTCAAGAAGCCGCCTATTGTGCAGCCGATTCCGAGGGTCGCACCGAACGCCATGAGAACGCCGCCCAGCAACCCCTTGAACATCTCTCCCGGAGGAGGGATCCTGAGGGCAAACTCACGACCCATAAGCGCTCCGGCAAAAGCGCCGAGCAGGGTCAGCAATCCCAGAAGACCGTATGTGTGGGAGAGAACCGGCTTGACTGCGGTGAGATTGAACACCTTGAGCGCGCTGTAGATGTTCTCTCCCCAGTTGATGTATGAACCGCTTCCACCCCAGGGGGATTTTACGAGGAACAGACAGACGTTGAGCAGGGCCAGCAGGATGCCTCCGGCCCACATCGGCCAGGTCTTGCCGAAGAACGTGCCCCACAACTGGCGCCAAGCCCCCTTTTCATCGTTTGCCATCGAAGAACTCCTTCTCGAAGTGGACATCGTCCGATCCCGTCATTCAGGCAAACCTCAGGTTCAGGACTTCCGGACATAGAACTTGTACACACCCCCGTCTTCCTCCAGCCCAAGGAATTCATTCCCGGTCTTTTCACACCAGCCCGGAACGTCGGCCTTGGAACCGGGATCGGTGCCCAGAAGTTCCAGGACTTGTCCGCTTTCCATGCCCTTCATTTCCTTGGCGAGTTTTAGGATGGGCATCGGACAGGAAAGCCCCTGACAGTCCAGCGTCTTGTCGACACTGATATCCATTCCTTACCTCCCCTTTCTGAACCTCGGCCCAGTCGGTTTCTACTTGTTTCCCTCATTCATCTTCCGCTCTTCGGCGTTATCCGGCCGAAACGGAATCCCAACATGATGGCACTACGAACGTCAAACAGTTTCCATCCGACTATTCGTCTATTGCAGTAAAACGATGGATAGGGTCAAAAAAAATCACATCCTCCTCAGCAGTTTCACTATCTCCAAGACCTCTTCCTTCTCTATCGTATAACAGACCTTGGTCCCATCTCTGCGATTCGAAAGGACACCGGCGTTCTTGAGTATTCTGAGATGCTGCGATATGGTGGACTGCGGCAGGCCGAGGTTCTTCTGAATCTCGGAGACATTGCAGCCGTCCGACTTCAGCCGGACGATTATCTCCATCCGAACAGGATGCGCTATGGCCTTGAGGAGCTCACTCCCTTTTTCATAACTCAGCATAGCGTATCCTACCCGCCCTTCATCCCGTCCGGGCCCTTTCCCGGCCCCGGAGCCGAGCTCCCCGTCTCAGGGCGCGAGCTCTTGAAGGTTCACACGATGAGCGCATCCAGCCGCTCGCTTCGTATTCGGTTTGCGCCGTCAGGCACACGGCGGAATAATTTACGATAGATCGCTGCGTAATTCAAGCTCTTTCTTTGCATCTGTCGGCGGATCAATGGAAAAGTCACTCTCGCTCGCGTCATCGGCGTAGATCACACCTACAACGCTCTCGCCCTCAGACGCCACATCCAGTACCTCGCCTATCAGGATATCGCTTTCCTGCGAGGTCATGACTGGAAACCCGTAATACCGGCTGACATGCTTAAGCGGTCCCTTCTCCGCGGTTCGCGCTTTGACAAACTCGATGTGCCGCGAAAGCCGCTCCATCGAGTAGGAGTTGGCCGAGTCCATCGCCCCAAGAAGAGCCTGATGCCCGGCCGTCACCAGTGAGGAGTCGATCTCTATGCCTATGGCACCGCGACCGGCCGCCAAGGCTGCGGCGAGTGTCGTTCCGGTGCCGACAAAGGGGTCGAGCACAAGGTCCTGCTTCACGGAAAACATGCAGATGAGCCGGTAGGCAAGCTCGAAGGGAAAAGCGGCGCTCCGCTTGCGCGCCCCCGCATCCACCATGGTCTGAGTGGCACCCTTGATGTCGTGCCAGACGTCGGAGAACCAGACATTTCGTTCTTCCCAGAAGTATGCACTCTCCCGCCGAAGTCGCTTCTCCTCGGGTTTCACAAACCGGCGCCTCGCTCCCTTCCTCAGCACCAGGATGTACTCGTGCTCGTAGGTCACGTAAGCCCCTGTGGGAAGCATGCCCGAACCCATGAACTTGGTCGGCGCACTGGTCGGCTTGCGCCAGAGAATGTCCGGCAAGGCTGCATATCCAAACCCAAGGAAGCACGCGAGTATGCGACAGTGGTTGGAATAAAGCCGGAAATCGCCGTCCACCGTCCGTGTAGCGTCACCTATGTTGATGCAAGCGATGCCGCCGGGTTTGAGCACCCTGTCGCACCCCACCCAGACCGCATCAAGCAGCGAATGCATGAATTCGAAGGCCTCGCGTCCGCGGCCTGCTTCCAGGCACTGCCCTATACGCCGATCCTGTTCGGCGAACCCGGCGTCCCACATCTCTATCATGGGATAAGGCGGCGATGTCACAATGAGATCCACCGACTCTGCGGAGATGCCGCTCATGTCCTGGGCCGCCGCATTGATGATGCTGATCGTGGTCTTCACCAAACCCTGGTCCCCCACCGGACTTACCTGCGTTTTCCGGGGCCAGTCTAGTCCAATTACGCTGCACAATCAACCGCTTAACTCGGGAGGGCCGGATGGGGATGTCGAGGGGGCATTGTATCCATACGGGTCATGACATCGGGCGGGGTACTGCTCACACCTCAGGGGACGTCCCAATAGAGGCATGTCACCTGGGAAACCTTACCTCAGAATCCCGACCTTTCCACCCCAAAACCGCCGGCCCGCTTTGACATGGAAAAAATAGACGCCGGCGGCTGCCTTCCCACCATCTTCGGTCTCCCCGTGCCACACATAGGTGGCGGAGGTCGAGGAGGCCGTAGGCCCGACCTCCGCAACCAAGCGCCCCATGGGATCATAGATCTTGAGATGGCCGGCCGCCTCCGTGCCCGCATCCAGATGCCACCTTATGCTTGCCGGATCCAGCCAGTTGATCTCCAGCGGCTTCTCCTCGGCCTCCGGCACGCCGATCCCGGCCGTGCAAGGTACGGTAAGCCAGCCCGGATGGGTAATTGTAGGAGGCTTCCCCGGCATGTCCCTCAGTACGGCTTCAGGCATGCTCAGCATTGTGCTGGAGTCCGTAGGTGACGTCGCGCGGATCCTGAACCCAATGCGGACAAGCATCCCTTCCCCGGTAAGCGGCTGTATCCCCGCAGCTGCGATCCTCAGGGAATCGTCGCCTTCCGCAACATTCCAGACAAGATTGCCCCCACCCCAGGGTTCGGATATGGTCCCGTCCGACGTTATGGTGTCTACCTCGGCAAAGGCGGTGTCGAAGTGCACGGTCAGATTATAGCCGTATACACCGGAATCCGTGACATCGGTCGTGAAGATGGGAAGCCAGATAGTATCTCCTGGAGCGGCGCATGTATCCGGTAAAGAGACCTCTATGGTGCCCGCACAGCACTGCCCCAGAAGGGCAAGCAGCGGAATCGCAATCACGACGGCGCCTGTTGACAATCCCTTGACAATACTCATCACTCCACCTCCCTCAGGCTACCAACGCCTGCACCGAAATCTGAAAACAACAGCAGGGGAGCACGCCTTGCGGCGTGCTCCCTGCCCACGCATGCGCCTGAGGCGCATAGGTGCCAGACTACTTAAGCAACACGATCTTCTCGGTGGCCGAGAAATCTTCGGTAGCCATGCGGCAGAAGTACACGCCACGCGCCACCTTGTTGCCCGCGAAATCGGTGCCGTTCCAGGCAATCGACTGCTGACCGGCGGGAATCGTCCCGTCGATAAGCGTGGATACCAGCTGACCGTTGACGTTATAAACGCTCAGGCTGACATTGGCCGACTTCGCCATGTTGAACTTGACAACCGTCCCATCGACAAACGGGTTCGGGGACACAGGTCCGAGCCCGAATCTCACGATGTTCTGATTGACGTCGCTGCCCTCGATGAGAGCATCCGGCATGCCTTCATTGAACAGAACATCGACGATCTCGACGCGATCATTATAGCTGGGGATAACCGGCTGCAGCTTCTGCAGGGTTATGGTGGCAATCTTGCCCCTGCCGCTGAAGCCCGTCATTCCGGCCATCGCGACCCTAAGCGTGCTGGCGTCATCATTCCAGTAGCACATGAAGCCGTTTGCCAGCCCTGTGGGCTGCACGCTCACGACCGCGAAGTCGCTCGTATCGAATTCGATGTCGAGCTGTACAGACTCGATGTTCACGGCGTTCTTCACCGTGACCGGTATCTCGATCCTGTCACCATAGTGGACCGCCTTGCCGAGCTTGACCCTTGTGGGTGCCGTGGCAGCTGCCGCCAGGAGGCCGGTGGGCGGACAATCGGGACAGCCCGAAGGATCGCCCTTCAGGATGCCGATCCAGTCCACAATGCCCGGACAGGTGTTTTCACAGTTCCCGCCCAGCGCGTAGAATGCCCACATGTCGGCACAAGGGAACACGTTGATGAGACCCACCACGTACTGGAGGATCAACGAAGCATCGTAGGCGGTGATCATGCTGCTGCAATTGACATCAGCCGCGATCATCTGCGGGTATACCGTCACTCCATCCCAACCGAACGGACAGTCCATCAGGTCATCGAGGCAGACCAAGTACTTAAGAATCAAGGCCGCATCGAAGGCGGTGATGCACCTGTCCGGAAGCGGACAGTAGTCGACGGTCGTGCAGTACATGCAATCCAGACCGAGAGGATCCAGACAGTCGAACTTGTAGTAGCCGGCTGCATCGGTGTACTGGCTTGCCACCGAGCCCACGCAGCTGTTCCACAGGTGGACATAGACACCCTGGAGGGGCTTCACGAGATACGGATCGTCGCATTCATCGAAGCAGCACTTCCAGTAGTTTACGGTGCCCTCCATACTGCATGACTCGATGCAGACCTTTCCGTTTTCCAGACAGACGTTTAGCGGTATTTCAGGATCGTAGAGGTTTACATCGGTGAACCACACATCACAGCACATGCAGGGCTTCGCGTTCGCACTCACATGGAACTTCACATAGAAGAGTGGGCCTGTCCCCATGAGCGGACTGATACCCGCGGATGCTATGCTGATGCAGTTGTCACTGCAAGGATTGCACTCCAGGAAAGTCCATCCCGAGCCGGTCAGGACCGGACCGGGCTCGCAACCGATCAGCTGAAGCAGACCGGAGGGGGTTGGGCACCAGCAAATGGTGGCCTCAAACGCCATCGCGCCCCAGCCCGTGACATCGGAGATCAATACCGGCACAAGGATGTCATCTCCGGGGTTGGCCGTGACGTCGTCGATCTTCAGGAAGATGCAATCATCGGCCGATGACACTGCAGGCATCAAACTCAACACCAGTGCCATCATAAGCGCAGCGAACACTACTTTAAATCCTTTAGCCATTTTTACTACTCCTTTCAAACACAAACCAAACCTACAAACCGACCACATGCCTTCACACACATCCTTATGAGACCAGATGAGCGCCCACCTCCGTGCAGGCGTATGAACCGCCCACCTCACCTCCTTTCATGGCTGATAAGTCCACCAAATACCGGGATAGGGCTCGAAGCATGAAAACACTCCGGCCCTTTCGTCTTCACTGCTGCTTTCCGAAAACCACCACAGTATATAGTTGGTGTATTCCCGTCGTGCCCCCCGCAACGAATCCCGGAACGCGCGCGCAGTATAGCATGAGCGTCCGCAGTTGTCAAAGGTTTTTGATGGCAATCATAGCGCAATCTTGCCGGTCTCACCTTTCCCATATCTCCTTGACCGGACCGCCCTCAGGGACCCTCCCTGGGCACACTGTCCTAACGAAGCAATACCAGCTTCTCAGTCGCCCTGAAGGTGCCGGTCTGCATACGGCAGAAATAGACCCCGTTGGCAGCCTTCCTGCCATCCGCGTCCCTGCCGTCCCAGGAAACGCTCCGGCGGCCCGCCGGCACGACGTCGTCAACAAGTGTCGCGACCAGCCTGCCGCCTACATCGTATACAGCGACTGCCACTCGGCTGCCGGTGGCAACGCTGAACCTGATCTCAGTACTGCCCACAAACGGGTTGGGAACCACAGGGCCCAGCGCAAACCGTTCTACGAACTCGCCGCTTGCACCTTCAATCACCGCCTCAGGCGTGCCCTCGTTCAGGAGAACGCGCTCGAGTGAGATCCGGCCGCCCATCGCGCATATAGGCCCATGACGCTGCTCGAACCGAACCACTGCGATCTTGCCGCGTCCCTCGAACGCGGCCATGCCTGCCATTGCCACAGCCAGTTTGCCCTCGGATGCACTATGGAAAGTCATGAAACCGGAGGCCAGTCCGACCGGTTCCACTGAGAGGATCCTGACATCCTGCTCGTCATAGCGCAGATCCAGCTCCACCGCCTGGATACCGGATGCTCCACGCACCAGCACAGGCACCTCTACCGTCTCGCCGACGTAGCTTGCACGTCCCAGCGTGACCACCGCCGGCCCGGACGCGGTAAGAAGCTGCGGACCCGCCTGCGGACAGCCCGGACACCCGGACACATCTCCTATTCGCACGCCCACCCAGCTGAGCTCCTCAGGACATGCGTACAGGCATGCGTCGGCGTCGTAGGGGAAGAAGACCCAGTCATCCATACACGGGAAGAGGTCTATCAGACCCACGACATACTGCAGCACCAATGATGCATCATAAGCCGTTATCTTGCCGCTGCAGTTGGCATCCGCCGCCACCTTTTGAGGCTGGACCAGCCCACCCGATGGGAACGCACAGTCGTCAAGCTCATCGAGGCAAACGAGATGCCTGAGAATGAGCGAGGCATCATAGGCGGTGATACACTCCCCGTAGCTGTCACAGTAATCCACATTCACACAATACGGACACTCCTCGGAGACCGGAGCCAGGCAGCCGAACTCGTAGCCGCCGTCCTCACCGGTGTACCGGCTCGCAATAGGCCCCTCACAATCGAACAGATGTACCCGGACACCCGCCAGCGGCTCGGGCAGATACCAGTCGCCGCATTCATCCCGGCAACACTTCCAGTGCCTCACCCACCCTTTCACGTCACACGACTCGACACAGACCGAACCTCCCTTGAGGCAGACCTGCAAGGGCTTCTCGGGATCATAGAGGTTCGCATATGTGAACCAAAGATCGCAACACATGCAGGGCTTGGCATTCGTACTCACATGGAACTTGAGATATAAGAGCACCCCGCCGCCCTCCAGTGGGCCGGCTCCCGCCGCGGCGACACTGACACACCCGCTGCCGCAAGGGTTGCAGACGGGGGCCGACCAGCCGGAACCTGTCATCACCTCACCCGGGACACAATACTCATACTCCAGCAGGCCGGCGGGGATGTCGCACCAGCAAACCTCGATCTCGAAACCGTAGACGCCCCAACCTGTCACATCCTGGATATAGACCGGAACGAACACGTTTTCGCCGGGACTGACGGGGGTGTCCCCCATCCACAGGTCTATGCCCTCGCACAAATGGGTCTTGGACCACCACTGCGGAGTCTCCCATCTTGTGACGTTGGTGTCCGCACTCACACGCCGGAACGCCTCGTCCCAGGTCCATCCGCTATCGGCCAGACCTCTCACGAAGGGGCCGGCGAAAACCCCCTCGGCGCCGCCATAGGAATACTCGCCCTCGTTGCCGGCCATGGCCTTCATTACGGCGGTCTTACACGGAATGCTGTCCTGCTCATCCTTCTTGAACCCACCGC
>CAZRAU010000091.1:0-13267 GCA_964598025.1 uncultured bacterium
TCCGGTCGGCCATAATTTCGGTCATGCAGCGCGAGGGCAGGCTCGAGCGGGTTGTGAAGCTGGTCGGGGCGGATGTGCTTCCCGACAGTCAACGGCTGATCCTGGAAGTTGCCGGCATGTTCAAGGATGCGTTCCTGCAGCAGAATGCCTACGATGAGGTAGATGCTTTCTGTGTTGCCGAGAAGCAGTACCGGATGCTCAGAATCATAGTCGCCTTCTACCGGTTGGCCGCCGAGGCGATCAAGAAAGGGGCCACGCTGGTGGGTATCAAGAAGCTCAAAGTCATGAGAGAGATAATGCAGATGAAATACGCCTATACCAACGAAGAGGCGGACAAGCTCGGTCAGCTTCAGAAGAAGCTCGAGGAGTCAATCCATGAAATCGGAAGCATCTTCGGCTAATTCCAGCGAGCACGAACTCCTGGATCGAAGGGAGTATGTGGGGATCGGCGAGATCTCCGGGCCGCTCGTGGCGATAAGCGGGATCCACGACGTAGGCTTCAACGAGCTCGTCGAGATTGTGGACGGCCGCGGCAACGTACGGTTGGGGATGACGCTCGAGGTATCCACAGGCGCAGCCGTGGTGCAGGTGTTCGAGGGGACTTCCGGGCTGACACTTGGTACGACCAGGGTTCGCTTCACGGGGCGGCCCCTGATGATGCCGGTTTCCCCGGAGATTCTGGGGCGCGTATTCGATGGATTGGGACGGCCGGTCGACGGAGGGCCCGATCCCATCGGCGAGGGGCGGGACGTCAACGGTCTGCCCGTGAACCCCACCGCGAGGGAGTATCCCCGGCAGTTCATCCAGACAGGCATATCGGCGATAGACGGAATGAACACGCTTGTCAGGGGTCAGAAGCTCCCCATCTTCTCGGGAAGCGGACTTCCTCACATGCAGATAGTGGCCCAGATAGCCCGGCAGGCGAAGATCGTCGGCGAGGAAGCTGGGTTCGCGGTGGTTTTTGCCGGCATGGGCATAAAGCACGACGAGGCGATGTTTTACATAAGGAACTTCGAGGAGTCGGGCGCGATGGAGAGGGCCGTCGCCTTCCTGAGCCTTGCCGATGCCCCGTCGGTTGAGAGACTGATCACACCGAGGGCTGCTCTCACCGTTGCCGAGTACCTGGCGTTCGAGATGGACATGCACGTGCTCGTGATACTTACCGATATGACCAACTACTGCGAAGCCTTACGAGAGATATCCACCCAACGCGAGGAAATACCGAGCAGGAAGGGCTATCCCGGATATCTCTACAGTGATCTGGCAAGCATATATGAGCGGGCAGGCATGCTGAAAGACAAGCCCGGCTCCATAACGCAGATGCCGGTGCTTACCATGCCCAACGATGATATATCGCACCCGGTGCCCGATCTCTCCGGTTACATCACCGAAGGTCAGATCGTCCTGGAAAGGGATCTCAATCAGCGGGGTGTGTATCCGCCGATCGCCGGCCTCCCTTCGCTGTCCCGTTTGATGAAGGACGGAATCGGTGAAGGGATGACCCGGAAAGATCATGCGCACCTGGCGAGCCAGCTTTTTGCCGCATACGCCCGAGTAAAGGACATCCGGGCTCTTGCCTCCGTCATCGGTGAGGAAGAGCTCACGCCCCTCGACCACAGCTACCTCGAATTCGGAGAGACATTTGAGAAGAAGTTCCTGAGTCAGACCTTCGATGAGGACCGATCCATAGAGCAAACGCTTGACCTGGGATGGAAGGTGCTTTCCATGCTTCCCAGGGAGGAGCTCCACAGGATCACCGAGGAAGAGATCAACAAGTACTACGGTAAGTGAGATGGCCAGATACGAAATCGCGCCGACGCGCAGCAATCTGCTGAATCTCAGGCAGGATCTGGAGTTTGCCGACCAGGGCTACGAGCTCCTGGAACAGAAACGCGAAATCCTTGTGGTGGAATTGAAGGGACTTACCGCACGTGCGGTGGAGGCCCAGAAGAAGGTGGATGAGGAGCTGGCGAAGGCATACGCGGCCTTGAGGGAGGCCCAGCTTGCCCAGGGCAGCTCAGGCGTGTCTTTCGCATCCAGGGCGGTCAATGTGAAGACCGATATCAGCATGAGGGAAAGGCGAATCATGGGTGTGGGGATACCCACGGTCAGCGTCACGATCGAGGACAACCCACCATATTACGGGCCCCGCGCCACCTCCGTCTGGACGGATGAAGCGGTCGCAAGATTCAAGAACGCGATCGCGGCAATAGGGAGGCTTGCCGAGTCCCGGATATCGCTGGTCCGGCTTGCCAGGGAGATACAGAAGACCATCCGGAGGGTAAACGCACTGGAGCGGATATTCATTCCCGACTACCATGAGACGCTGAAGTACATAGAAGATTCATTGGAAGAGGGTGAACGTGAGGCTTTCTTCGTTCTCAAGCTTGTCAAGGGGCGGCTAGAAGCTCGGAGGGGGTGAAGTAATGAGTGCTTCTCCTTTTGAGAAGATGCTTCTCCATGTGGAGGCCAGCGAGGCGGGGCTTGTCGCGGCCCGGTATGCAGTCGTGCTGGCCAAGGCGTACGGTGCCCGGCTCCACGCCGTATATGTGGTGAATGAGAAAATGCTGGAGGAGCTTCTGAGCGCCAAGGTCTTTGTTGAGGAGGAAGAAGTGGACCTGGAGCGGGATCTTGAAGAGGACGGCAGGCGTTATCTCTCGGTGGTCGAAAGGCTGGCCGATGAGAAGGGTGTCACCGTGGTCGCCGATCTCGCCAAGGGAGTCGTGCACCGGGAGATCGTAGATAAAGCTACACAGTTGGGTGCCGGCCTTATTATCATAGGTGAGATCGAAGAGCCTATGAGCAGGCGTGATGCCCTTTTCGATGAAGGCGAGATGATTCTCAGGTTGGCGAAGTGCCCTGTATTGACCGTAAAAGGCGACGATCTTGTGAGATCGCTTTACGATTCCGTATAAGCCGGATTGGGAGGTAACGGCCCATGTTGCTGGACAAGATAATAACCAAAGACAGGATCAAGATCGGGATCTCCGACCTGGACAAATGGACCGTGATCGAAGACCTCGCCGACCTTGTGGCGGCCGGCGGTGAAGGCAGCGACAGGGAAGTTCTGCTCAACGATACGCTCGACAGAGAGCACAAGGGGAGTACGGGGATAGGGAGAGGCATAGCCATTCCGCACGCCCGGACCACAGGTGTCACCGACCTGATCGGGGCCCTGGGTATTTCCCGGGCAGGAGTGGATTTCGAGGCGGATGACGGGCAGCCCTGCCATCTGGTCTTCCTGATTCTCGCTCCACCGGGGGAGTCCACCCGTTATCTCAAGGCGCTCTCGGCCGTCGCCTGTGTCGGCAGGAATGAGGAGTTGGTGTCCCGGCTGACGTCCGCGTCTTCACCTGATGAGGCGATCTCCATTCTGGGCGAGGTTGAGAGTTGTAGCTAGTCCGGCCGGCGCATATGACATCGAAAGAAAAATCCATCCTCATTGCGGTTTCAGCCTGCCACGCACTGGTCCATGCCTATATGCTGGTTTTTCCCACCATCTATAAGTCGTTGGGTTCCGCCCTGAAACTAGAGTTTGCGGGTGTGGGATTCGTCGGGATGGCCTCATACATGGCTTTCGGATTCGGCTCGCTTCCGGCCGGTTTCCTCGCGGACCGTCTGGGCGCGAGATTGTTGCTGGTCATATGTCTTGCGGGAACCACGTTTGCCTCCATTCTCGTCTTTGTTCTCGGCTCCACCGCCGGCGTGGTCGTATCCCTCATCCTATTGGGGCTTTTCGCCGGCATGTACCACCCGGCGGGCCTATCGATCTTGAGCACTTCCATAAAGGACACCGGTCGCGGAATGGGTATTCACGGCATGGTGGGGACTATGGGTGTGGCGGCCGCGCCCCTGATTGCCGGCACGGTGACCGAGCGCTTCGGGTGGACATACGCCTATCTTGTCCTGGGCATCGCGGGTGTGGCACTTGCCGCCGTGCTGCTCACGTCTCTGAGGTTCCATGTACGCCCGCCCGAATCGTCGAAGAAGAAGGAGGAGCACATCAGTCTTGCGAAAAGCATAAACCGGGACCTTATCTTCATATACCTGATCGGCGCCTTCTACGGCCTCATCTACAGGGGCATAATGACTTTCTTCCAGGTCTATCTCTCCCAGCGGGTCCCCTTCATAGGAGATGACGTACGGCGCCTGGGATACGTTAGTTTCGGCATACTCCTCTTTTCCCTCGCGGGTCCCCTGGTGGGAGGGCATCTTGCCTCCAGCACGCGGCGGATAGAGCGGAATCTCCTCCTGGTCTTCATCCTGCTCGCCGTGCTCTCCCTGGGATTCTACTTCGCGGAGGGGGTGCTGCTGATTCTGGTCGCCGCGCCGACGGTGCTTCTGATCTTCGGATTCCAACCACTCCAGAACACCCTGATAGCGAAATCCTCTCATGCTATGCGACGCGGTGTGGTTTACGGCATCAACTATACTGTGGGATTCGGGATAGGAGCCTTTGCCAGCGGCATAGGTGGGGTGTTTGGAGAGCGCTTCGGTCTGCGGTCGGTCTTTCTGTTGATGCTGGGATTGTGCCTGGTTGTGATCTTCCTGCTCCTTATATCCTCAGCGCTCAGAAGGAGGGAACATGGATTGTCCTAATCACGAGAAAAACCTGGAAGTGTGCAACTGCACCTATGAGCCGTGCTCGAGAAAGGGCGTTTGCTGTGAGTGTATAGCCTATCATAAGAGGGCGGGTGAGCTGCCTGCATGCTACTTTCCCGATGACGTCGAGCGGACCTTCGACAGATCCATTGCAAGATTCAAGGCTGTGGCCAAGTGAGTCCCGGATCACGGAAGCGGTTACTGTGAGGCCTGAAGTTTGAGCACCCTGAAGCGCGTCTTTGACTTCATGACATCGGCCAGGGCGGGCATCGTCGTCATGGTGACGCTTGCCCTCCTCTCGCTTCTGGGGGCCACCATCCCCCAGGGTGGGTCAGAGCAAACCTATGTCGAGATCTATGGCCGTCTCTGGGGCGGTCTTGTATGGAACCTCGGTATCTCGGACATCTTCAGAACGGGATACTTCACTTTCATGCTGGTGCTGCTCTGCGTCATGGTGTTGGCCTGTGCCCTCAAACGCCTCCCGAGGAAGATAGAGCTGGCTTCGGGGAAGCCGTTCATCTTCGACGAGGAGCGGCTGGCCAGGATGTCTCAGGCGGGCGAGGTCGTTGTCGATCTCGACGTTGAAGAGGCCGCCCTGCACGTCGTGGACATATGCAGACGGCGCCGCTACCGGGCCCTGCGGCGGGCCGCCGACGGCGCACAGGGGATCTTCGCATCCAAAGCCGGGTTCTCCCGTTATGGGAGCCTTATGCTGCATCTGAGCTTCATCTTTCTCCTTGCGGGTGGTGCGGCGTCTACGAGGCTGGGTTCGCGGTATCTGCGGGAGATAAGGGTGGGGGGGAGTTTCTTGCTCGGACGGGCCGGGAGCGACAGTACGGTCGTGAAAGTGCAGGATTTCACGGTGGAGACCGACGAAAGGGGCCGGCTCTCCGATTATGTCTGCGAGGTCACGCTTGAAACAGGGGATCGAATATTCGCCAGGCACAGAATAAGACCCAACCATCCGCTGGTCCGCGGCGGGAGAGAGGTATACCTTGTGTCCTATGCCGAGGACACGGCCAGGCCGGAAGCGTTTGCGCTCTCTGTATATGATTCGCTCGGCAACATCATAGCACCCCATGTTTTCGCCGGAGTCGACGTGAAGGACCACATAGACGAGCTGGGAGGGGCCATTCAGGCTACACTGGGTGTGCTTCCGGGAGTGCGGTTCTTTTCAGACGAGGGCGGCGTAGAATCCTACGTGCTGCAGCGCGGCGTCCTGCCGCCAGAGGAGGTCAAGGGGCGGTATCAGTTCGTGGTGATGTACGAAGTGCCGGCCGTGCTTGTGACGCTGGAGATCGTGCGGGAACCCTTCCAGGGACTGATAATAGCAGGTTTTGCGCTGCTCACGGCGGGGACATTCGTCTCACTCTACTTGTCCCACCGGCGCATATGGTTTACAGTAACAGGCCTTCCCGACCGGAAGACCAGGATCGTATTCGGGGGAGGCGCAAGCCGGAACCCGGATGGCTTCGCCGAAGAGTTCGAGGCTGTGAGGAGGACACTCGATGAACTGGCTTGATCTCAGGCTGGCCCAATCCGCCGCGGTCGTCTACTTGGCGGTCATCGTCTTGCTCGGGCTCGAGACCATGATGCGGCGGGTAAGGCTCAGGCTTGCGTGGCTGGCGGTGCTGAGTGCCGGCGTCGTCGTTCATGCCGCCGGTCTCGTTGCCAGGAGTGCGGCCTCGGGCGAGGTTCCGTTTACCGATCTCTTCGAGTACACGCTCTTCATGAGTTTCGCGATAGTGCTGGTCTATCTGCTTTTCTTCCGTAAACGGCTGCCCGCGGTGGGCGCGCTTGCGGTAGTAGTAGTGGCTTTTCTCCTGCTGGGCTCGGCCTCATTTCTCTTCTATTCCGAACCGGCCGGGGCGATGATGCCGGCCCTAAGGAGCCACTGGCTGTATATCCACGTCTCGCTCGCCGCTCTGGCGGAGACCTTCTTCGCCGTGGGTTTCGTGTCGAGTCTGCTCTACCTTGCAAAGAGGCGGACAGCCGACAGCGGGTCACTGGAAGCGCTGGACAGACTCACCTACAAGGCGGTCAGCATGGGATTCCCGCTCTTCACGGCCGGGGCGATGGTTGCCGGGGCGATCTGGGCAAAACAGGCATGGGGAGCCTACTGGTCATGGGACCCCAAGGAGGTGCTATCGCTTGTGGTTTGGCTGGTATATGCCGTCTATCTCCACGCGCGGCTGGTCAGGGGCATGAGGGGTGCCACCGTCGCCCTCATCTCCATCATAGGTTTCATCCTTACAATCTTCACCGTATTCGGGACCCTAATCTTCGGCGGGCTTCATTCCTATGGTTAAGCGCGAAGGCCTGAAGCCCATCATAAGATTCATCGGCCAACGGCGTTGGCTTCCGGCTGTGGCCTGGTGTGCGGCCATCCTTGCGGTATCCTCGTTGCCCCGTCTGGACCTGGTGCCACGGATGTTTCCGGGTTGCGATAAGGTGATGCATTTCATAGAATACTTTGTACTCGGGGCAGGGCTCCGATATTGGTCGGGCGGCGGCAAGCCGCTTTTCATCGCAGGTGGAGCGGGCTTCGCCGCTTTTGACGAATTCCACCAGAAGTATGTGCCGGGAAGACACGCGAGCCCCATGGACTGGATCGCCGATCTGTCCGGCATCGTGGCGGGTTTTCTGATATACGGTCTCTTGATGAAGAAGGGGAACGATGGCTGAGAAATTCAAGGCCATGCGAGGCACACATGACATCCTGCCTGAGGAGGCCGCGGTCTGGAGACGCATCGAAGACCGCTTCGTGGCCCTCTGCGGGCGATATGGCTTCAACGAAATAAGGATTCCGGTTTTTGAGGCTACCGAGCTATTCGAGCGGGGCACGGGATTCGCCACCGATGTGGTACAGAAGGAGATGTACACATTTCCGGATAAGAAGGGCCGGAGCCTGAGCCTGAGGCCCGAGGCGACTCCTTCGGTGATCCGGGCCTATCTCGAGCACAACCTCGCCAGAAGGGCGAAGGTGGCGAAGTTATTCTACATGGGTCCGATGTTCCGTTATGACCGGCCGGGTGCCGGCCGCTACCGGCAGTTTCACCAGTTGGGCATCGAGATCGTGGGCACCGCGAGCCCGGCTGCCGATGCGGAGGCCATAAAGCTGCTATGGGATTATCTTTCCTCCATCGGACTTGCGAGCCTCAAGATCAGGCTTAACACTCTGGGCGGGACCGACTGCCGGGTGAAGTACTCCGCCGTGGTGAAGGACTTTCTCAAAGACAACCTGGAGCGTCTCTGCTCGGATTGCCACGACAGGTTCAAGCGAAACCCGCTGAGGGTGCTGGACTGCAAGAACAAGGGATGCCGGACGGTTGTTTCGGAGACTCCCGACATCGCTTCAGTACTCTGCGTCGAGTGTGTCGAGCACTTCGAGCACGTCCAGAGTTATCTCAACACTGCCGGGATAGACTTCTACGTCGATCCCAAGTTGGTCAGGGGCCTGGACTACTATACGAGAACGGTGTTCGAGGTGGTCCATGAATCGGCCGGAGAGGACCTGGCCTTGGGTGGGGGAGGCAGATACGACCAGCTGGTCAGGGAAATCGGCGGCCCAGACACTCCCGCGGTGGGTTTCTCACTCGGCCTCGAACGCGTGGTGCTTGCCTTGAAGGAGGAGGGATCTGCCGACCTCGCAATCGGCGGCCCCGATGTCTATATCGCGCCTGCGGGTGAAGGGGCACGGGAAGCCGCATTCGAACTGGCGGGACGGCTGAGGGAACGTTTCAAGGTGTGGATGGAGTTCGAACCGCGGAAGTTGGAGAACCAGATCAGGACCGCGTCCCGGATGGGCGCGAGGTACACCGCCATAGTGGGTGAGGATGAGATCCGCCAGGGAGTCATCGGACTGAAGAACATGGAATCCGGCGAGCAGTCTACCGTCAAGAGCGACGAAGTCGTGACCTGGCTCTCGCGGAAACTCGGAGGTTAGCCAATTGGCCGAAAGCATGCAAGGACTCAAGCGCACACACACCTGCGGAGACCTCGACAAGAGCAACGTGGGTGAGCGCGTGACCGTGATGGGGTGGGTACATCGCAGGCGCGACCATGGGGGTGTGATCTTCATAGATGTGAGGGACCGCTACGGGCTTACCCAGGTGGTTTTCAGGCCTGAAAACGAGCAGATCATGGAGAAAGCCCGCAGGCTCAAGCAGGAGTATGTGATTGCGGCCGCCGGCACCGTCGATCCTCGCCCCGACGAAATGATAAACCGCGACCTCAAGACCGGTGAGATCGAAGTATCGGCCGATGATCTTCGGATACTCAATGAGTCGGAAACACCGCCCTTTGTCATAGAGGAAGAAGCCCAGGCCAATGAGGACCTGAGGCTCAAGTACCGCTATCTGGATCTCAGAAACCGCGTGCTCAAGGACAACATAGTGCTGAGACATACGGCTGCCGCTGCGGTACGGGAGTTCCTCAACGCCGGGGGTTTTCTCGAGATCGAGACCCCTTTGCTTGTCAAGCGCACGCCTGAGGGTGCGAGGGATTTTCTCGTCCCCAGCAGGCTCAGTCCCGGCAAGTTCTATGCGCTTCCCCAGTCGCCGCAACTTTATAAGCAGATTCTCATGATCGCGGGTTTCGACAGGTATTATCAGCTGTCCAAGTGCTTGAGGGATGAGGACCTGAGAGCCGACCGCCAACCGGAGTTCACACAGATCGATATCGAGATGAGTTTCGTAAGCGAAGAGGATATCTACGAACTCGGCGAGGGCCTTATGAAGCATGTATGGAAAGAGGCGATCGGCGCCGACATCGAGATCCCCTTCCCAAGGATGACACATGCGGAGAGCATGGCGAGATTCGGGACGGACAAGCCGGATCTCAGGTTCGGTCTGGAGATAAGAGACATCACCGGCCTTGTCGGCGAAAGCTCCTCCGACATGCTCAAACAGGCGGCAGCCTCGGGTGGGGCGTTCGCCATCGCCTCGGGTGAGGGTGCGGACCTGTCCCGCAAGAATATAGAGGTCCTGGAGGGTGTGGCCAAGAAAGCGGGTGCCGCCGGCCTGGCATGGGCGAAGGTATCCCAGGGTAAGGGCTCGGGCATGGCGCGCTTCTTCGAAGCGGCGACCCTGGACAAGATGGCCAACCTCTTCGGCATCGAGGGCGATATGCTGCTCCTCATTGTGGCCGGGCAGAGAGCGGTGTCGCTCAAGGCCCTGGGAGCTGCGCGGCTGGAGCTCGCCCGGCTCTGCGATCTTGTCCCGGAAGGTAAGCACCATTTCGTCTGGATAACCGAGTTTCCGGTCTTCGAATGGGATGAGGAAGAAAACAGATGGGCGCCCTCTCACCATATGTTCAGCATGCCGGTAGACGATGACATCGCCCGGTTGGAGACGGATCCCGGCAAAGTGCGCGGCAGGGTCTACGACCTTGCCTACAACGGCATCGAGCTCGGCTCGGGAAGCATAAGGAACCACATCCGGAGCGTGCAGGAGCGGGTGATGACGGTGATCGGGCTTGACAAGGAGGAGGCTGCTCGCAGGTTCGGGTTCCTCCTGGAGGCCTTCGGGTATGGTGCGCCTCCGCACGGCGGGATCGCTCTGGGCCTCGACCGGATCGCCGCGGTGCTTAGAGGCAAGACGTCGATACGAGACGTGATAGCTTTCCCGAAGACCACAAGCGGGGCTTCGCTCATGGACGCCTGTCCCTCCGAGATCGACGACCGCGACCTCTGGGAACTCCACCTCAAGCTGGATCTACCTGATCGCGAATCCCCATAGCACCGTTCGGTCGTCCGTAACGTCGGGTCCCGCGGCCGACGGGCCCGTCCTTGACTGCGACTCATGAACGGACGCTGACGGTATCCCGGACTGCCGGCATGTTATCGGTGACCCATTGTGCCCCGGCGTCCCCTTCATGGCCCTCACAGGAATCCACAACGATGATGAGTGTTCCCTCGTGGGAACGGCTTTCGACGGTACCTTCGCAGATGCCGGCGATCCGGTGCTTGAGATCAACGATTGGGTCTTCACCGACAACGCGGGCAGGTTCACAATTCCGGCGCTTGCTCGATAGTATCATATGACCTCTTGAGGCCTCTTATCCGGCTGATGGGGATCGGAGGCCTTCGGGGGCAAGTGCCGCATCTTCAACGCGTCTGTCTGTTTGCCGGTTGACTACAGGTACCAGAGCCTTGCCGGTTTCAAGCGTCGCAAGGGCATGCTCGGGCTCTTCAAGAAGTGGAAGTGAGCAACATACATCTGCCATCCGGGGGATCGGTGTCCGGTAGAATGAAAAGTGAGTGGTAAGCTTCTTCGTGATCACCGGGGGATTCGCTAGCGGGTAGCCTATCCTACAGAACCTGCACAAGCACCTCAGGTCCGCGGTCAATGCCGGAAAGGTGCCCGCCATGGGAGAACTGGCTGGCTGCATCCTGGCTCGCTATGAGGATCCTACCGAGTGACCGACTTCAAGTCGCTGTCGTCTGCTGCTTCCGTTTTCGGCGGGTACTGATCTGATTATGGTGGGGCGGTATTGTGAACATGGACGCCGCGTCTCCTCCGATTCCCGAGCCCGGCCGACGATACTTGACAGTAGCTCAATATCGTTATACCTTGTCGGTAGTGTGAACGTGGATTGCATCGGCATTCAGATTCAGCAGCACGAGTGGCCATCGGATGGTCTGGGTCGGCTGATGACGCTGAAGCAGCCTATGTTTTCAAACCGAATCTGGTGTCTACCCGGCCTCTGTGGTTCGGTCCAAGCCTCTGTGATGACACGATAAGGTGACATGTGAGCGCAGCGCGGCTGGGCGCAGTATGCACTGCGGTTAGCATGGGCGCCGTGCTGAGGTCAGAAGATCTTCCTGACGCGTTAGGGAGCGAGACACTTTGGGGCTCTTCGGACAAGGGAGTTCTTGCGGTTTGCAATGCTGTCTTGCAGATTGCGGCATTGGGGCGTTCGTCGTGGGTCGGATTGGCACTGGAGAGGCTCAGGGGTTCACATAACCTCCTTGTTTTTGAAGCAGTTGCCTGGATGGCTCCACCGGGGAGTATGGCACACGGCTTGCACTTGCATTCAATCGCGTATGACCAAGGGAGCGCGTGCACAGATTCGCTGATAGGATGGCAATGGTACAGAAAGCCACAACCTGGAACCCGCCTCTCCGAGGCTGGTTCAATACATCGGAAGGAAGGTGGTCGTTATGCTAGCGACCCCTATGGCGGTTACGTTTCTTGTCATACCAGTCGTGTTGCTCGGCTACCTGTTCTCAGTCCGGAAACTGTATAGAATGAAGGAGACCGGAGAAGCGGCGCCTGCGGTGTCGATGAGAGGACCAGGTATCAGGGCCATCAAGGCACTATCTGTTGTCACACTGGCCATAGGGGCGGCAGCCTTGGCCCTTGACATCGCAATGCACACAAGTCCCGTTATGGATCTGCTGATAGTTGTCGAATCTCTTGCAGTAATCATCGTGATTGGCCGCATGCAGACGCACTATGGGAGTGCATAGCGGCGCTCGGCACCTCCGGAATGCTTGCGCAGATGGTTGTTTCCCCTTCTGATACTGTGAGATTCATAGACATGACTCAATCATCGCGGTATTGTGTTCCCGGGATCGGGAAACCAGAGCGAATCTCGCATGGGAGATTGCTGGCTATGGGGTCGGCAGGGCTGACCTGTCGTCGCAGAGTCGCGAAATCACCAAACTTCCTTGTCGGAAGAGACCGATGGTTATGTGAATCACACGCCTGTGTCGGCCCGACACACACCCTTAGTTAGGCTGATCGCGACAGAATCGTCAGGGAGTCGCACCGTCAACCCAGTCAACCGGTCCACGGTATGGTTGCCGATGGGTTTACCAGCGGATCATCTGATCATCGCCGGCCTCGACCTCCAATAAGCCATCGAGGGGAGGTTTGCTGCTGAGAGCGTCAACTGGGGTGGGAGTGTCCCCGAATGCCTCGGCCGGCAGTCTTTCCTTCAGCTGGTAGTACAGAAACTGCTCCGAGAAGAAAGCCCCGGTATCCTCCACAATATCAACGCGCCTGAGGTTCAGTTGAGCAGCCTTGTAGATCGGATGCCAGGTGTTGCCATGCATGTACTCGATAGACTTTGTGAACAGAACTCGGGCCTCCTCGTAGTCCCTACTGATTAGACAAAGCACGCCGAGGTGGTATGCAGCGGCTGGATTCGGCGTGTTGCTGAAAGACAGAGAAAACAGGTCCCCCGCCCCCTCTAGATCCCCCTTGAGAAGGGTTATCAATCCTTCTGTATCCAGCATAGCTGCTGTCGGTACGTCGGTGCACTCTTTGGCCAGAGCGCAGTCACTCGAGGCCCTGTCTAGGAGACCATCCATCACGGACCTCTCCATTGGATACTCCGAGAGAATCTTGTGGCAGATCATGACTGCCTTGTTGTTCAGTGCGAAGGGGCAGCAACGGACTTCTTTGCTTTTTTGCTTCGCTTGCATGACATAGATTCGATTAGCCTCGTCATTAAGCTTGATCGCCCTGTCGGGATCGTCGAGATACCAGTATGTGAGGGCGAGATTAACATACAGGTGCGGATTGGGTTTCTTCCTTCCGGGATCGTTCACGGCGGCACTCAACACATCACGGGCCTCACGCAGTCGATTCTTGTACAAGAGCGACAAGGCCTCAAGGCTCACGAGAACATCAGAGTGTTTATGGAGCCTTCTTTTTCT
>CAZRAU010000092.1:0-7066 GCA_964598025.1 uncultured bacterium
CCTTGAAGGCTTCGCTCACCGAATTGGTGAAAACCCCCGCCTGCAAGCCATACCTGGAATCGTTGATCGCGGCGAGAGCTTCCTCGAAAGTATCGTACGGGTTGACGCAGACCACCGGGCCGAACGCCTCCTCCCGCCAGACCCTGGCGTCTCGCCGGACCCCGCTCATTACTGTGGGAAGATAGACACTCCCGGCCCGTTTGCCTCCAGTCCTGATTGTGCCCCCCCGGTCTACCGCCTCCTTGACCCACGTCTCGAGCCGCTCGGCATCCGTGACCGATACCATCGGCCCCATGTCGGAAGCTTCATCGAGCTGATCCCCCACCGTCAGGCCCTCCGTGAGGCTTACCACCCGGGCAACAACATCTTCGAAGACCGCGCGAGCCACCATGACCCGCTGAACCGATATGCATACTTGACCGGCCAGGGCGAATGCACCCAGAACGATTCGCTTGCATGCGAAATCGAGATCGCCCGATTCGGTGACTATGACTCCGGAGTTGGAACCCAGCTCCATGCCGATCTTCTTGAACCCGGCCGCGGCGGCGATCCGCTTTCCGACGTCGACACTTCCCGTGAAGGTGACCATCCGGGGCCTGGGGTCCCTGACCAGAGCCATCCCCACGGTGCTTCCCGGTCCGCAAAGCACACTCACCGCCTCAGGCGGGAAGCCGGCGTCAAGGACGATCTCACCCAGGATGAGACCCGACACCGGGGTCTGGCTCGCGGGTTTCACAATGACAGGGTTGCCGGCAGCCATGGCGGGGGCCACCTTGTGCGCTGCCAGGTTCAAGGGGAAGTTAAAGGGCGTGATGGCGATCACAGTGCCTATGGGTACACGCATGCTGAAGCCGCGCCTTTGAGTACCTCCGGGCACGGCATCGAAGGGGACGATCTCGCCCGCAAGCCGCTTCGCCTCCTCGGCCGCAAACGCGAAGGTGGTCGCGGCCCGCGCCACCTCCCCTCTCGCCTCTCTCAGGGTCTTGCCTACTTCCATGGAGAGAACGCGGGCGATCTCCTCGCTGCGGGAGGCAAGTCTTTCGGAGGTCCCTCGCAGGATGGCTGCGCGCTCGTGTCTGGTGAGCGAGGCCGTCGTACGTCTCGCCGTATCTGCGCTCGCCAGGGCGGTTTCGATCTCGTCGGCACTCGCGGACGCTACTTCTTCAACCAAAGCCCCATCATACGGATTCAGGACCCTGAAAGACGCCTCTCCGGCGGCCGGCCGGCCGGCCACCAAGTTCTTGCGCATAGACTGCTGCCTTTTCTGTTTTCAATCGGAAGGCCCACCCAACTCAGAAATCCATGCTGACCGATATGCGGTGGGTATTGTCGAGTTCCGTGTCTCTCCAGAAGGCGTAATCCAGGTTGAACTGGGCGACCGTCAGGCCGATGCCTGCGCTGGGTTTGCGGTGATCCATGCCTAGGGCAACGCGCAGAACACGATTGTACTCGTACATCGCTCCTAATCTCACGTCCCCGCTCACCTTGGAGAATGAGAAATCGGCCTCCTCTTTATCCAAACCCTCGAACTTGAAGTCGGTATCCACCGCAAGGACCACATCGCCCGATATGGCTTCTACAGGCAGCCTGTATGAGGTCCCGGCCTTGAGGGTGGGATTGATGGTTTCGGTGGTGCTCACCTTGTACTTGCCGTCAGGTGAATCGGCGTTATAGTACCAGCCGTCCCAGTATAGGGGCGTGGTGGTGAGATCCTGCACCGTCACACCCACGTTCCAGTTGGGCATAATGGTATGGAGAACTGCGGCATCCAGGCCGAAGCCCAGCGCCGATATCTCCGCCAGATCCTTCCAGATCAGCTTGGCATTGAAACCCAGGGCGGTGCTTTCGGAGATTCGCCTCGAATACGAGAGAAAGCCGGCTATCTCATGATCGCTTTCCCACCGGACCCGGTCCGGATCCCAGAGCCTTCGCTCACCCGGATCCCACTTGCCGTTGGGCTGGCCGGTCTCGGGGTCCCGTTCGTCAATGAAATCGACGCCGGGAGTATTGAGATGGGACGTGAGCGCGATGTCACTCACGCGCAACCACACAAGACCTATGGCACCTACCGCCTCTGGCTGGGCCTCCCCGGAAAGAGGCATCGCGAAGCTGAAGGTGCTGAAGTCCACCAGTCCCCCGAAACGCTGAGAGTGCATGACCAGTGCCTGCCGCCGGTCCATCTGGCAAAGCCCCGCCGGGTTCCAGTAGACGGCGCTGGCATCGTCGGCAATCGACACAAAGGCCCCGCCCATACCCAGGGCCTTGGCTCCGAAGCCGGTGGCAAGAAACTCACCAGCCAGCTTGGTGGCGCCGGAAGACGCAACAAGACCAATGACAAGCACTGCCGTCAGGCAGACAATCTTCAGACTACGGCAAGACATATTCCCCCCTTTGCCGGTCACCGCGAATAGACCCAGCATCACCCTATCGCCTCCCCACCAATGCTGAAACCACGTTGTTCCTCAACAGATACAGGGGCAAACGGCCGGAGGCCAGGAGGCTATCATGAAAACTCTTGAGACTGAAATTCTCGCCCAAGATCCTGCTCACCTCATCTCTGATCTGGCGTATCTGTCTATCACCGATAATATAACTTATCGGATGTTCGGGTTCCAGAGCGTATTGCACAGCCAGATCCCGGGCATAGGCCTCGGAAACTCCCGTTTCCTTTGCCATGAAATCCGCCGCCGCTTCAATGCTGAATTCTCCCAGAAGGAGGTTGACGGCGGCTATTGTCCCGGCGGCATAGAATCTCTTTCGCTCGAGCGCATCGCGAATCGCCCGGGTGCCGCCGAACCCCTCCCTTGCCGCAAGTTCCTGTGAATAGAGCGCCCATCCGTTGGTCGCAAAGATGTCGGTGTGCATCCTGCGGATCAGCGATGAGCTTGCAGTCGCCGCCACGGTCTGCATGTAACGGCCCGGAAAAGCCTCGGATAATACGATGCCGCCCGCAGTGGCCCCGGGCTCGGCGATTCCGGGTGCTACATAGAGCGACGCAAGATAGCCTGGTTCCGCGCCGGCCCCGGGTTCTATACAAAGCATATCGCCGAGTAATCGCCTCGCGACGTCCGGCATTTCGACAAACATCATTTGCGGTCCCGAGCCCCCGGGACTCCGGGGAAGGCTCACCAGGTCGGTGCGCTCGAGGAATACCCATGCCGAATCCAGCTCGGCTTTGAGGGTCTCAACGTCTATCCGGCCCATTCCCCCGGCGCCGGCGGGTGATGAGGCCGGTGGATACTGCTTCAACTCCGCGTTCACATCGTCGAGAACGCGCCATGCATAGGTCCGTACGGCTTCCGGCACGTCGCTTATCATGTTCCGGGTATCAGACAGTATCAGGAAGTCGTCATAGCCGAGTGCGAACTCCGTATCCGCAGACAGGGAGAGCGAATCCAGAAAGGCCCCGAAGCCCTCCAGGGCGGCGATCGACTCCTGAAGCAGGCCGGGATCGGTCCTCGCAGGCGCCCCCTGCGGCAAGGTCCGGAGCATAGCGATCAAGGCTTCCAGCCGCCTTGAAGCCACACGGCAATGGAGCGCGCTGGGCTTGGTGAGGTTTCGCCTGGCGTACTTCACCACATCGGGAATCATGCGCAGCCTGGGGGACAGGTCGGAGTCGGGAGCCCGGTTGCTCAACAAGTAGAGCGAGGCTATCCCGTCCACGCAGGCATCGACATAGAGGGTCGGCCGGCTCCGCCACACCTCCAGGTCTTCGAGCAGGAAGCGCTGGGAGGCCATGTCGGCAAGCAGGGCCTTGTACTCGATCCACTTGCCCATGCTGAGGCTGTCCTCGTCCAGCGTGGCGAGCGATCTGTCCAGGTTCCGTATGCGGGTCAGAAGCCCGAAAACACTCCTCTGGGAGTACGTGGCCAACTTGTCGTCATAGCCGGGGATACCCTTGAACGTTGCCAGGGCGGGATAGCAGACCAGCTCGGCCTCGTAATACTCCGCGGCCATGGAATCTACGATGCCCTCAGTCACGCTGCGTGGCAAGGGGAACTTCTGATCTCCCTTCCAGCCGATTTGGGCCAGGAGCAGTACTAGGAGAAATGTCGGTATCCTCAAAGTCCAGCCCTCCAGAGAAGGTGACAATACTAAGCATAGGTGGGCTTGACCGGGGTGTCAAGTTAGATCGTTTCGCCGGCACGGGGTCTTGGCGCAAACGCCGTGAATGCTTCCCGGCTGGAGACACGGTCGGGCGCGTGTGGCATCGGCTCCGAAGTCCGCGCTGTGAGCGTTGTGCGGAAAACAGGACGCTCTCCCGCGCGGGAAGCAGACGGATTCCCTGTTCTGCACTTCGACCTCGCGCCGGCGACAATCATTTTACCGCGAATGGGGGCCGAAGTCAAGTTCAAACACGAAGGAGTAAGTGGATTCTTCTACTTATATTGCAGAGCATTAGGTCGTTTTGCTAAGAAGTCACTTTAGAGGAGTGCCGAGGGTCGGAGTCGAACCGACACGGATCTTGCGATCCAGAGGATTTTAAGTCCCCTGCGTCTACCAGTTCCGCCACCCCGGCACCGGGCACATTGTATTAGGTAGACCGGCCCTTGGCAAGCCAAACTTGCCCCATCTCCGCAGCCCTGGGTCTGAGCCAAGATGGGCCTCACGGCGAGCCGGCGCTGCACGGAGGCTGAGCGAAACCGTTCGCGGAGCAGCAACCCTATGAGGAGCGCTTGCGCCTGAGGAAGGCGGTGAGCTCCCCTCGCATGCGCCGGCGCTCGCGCCGGTCGATGATCAGGTCGGTCGTAAGACTCACCACAACTGCTCCGGCGAGAAGGACCGCGGCCGGTATCTTCGGGAGCAACAACAGAAACGGAAGAAGCGATGCAACGAGGGTCTTGCGACTCACGGGCATGCCAAGGCGAATACAGATCCCCACAACGATGAACCAGAGCATGGCATAGGAGAGCATCGTGGCCAAACCGGCTCCAACGATACCAAGCCGGGGTATGAAGACCAGATTGAGCACAACGTTCACCGGCAGGGCGGTCACCAGACCTATCGTGGAAACATATGTCTTCTCTACGAGGCTGGCGAAGACCCCGAAGAGCCAGACGGACACCGTCATGAGATAGAAGACCACAAGATAAGGCAAGACATCGGCCCCGGTCGAGTACTCGGCCCCCAGGAGCAAGAGGATGAACGGCCTTCCCAGAAGCACCAGTACGAAGCCCGTCACAGCGAGGCCTACCGCAGTGACTCTTATGGTGAGGTCCAGGTTTTCGAGAGCCCGGTCCCTCCTTCCCTCCTCCCACGTCGTGCTCAGGTGGGGGAAGATGACATTGTTTACGGCCAGCCCCACCGCCGAGATCGTGGCGCACAAGTTTACGGCGGCCGAGTAGATGCCCTGGTCGGACGCGCTCATCAAACGTTGAAGACTGAGGCGATCGACGTAGTGGAAAATCTGGATCAGGACGGGGGTAACGGTGAACCAGATTGTGAAACGGAGGAGCCTTCTGTAGAAACCCCGCTCTTCCACGAGCTTGCTGCCGGGGTCTTCAACTTGCATGTATCGAATCAATAGTGGCAGGAACAGCCCGACGGCGACGAGCATCGAGAGGGCATAGGCGAGGAGCGCACCTGTCGCAGACCGGAAGATAACGGCCATTGCCGTACCGAGGCCCGCGAATACGACGACCTGGCTGAACTGGACGGCGGCCCCGGCGCGGAAGAGCTTGAGGCCGGAGAAGGTATTGAAGAGGTTGGTCAGGAGCACAAGCCCGGGGATGCACACGGCCACGACCATCATGACCCTGTCATAAGAGGCGTCACCATAGATCAGACGGGAGAAGAAGGAGGGAAACAGGAATACTACAAGGGCTACCGCCACCGAAACCGAGATATTGAGGACATAGGCCTTTCTGAAGAAAGACCTCAGCCCCCCTTTGGCCCGGTACCGGGGTGCGAAGCGCCCGAATGCGGAAGGGATGCCGAGACTGGTAACCGCTACCGTTATGAGTACGAGGAAGAATCCCAGCGTATAGATACCGTATTCCGCCGTACCCAGGACTCGGGCGAATATGATACCACGGGCAAAAGCCACAATCTTCTGGGCGAGGAGAAAGCCCAGAACAAGGCCCACCGAGGTTGATATCCTGTCCTGCCTTAAGATCCTCTCCATACCCGTCCCTGGTCCAGTGCGGCCATGTGCCGGATCCGGACGACAGCCTTCGGCCGGCCTCGGCTTCGCTCCGGATGCCTGAAGGTTGCGCCTATTCTATTCCTGCGGTCTCCGCCGTGTCAACACCTCCCTACGGAACCGCCGCCCACGGGGACACCGTGCGAACCTCTGCACAGTCGAGACCGCCTCCCATGTTCAGGGTCAACCTCGGTTGACGCCCTCCCGCGGTCATGGTAGAATACGCCGACTTGAACACGGAGGCTGCATGAACCCGACGTTGGTGAGGAAAGTGCTCTACCCGGCCTACCGGGCCATTAGACGCGACGACGTTCTCGCCTATCTGGCGGATATGCGCAGGGTCCAGGTCATGGGGCCGGAGGAGATCCGCAACTACCAGTGGGACAAACTCGGCAAGATCCTGGCCTATGCCGCGCGGCACGTGCCATACTACCGCGACATGTTCGCCCGTCTTGGAATGGTACCTGAAGACATAAAGGATGAGACCGACCTCGGCAGGCTGCCGGCACTGAGAAAACAAGACATCATGGCCGAACCCGAAGCCTTCATACCCGACGACTATCCGAGGAGGCACCTCACTCCGGATTCCACCGGCGGCTCAACGGGTGAGAACCTCTACTTCCACGTGGGACGCGAAGCCCGCCAGGCGGGTAGCGCCAATACCATCCGGATGAATGAGTGGATCGACATAGCGATAGGCGACAAGATAGCGCTCTTGTGGGGCACGGCGTTCGACATGGCCAAGACCCGGAAGTTCACAAGTGCGCTGAAGATCCGGCTGTCCAACCAGACTATTCTGTCCGCATACAGGATGGACGAGAGCAGCATGGATGAGTACGTGAAGCGTCTGAAGAGGTTTAAACCTGCCATGATAGCGGGGTACCCTTCCGCAATGGCCCATTTTGCCCAGGCGATCCTGGAAGC
>CAZRAU010000092.1:7076-12060 GCA_964598025.1 uncultured bacterium
GACGTATTCCGTCCGAGAGCAGTGGTGCTGTCCGGCGAGACCCTCTACCAGTGGCAGCGGGAGACCATCCAGAAGGCTTTCGATACACCCGTATACAACCACTACGGCTGTCGGGAGTTCGGCGCGATTGCCAGGGAATGCAAATCCGGAAACGGGCTCCACATCGCATGCGAGAGGCTGTTTCTCGAGGTCGTGCCGTCACGCCTGGCGGTTGAAGATCGCGATGTCGGAGAGCTTCTTGTCACGGATCTTGACAGCTTCGGCATGCCTTTCATCCGTTACGCGATTGAGGATCTGGGGACTATCACCTGGGAGAAATGCGGCTGCGGGCTTGGGCTGCCGCGCCTCAAGACGGCGATCGGCAGAACGTTCGATGTGGTGACGGCCCCCAACGGGAACGCCCTGGGAGGCACCTTCTGGACTATTCTCCTGAGGAGGAAGAAGGGCATAGAACGGTTCCAGGTGATCCAGGAAGAGCTCGACAGGATAACCGTGGCCATTACGCCGACCGCGGAGTTCTCGGATGAAACCCGGCAGTATATCCTGGACAAGGTCCGGGAAGCCTGCGGACAGGACATGCGTGTGCGGTTTGAACTGAAGCCGGAGCTGGAAAGCACCCCTGCGGGTAAGCATAGGTTCGTGATTTCAAGACTGGGCGCTCGCGGAGTCGGCGAGAGGGAGCGCTCCCAGGCCTGAGGGAGGCGCAGGCGGACATGGTGGAACCGGTCCCTGTTGTGATGTATCACTCGATCGCGCCTCCGATAGAGGGATGGGCTTTCGACTATCTCTCCATACACCCGGACGTTTTTGAGGATCAGATCTCCACGCTCAAATCGGCGGGCTATGTTCCTGTCCTGCTCCCGGACCTCTTCGAGTATGTGGCTGGCAGGCGCCGTCTGCCCCCCAAGGCCATAGTGCTGACATTCGATGACGGGTACCTTGACAACTGGGTCTTTGCCTTCCCTATCTTGAGGAAGCATGGTTTCAGGGGCACCGTCTTTGCCTCCACCGATTTCATCGACCGCCGTGACTCGGCGCGGCCCAATCTCGATGACGCCAGGGAAGGCCGCGTCACCCGTGACGACCTCAGGTGGAACGGTTTCCTCAGCGCCGCCGAGATGAGACGCATGTTGCTCTCCGAGGTCATGGATATCCAGGGCCACTGCAAGACCCACACATGGTATTTCACTTCCCCCGAGATCGTCGATTTCCACCGCCCCCGCGACCCCTATCCCTGGCTGGCCTGGAATGCGAGGCCGGAAAGGAAGCCTCTCTACCTGGAGGAGGATCAGTCCGGTTTTGTCAGGCTGGGGGCTCCCGTCTATGCACACGCGGAAGCGGCGACTGCCCGTCGTTACTTCGCCGACCCGCGCGTCGAGCACGAGATTGGCGATTACGTGGCAACGCACGGCGGCGCAGGCCTCTTCCAAGAGCAGGGCTGGCGCGACAATCTCAAGCAGGTGTCGGCCGGCATCATCAGGAAGGGTCTGAACGACCGGTATGAGAGCGAAGACGAACGCCTGACCCGGCTCCGGGAGGAGATAGCGCTCAGCAAGCAAGAGCTCGAAGGGTTGGTGGACAAGAAGATAGACTTCCTCTGCTGGCCGGGCGGCGCCTATGATGAAACCGCGGTGGAGATGGCCCGTGAATCGGGGTATCTTGCTTGGACCCTGAGCAGCCGCGACGGTGGCCGTAAGCAGAACTTGCCCGGCGAGGACCCAAGGTGGATACGCCGGACCGCGGCCGTCCCGTGGTGGTATTACAAGGGCAGAAAGGTATGTACCGTCGATGGCGAATTCCTCAAACGCATGATCGAGGCATACAAGGGGTTCACATTGGCCGGCCTGAGCCTGAAGTGGTTTAAGCTCGGCAGACTCATCGGCAGTTACTTCGCTTGAGGGCGCAAGCAGAGGAGGCGACATCAAGAAGACGATACTCGAACTGCCTGCAAGATTAGGTCTTACGCGGCTCTGGCGGCTCGTGAGCCCTCATGGGGTGCCGGTGCTCACTCTGCACGGTGTGCTGCCGGATCCTGAAGCACGCCTCTTTAACGCCACAGGCAAGTTCATCACCCCTGAGAGGTTGGAGAGGTTTCTGGCCCGGCTGGCCCGGCTCTATACTCCGCTGTCGCTTGAGGATCTCGTGGAGGCGCTGATCCGGGGACGAAGCCTTGAGAACCGTTTCGTCCTGACATTCGATGACGGCTATGGCAATCTGCATACACACGCCTATCCCCTGCTGCGCAAGATGGGCATCCCCTTCGCGGTTTTCGCCACCACTGGAATGCTCGACAGCGATGAGGTGCTCTGGAACGACCTGGTGGAATTCGCCTTGTTCTCGACCCGGAAGGCCCACCTGCCCATAGGCCTGAGCGAAGAGGATCTCAGCCTGGACTCCTACGAGGCCAGGGTGAGGGCGATACTCAGAGTCAAGGCCCTCCTCAAACGGAGGATGCTTGAAGACGCGCGAGGCGACGCCAAGAGACTGTGCAAGACACTCGAGGTCGCGACCGATGCACCGGAACTGCGACAGGTGCGCTTTCTCAGGACCGACCAGATACGCGAGATGTCCGAGGGCGGTGTCGTATTCGGTGGTCACTCGGTTACCCATCCGATTCTCTCGAGGGAGACCCGGGAACGCGTGCGCGACGAGATTTCCGGCTGTAAGGCTCGGCTCGAGGCCATTACAGGAAAACCCGTCGCATCATTCGCCTACCCCAACGGTCAGCCCGGGGACTTCAACGAGATTGTGAAAGACGAGGTCCGCAAGGCCGGGTATCTGGCGGCATTCACGGGGATCCGCGGGTTCGCCCGTCCCGGGGGTGACGCTTTCGAGATAAAGCGTCTGTTGGTGGATTGCCGATGGACTCTTGAGGAATTCGAAACCAGAGCAAGCGGTATCCTGGAAGCCGCCGGGAGGTAGCTGATGACCGTGGAGCCCCGAATCACAAGGTTCCAGCGCTCCGATGAGACCGACGCAATCCGGATGTTGCTGGACAAACTCCCGCCTTCGGAACGGAAGAACGCATACGCCGGCCGTCTGGCCAGGTGGCAATGGCAGTATTATGACAACCCCAACAACCCCGATGGCGAGCCCCTGATATGGGTGGCTCGAGTGGACGATGCCTTCGGCGGCATGGTGGCGACGATTCCTGTGAAGGTGAGAACGCCCAAGGGTCTCGTGGCGGGCATGTGGGGTGTCGACTTCATCGTCGGCAGCAAGATGCGCGGGCTGGGTGTAGGAAAAGCGCTGCTGAGCGAATGGCTCAAGACACCGGGGATCGCCTTCGTGATGGGTTGGAGCCCGGTCTCTTTCAAGGTCGCAAAAGGGGTCGGCTTCGAGGTCGTGTGGGGCTTCACGACGGCCGACATTGTGCTGTCCCGCATCGGCTATGCCGTGACCTCCATGAAGCACAAACAACGGAGCGATCTCACCAGACTTGCCCGGGTCTTCTGGCGGCTCAACCCGCGCGCCGGAGGTGGACGGGGGCGGGGCCGGGGCGGTCACCGGGTATCGGTAGAGACTTCACTTCCGGAAGGGTCCGGCCGCCTCTGGGAGAGCGTGAGTGGGGCCTACAGCTTCGCCGTCGAGCGGGATCAGGCTTACCTCAAGTGGCGGTTCGAAGCCCATCCTGCCTACACTTACCGATTCGTGTGTCTGGGAGGGGCCGGTGATCTCGAGGGCCTGGCAATCTGCAGGCTCACCGATGACAAGCCCCCGCTGGGTGTCGTTGCCGACCTCATAGTCGACCCCCGGCGCCATGATCTTGTCACTGATCTGCTCGATGGGACAGTCGCTTTCCTCAAGTCCAATGGCGCCTATGCCGCCCGAATGGATCTCCCCCCTTGTCTTGCCGATCCGATGATCGCACGCTACAGATGCTCCCTCGAAAAGGATCGCGGCATGATCGTGTGTACGGACGATCCCGATCTTAAGGCAGCGAGCATTCTCAAGCCTGAGGCCTGGTACATCTCGCGCTCGGATGCGGACGAGGATTATTAGGGGTCGGATCTTGAAAATCGAGTTCTCGCAGGAATTCGATTTTCAGGATCTGACCCCATTTATGAGTTGGAGGCGGCACCCGGATTCGAACCGGGGAATAACGGTTTTGCAGACCGTCGCCTTAGCCACTTGGCTATGCCGCCTTGCATATCAGACTTAATGTTATAGCCTAACCTCAACCCGGTCAAGGACATTCACGAGCCAGGCATGCTTCGGAACCACGTTTCTCGAGTCTCACTTCACCGGCTTAGGACTCGGACTTCGTCTTGTAGTGTCGCGTCTCCGTGCGCGACGAGACCTGGGGGTCGCGCACGGCGTCTGGCGTCGGGCATGGAACCCCGAGGCTACAACGGCATCCCGTCAGCGGCTTCTTCTTCGATTGCGCCATATTGATCGGTCACCGGTTGGTGCGGCTATTCGAGGTAGCCGAGGCCGCGCAGGTGCTCCTTTATCTTCTCATCCAGGTCGGCGGAGGTACCGGCGCCGACCTTGGGGACCTTCTCGATCCACTCGCAGGCGCGGCTGAGATAGGTTTTGGATCTCGGATCATCCGGGAAGTAGAGGTTATTGGTCTCCCGCGGATCGGACTCCCTGTTAAACAGTGCATGCTTGTCTTTCGAAGACCAGACGAACTTCCTCTTTGATGTCTTGAAAGATATCATGCAACCGTAATCGAAGTCCTCAAACCTGTGGTCCGGGTACGTCGCATTCCAGAAGTCGAGGCCCTTGGCGAAGTTCTTGCGCTCGGTCACCACAAACTCGTGCCGGTCGTCGGCAAGAAGTGATATGCCCTGGGCTTCGGGCACGTGCTTCCGCATGTCTGTTCCCGCAAGGTTCAGCATGGTCGGGGCGAGATCGATGGTGCTTACGAGGCGGTCCAGGCGGCCGGCGATAGCGCAGCCCTTGGGGAACTTCATGATGAGAGGCACCCTGACCGATTCCTCATAGGGATAGAGACCGTGGGAGACCAGGTCTCGCTCCC
>CAZRAU010000092.1:12070-13021 GCA_964598025.1 uncultured bacterium
GGTGTTATCATAGAGCCCCGAGGCTTTCAGCGTCTCCACCAATTCCCTTATGAACATATCGTTCTTGAAGATGGAGGCGTCGTGCATGGCCCTGAGTATGGTGTAGTACCGTTCCCGCTCGGCCGGCGAGTGGCTTTCCCTGCTGAACCAATACATGTTGCCACTCCTCTGGACTTCCTCCACCAGCCGGATCTCCGCCTCCAAGATCCCGGGCTCTACGAATGGTCTGAGATACTTGCGATCTGACAGATAGGGATGGTGCGCATCGTGGTGGAGGTACATGAAGAAGGGCGTGCCGTCCTTTCGGGCCCGTCTGAGCAATACCTTTGCCTGGTCGTTGATCATCTGCGGGAGGAACTTGAGCGAGGCCCTCCGGTTCATATGCTGTCTGGCAATCACGGGGAGGTTCCTGAGCAGCACGCGCCAGTCCAGTACGTTGAGGAAGCGGTCCGGATAGACGAAGTAGAAACGGTCGACTCCCCTGTCGAAACCCGTGGACGGACTCATATAGGGGTTGTTGGAGAGCGCAATGACCCGATAGCCCTGCCGGCTGAGGACCTCCGATACCAGGGCTACATCCTGCTGCGGGTACCGGTCGCTGAAGAAATCGTACTGCTGCGGATACAGGCTGGTGAAGATCGAAGTCATGGCTGGGCGTGTCCAGGCGGCAGGAGCGCTCGCGTCCAGATAAAGGGCCATCTCAGAAGCAACCGAGGCCAAGAAAGGTGTGGTGTCCTTCCCGTAGCCATACACACCGAAATGGTCCGGCCGGGCACTGTCTATGACCACGAAGAGTATGTTGGGTTTGGATGAAGCCAAGGTCCTAAGTCCCTCCCGGCCCGGCTTTCATGGGTTCCGCCCCGGGCACCTGCTGCTCCGTGCGCGGACAAAAAATGGAGCGGGAAACGGGACTTGAACCCGCGACATCCACCTTGGCAAGGTGGCGCTCTA
>CAZRAU010000093.1:0-12991 GCA_964598025.1 uncultured bacterium
GAGTACCGCGGCATAAAGCTGATGCCCACCTTTCATCCGGCCGCCTGTCTCAGACAACCGTCCAACAAACGCCTTGTATGGGAAGACATAAAAAAGATAATGAAGGAGTTAGGGCTACCTATTCGGGGAGCGATGAGAAATGGCCCAAGTAAGAACAGGAACTGAGTCCATCCCGCCCCAGGCCATAGAAGCAGAGATGGCGGTCCTGGGTGCGATGATGCTGGATAGGGACGCGATAGCCCAGGCGCTCGAGATCGTCGACGATTCGTGCTTTTACCTGAGTCAGCATGCGAGGATCTTCAACTGCATAGTATCGATATACGACCGGAACGAAGCCGTCGACCTCATAACTCTCACCAACGAATTCAAGAAGCGAGGAGAGCTGGAAGCCCTTGGAGGCGCGGTCTATCTGGAGAGCATCCTGAGCAGTGTGGCCACATCGGCCAGCATCGAACACCATGCGAAGATCGTCCTTGAGAAGGGCACCTTGCGCAAGTTGATTGAAGCTTCCACACAGATCATAAGCGACGCCTACAACGGGCAGGCGGATGTCAGCGATCTCCTGGACCGCGCGGAGCGGCGGATTTTCGCGATATCCGGATCGAGACTTCGTCAGGGTTTCGTGGCCATGGAGGACATAGTCAAGGACAGTTTCGAGCTGGTGGAGCAACTCTACCAGCAGAAACGCTATGTCACAGGGTTGGAATCGGGTTTTAAGGACCTGGACACCAAGACAGCCGGCTTTCAGGCCGGCGAGTTCATAGTGATTGCCGGCCGACCCTCCATGGGTAAGACGAGTTTTGCCATGAACGTGGCCCAGCACATCGCCATAAAGCACAAAGTGCCGGTGGCGATCTTCAGTCTTGAGATGACCAAGGAGCAGCTGATGCTGCGTATGCTCTGTGCGGAAGCCAGGGTCAAGGCGCACAGCGTAAGAACGGGCTATGTCGGCAAGAGCGAATGGGGCAAGCTCACCACGGCGGCCGGCACCCTCCATGATGCCCCCATATATATCGATGACAGTGCGGACCTGAATGTACTGGAGATGAGGGCCAAGGCCCGCAGGCTCAAGGCTGAGGTTGATCTCGGAATCATCATGGTGGATTATCTTCAGCTTGTACGCGGGCATGGGCGAACCGAGAACCGACAGCAGGAGATCTCTCACATCTCCAGGTCTCTGAAGGCGCTGGCCAAGGAACTCTCCATCCCGGTTGTGGCACTCTCACAGCTGTCGAGAGCCGTGGAGCAGAGGGAGAGAAAAGAGAAACGGCCGATTCTCTCCGACCTGAGGGAGTCCGGTGCCATAGAGCAGGATGCGGATGTCGTGCTGTTTATTTACAGACCTGCCGTCTACAGGCACGGCGGCGAGGGTATGGGTGAGATGTTGGAACCCGAGCAGGCCGAGGAACACCGGCGGGCCGAGATAATCATCGGCAAACAGAGAAACGGCCCCACCGGCAAAGTGGATCTTCTTTTCTTTGATGAATACACCCGCTTCGAGGATAGGGCGAGAATCGAGACCGAGTGATTTATGGCTGTGACCGAGTACATCGCCAGGAGCATAGGCTTTTCGATATCCGAAATCGGGGCCGTCTTCATCCTCTTCATGGCCGCCGTGAAACGTATTCCCCGGGCGGTGCGGCAGAGGTACCTGGCCTTGGAGCAGATGCAGAAGATAGGCATAGGCTCGTTGCCACTGGTGCTTGTGACCTCGGTCTTCACAGGAGGTGTGGCTGCCGTCCAGGCCGCATATCAATTCCAGAACTACGTTCCGATGCGTTACCTGGGCACGGTGATCGGCAAGTCAGTGGTGATCGAGCTGGGTCCGGTGCTCACCGCACTGGTGGTCGGCGGCCGGGTCGGTGCATCGATAGCGGCGGAACTGGGGACGATGAAGGTGACCGAGCAGATAGATGCCCTGGAGACGCTGGCCATAGATCCGATTAGATATCTTGTCTCGCCGCGACTTCTGGCCGCTGTGATCATGTTGCCGGTCATCACGATCTTCGCGGATTTCATAGCGATAATAGGGGGATATGTCGTTGCGTCCATCGGCCTCGGGGTGAGCAGCCATGTCTACTGGACCGGCTTCAAGCTGTTTCTCCATGTGAGCGATGTTTCCAGCGGCCTCATCAAGGCGGTGTTCTTCGGCGTGATAATAGCCATGATGGGGTGCTTCCACGGGCTGAGGACACGGGGAGGGGCGGAAGGTGTGGGCATAGCCACCACGAAGGCCGTGGTCTCGTCGTGCTTGCTTGTACTGATCACAGACTATATTCTGGCTTCATTGCTGTTCAGCAGGGTCTTCACGGGATAGATGATGGAAAAACAGCCGGTCATAGAGGTCGTAGACCTGAAGAAGAGTTTCGGCGGCAATGAGGTCTTGAAGGGAGTGAATCTCACCATTTACAAGGGTGAGACCGTGGTGGTCCTGGGAAGGAGCGGCTGCGGGAAGAGTGTCCTCCTCAGGCACATGATAGGGCTGATGAGACCCGACAGCGGCAGGATCATAGTGGATGGTATTGACGTTACCAAGCTCAAGCATGACGATCTGTATGAGATGAGAAAGAAATTCGGGATGCTGTTCCAGGGGGCCGCCCTCTTCGATTCGATGTCGGTGTGGGAAAACGTCGGGCTTGGACTCATGGAGCACACGGATCTCGGCATGGATGAGATACGAAAGATAGTCTGCCGCAAGCTCGAGCGTGTGGGCCTGAGCGATATGGACGATCTCAAGCCGGCGGAACTCAGCGGCGGCATGAAGAAACGCGTCGGCCTGGCAAGGGCGATTGCGATGGACCCTCCTGTGATTCTTTATGACGAGCCCACAACGGGCCTGGATCCGATTATGGCCGACATCATAAACGAGTTGATAAGGGACCTTCAGGGTTCGCTGGACATAACTTCGGTTGCGGTCACGCACGACATGACAAGCGCCTGTAAGATAGGTGACAGGCTTGCAATGCTGTTTGACGGGAAAATAGTCTTTGAGGGTACCCCTGATGAGATAAGATCGACCGAGGACGAACTCGTCAAACAGTTCATAGATGGTAGGGCACACGGGCCGATAGGAGTTCACGAGAGGTAATGGCATGAACGGCAGCAGATCAACAGAGGTGAAGGTCGGTGTGGGGGTCATACTGGCTGCGATAATCCTGATTTTCGGCGTGATCTGGATCGGCGATATTCGCTTCGATCGCAAATGGCAGACCTACACCGTCTACTTCGAGGAGGTCGGCGGGCTTTCCGAAGGCGATCCGGTCACGGTCTCTGGTCTTGAACTCGGCAAGGTGGGCTCCATCTTTCTCGAAGACGGCCGGGTCCGGACGGAGCTTCTCATCGAGCAGGGGGTCACGCTCAGGTCCGATCTCTCGGTGGAGATACAGAGCATCGGTCTCATGGGGGAGAAGTACATCCACATACTCCCGGGATCGTCGGGCGGGGTCCTGCCGCCCGGATCGAAGATCGAAGGAGATTACAAGGCCGGGTTGCCCGAGGTGATCGCGGACATAGGCGATCTTATGGAAGATGCCAAGACGGCGGCGGAGTCCTTGAACAGACTGATCTCAGGCGTGGAGGGCAATCTCAATCTGAGCGAGAATCTTGCGAAGCTCAGCGAAGTGAGCGGGGAGATCCTGACCATACTCCGCGAGAATCGCAGCGACATACGAAGTACCACCAAGAGCATGAAGTCGGTGTCCGGCGACATGCACGCCATCGTGAGCGGCAGGAAGGGGGAAATCGAACAGGGGATAGAGAAGTTCTCACGGGCAGCTACCCGTCTGGATTCACTCACGCTGAAGATGGAAGATCTGGTCAAGAGCGTGGAGCAAGGCGAGGGGACCCTGGGTATGCTGATCAAGGAGAAGAAACTGCATGAGGACGCTGAAGCCGCGCTTCAGAGTCTAAACGATCTGGTCAAGGACATTAAGGCTCACCCGGAGCGCTATCTGAAGATAAAGGTCTTCTGATCCGCGCGTCCGGTTGATCCGGGAGGTAAATGCCGACTTGCTTGCAATAAGAATTGTGCTCCTTGGGTTGTTCAGCCTTGCAGGCTATTTCTTCTTCCAAACCCGCGGCTGGCCGGTGTGGGCCGGCCTGATGGCGGGTTTTGGAGCCGGTGGTGCCATCATATTTGCCGAGAACAAGCTCCAGGGCAGATCGGGCAGGGAAATCCTGGCCGGCGTGTTGGGCCTGACGCTGGGCCTGGTGGTCGCATTCCTCATAGGCTGGGTGGTTTTCCAGATTCCGGCAGTGGCCGGGTATTCCAACAGGTTCTATGTGATAATCGCAATGGCCATGATTCTAGGCTACCTGGGTACCGTAGTGGCGATACGCAAGCGGGGTGACATAAGGTTCTCATCAAAACGCCATGGGGATGCGGCGAGCCCCAAGATCCTGGACACCAGCGTCATAATAGACGGCCGGATCGCCGACATATCGGAAAGCCATTTCATCGAGGGCCAACTGGTCATACCCAAGTTTGTTCTGGACGAGCTCCAACAGATTGCGGATTCTTCGGATCCACTCAAGCGAACGCGCGGACGGAGGGGACTGGAGATTCTGCGACGGATGCAACTCAGGAAGGATCTCGAGGTTCTTGTCGATGAGTACGATCCCGGCGGGACGGAAGGCGTCGATGCCAAGCTGGTCAAGATGGCCCAGGAAAGGAGCGGGAGGATCGTAACCAACGATTTCAACCTCAATCGAATCGCCGAGCTGCGCGGCGTCAAGGTGCTGAATGTCAATGAGCTTGCCAACGCCCTCAAGCCGGTGGTGCTTCCCGGTGAGGAGATAAGCGTCAGGGTGATGAAGAGGGGAAAGGAGCCGGACCAGGGGGTGGGCTATCTCAATGACGGCACGATGGTTGTGGTAGAGGAAGGAAGCAGTCTCATCAACAAGACCGTGCCGGTAGTCATAACCAGCGTTCTTCAGACAGCAGTGGGGAGAATGATATTCGCGAAGGTGAGATAAGAACGCCGGATGCAACTTTATGGAGTGAGGAACATGGTAGGAGCAATCATTGTAGGTGCCGGTGAAGGAAAGCGGATGAGCGGGAGGGGCAGGAAGCAGTTTGTCAAGGTTGGTGGTAAGCCGATATTCGCCTACGCGATGGAGATCTTTGAGCACTCGAATACCGTGGATCACATTGTCATGGTGGTCCCAAGGGAGTCCGTGGACTTTGCGCGTGAGGAAGTGGTGGAGGAGTTTGGTTTCAAGAAAGTCCATGCCATCGTCTATGGAGGAGAAACCCGGCAGCATTCTGTATACAACGGCCTCAAGGCCCTGAAGGACAAGACCAAGTGGGTGCTTATCCATGATGCGGTGAGGCCGCTTGTGTCGGAAATCCTTGTACAGCGGGTCCTGGATGCGGCGCACAAGGGCGGCGCGGCTATAACGGGAGTGCCCGCCCGCGACACCGTGAAACAGGTTGAGAGCGGACAGATAGTGGGGACCCTTGACCGGAGGCTTTTGTGGCTGGCCCAGACGCCGCAGTGTTTCCGGTATGATATCATCATGGATGCCCACAAGAGGGCGGCAGGTGAACGCCTTGAAGCCACCGACGACGCCTCCCTGGTCGAGAAGCTCGGAACAAAGGTTGCGGTTGCGGTCGGCAGTTACGCCAACCTCAAGGTCACATCGCCGGAAGACATTCCGATATTCGAGTACTTCCTTCGCCAGGAAAACCGGGCGAAGCTGAACGAAGCCGGTCGCAAGACATCCCGCCAGAGACCTCCCCGGCCCTCAGGGTCGTCGAGATCCTCACGGAGGCGACGCAGGCCGAAGAGGAGATAGAAGTTGTCAAGGGTGGGGATGGGCTACGATGTCCACAGGCTTGCCGAAGGCCGCAAGCTGATGCTTGGGGGGATAGAGATTCCCTGTCCCAAGGGTTCGCTGGGCCATTCCGACGGGGATGTACTGATTCACGCGATCATAGATGCCATGCTCGGTGCCTGCGCGCTAGGTGACATAGGTTCTCATTTTCCCGATGACGATCCGCAATACAAGGACATCTCCGGCGTAGAGCTCCTCCGGCGAGTTGCGGCGAAGATCGGCGGGAGAGGCAGGGTCGTGCACCTTGACTCAACCGTTGTGGCCGAGCAACCCAAGTTGGCGGAGCATATTGCCCGTATGAGAGAGACCATTGCCGGCGTCTTACATCTAGACACGGATAGGGTCTCGATTAAGGCCAAGACGGCGGAAGGCCTGGGTCCGGTGGGCAAGGGGGAGGCCATAGAGGCCTACGCCGTGGCCCTCATCGATCTGAAAGACTGAAAACCCGGCGAAACATCAGGAGGCAGTGAGCGTGAGAGTACTTGTCTTGATGGGAGGGATGTCTTCGGAGCGGGACATCTCACTGAGTACCGGACAGGCGGTCGCCGGAGGCCTAAAGGAGGCCGGCCGCACGGTCTCAACCTATGACCTTAACCCGGATGAGGGCAGGGGTATCGTCGACCTCATGAATTCCCCGCTTCTCAACGAGTGCGATGTTGTCTTCATTGCGCTTCACGGCGGAGAAGGGGAGGATGGGAGGATACAGGCGGTCTTCGATCTCATCGGCAAGCCGTACACAGGCTCCGGGGTTCGTGCGAGCTCGATATGCATGGACAAGGCCATATCGAAGATGATTCTCGAGCACGTTGGTATATGTACTCCCCCCTGGGATCTTCTCGGCGATGGGGTCGATCGTAATCGGGCCGCAGCCGCCGTCGAGCGGTTGGGAGGATTACCCGCCGTGGTGAAGCCGGTCGATCAGGGCTCCACAATCGGCATAACAATTGTGGAGCAGTGGCAAGACCTGGAAGGGGCGATAAGCCTTGCCCGGGCATACTCACCGAGTGTATTATTGGAAAAATACATCGAGGGGCGGGAATTGAGCGTCCCCATCATAGAGGATGATGCCTATCCCGTTATCGAGATCAAGCCCAAAGAAGGGTTCTACGATTACGAGCGCAAGTACACCAAGGGGATGACCGTCTATGACTGTCCGGCGAACATGCCGGAGGATGTCTGCCGCCGCATCGAGTCGGAAGCTCTTAAGGCCTACCGAATCCTGGGCTGTGAGGGTGTCGGGAGGGTGGATCTCAGGCTCGGCAATGACGGGGGGCGCTATTTTCTGGAAGTGAATACGATCCCCGGTATGACGGAGACCAGCCTGGTGCCGATGGGTGCCAGTGCAAGGGGTTTGTCTTTCCCTTGTCTGGTCGATCGGATTACGTTGTATGCTCTGAAGAAGGCGGACTCAAGAAGTCCAAAAGCCGGAGGTTAGGTCAATGGATGCGACTCAGGAGCTGCTCAGGGAGCTCACCGGAATCATGGGTATTTCGGGCTTCGAGCAGGAGGTGGCCAAGGCCATTGAAAAACACCTAAAACCATATACAACTGTGACCTACGATAGGTTGGGGAGCATAATTTGTCGGAAGGAAGGTACTTCGGCGGATCCCAAGATAATGCTCGCAGGCCACATGGACGAGGTGGGTTTTCTTGTCAAGCAGATCACCAAGGAGGGGTTCCTCAAGTTCCTGCCCATAGGTGGTTGGTGGGGCCATGTGGTGCTGGGGCAGCGAGTCGTAGTGAGGACCCGCAAGGGTGACTTCTTCGGAGTGGTCGGCTCCAAGCCTCCCCACGAGCTCGAGGACGATGAGCGCAGGAAGGTCTTCGACATAAAGGACATGCATATCGATGTGGGTGCGACCCGCAAGTTCGACGTGGAGAAAAGGCTGGGCGTGAGGGTCGGGGACCCCATCGTCCCCTGGAGCACCTTCGAGGTCATGGGTAACCCCAAGACCTACATGGCCAAGGCCTGGGATGACAGAATAGGCTGCGCCATCATGATCGATGTCGTGAAGCGCCTGGCCAGGTCGAAGCATCCCAACACGCTCTATGCGGTCGGCACCGTACAGGAGGAAGTCGGCCTGCGTGGGGCGCAGACCAGTGCGGCGGTCGTCGACCCCGACGTGGGTTTCGCGCTCGAGGTCGGCATTGCCCACGATACGCCCGGTTTCGGGATCGAAGAGGTGGAAGCCCTCGGTGCGGGCCCCGGCATACTGGTATACGACAGGACCATGCTGCCGAATCGTAACCTGCTCGATCTGGTGCTGGATATCGCGGACAAGAAGAAGATTCCCTATCACCTGGCTTCGGTCCCCAAGGGGGGCACCGATAGCGGGCGGATCCATCTTAACCAGGCGGGTGTGCCGTCGCTTGTGATAGGGGTTCCGACAAGGTATATCCACAGCCATATCGGAATAATCCACCGGTCCGACTATGATAATACGGTGAGGCTGGTGACCGAGACCGTAAAGGTCCTGGATAAAAAGAAAGCGGCTTCACTATAAGTGCCATGATGAACCGGTTCGAAAACATCTTCCGGGCGGTCAAACCGCTTATCGGCGTCCTGCATCTGGCCCCGCTCCCGGGCAGCCCGGATTTCGGGGGCGACGTGTCCGCAATACGGGACCACGCCGTCCGTGAAGCCGGGATCTTAGGCGAGGCAGGTTATGATGGTCTCATAGTGGAAAACTTCGGCGATCTACCGTTTCAAAAGGACCGCGTGGGTCCTGAGACCGTTGCAGCGATGACTCTGGTGGTGGAAGCGGTTAAGGCATCGGTCGATGTGCCGGTGGGGGTGAATGTGCTTAGAAACGATTTCACTTCCGCCCTGGCTGTCGCGGCGGTCTGCGGATGTGAGTTCATAAGGGTCAATGTGCTGGTCGGGGCTTATGTAACCCCCGAGGGCGTCATCGAGGGGCGGCCTGCCGAGGTATTGAGACTTCGCCGGTGGATGGCACCCGAGACCCTGATCTTCGCGGACGTTTGTGTCAAGCATGCGCGCCCGGTTGCCGCTACCACGATTGATGAAGACGCCATGGATGCGGTCGAGCGGGGCAAGGCCGACTGTCTCATAATAACCGGAGCACGCACCGGCGGGCAGGCATCCGCCGAGGAAGTGAGAATCGTGAAGACAAGGCTGGGCCGGGAGAATCTCGCAGTGCCGGTACTGGTGGGGAGCGGCATTACCGAATCCAATGCCCGGGAGATGCTGGATCTGGCTGATGGGGTTATCGTGGGGAGCTACATAAGGAAGATGGGCCGGGCCGGCAACGAGATCGAGCTTACCAGGGCAGGGAAGTTGGTCGAAATAAGACAGCAGGTGGAGGGTTAGAAGTGGCGCTACGCATCTATGACACGTTCGATGCCAAGAAGAAGGAATTCGTGCCGGTCGCCGAGGGCAAGGTCGCAATGTACATGTGCGGCATGACCGTACAGGACAGGCCTCACATGGGTCACATGCTGGCCTTCGTGTGCGGAGATATGATAAGGCGCTATCTGGAATACCGCGGGTACGAGGTTTCATACATACAGAACTTCACCGACGTCGATGACAAGATCATAGCCAAAGCCGGTGCTGAGGGTGTCGACTACAAGATCATAGCAGAGAGGTATACCAAGGAGTACTTCAAGTACGCGCACCTTCTCAATATCAAGCGTGCCACCGTTCATCCGAAGGCAACCGAACACATCCAGGACATCATCGATCTCGTCAAGCGACTCGAGGACAGAGGCTTCGCCTATGCCGCCGGGGGAGATGTCTACTTCGAGATATCCAAGTTCTCCAGGTACGGCAGGCTCTCCAAGAAGAACATTGAAGACCTCAGGGCCGGCGCCAGGGTCGAGATCGGGGAGCACAAGCGAAGCCCGCTTGACTTTGCTCTCTGGAAGGGGGCGAAGGAGGGTGAGCCTTATTGGGAGAGTCCGTGGGGCAATGGAAGACCGGGTTGGGCCATAGAGTGTTCGGCGATGTCCATGAAATACCTGGGTGAAACCGTGGATCTCCACGGCGGCGGCGAGGACCTGATCTTTCCCCATCACGAGAATGAAATAGCCCAATCGGAAGGGGTCACAGCCAAAAAATTCGTCAACTTCTGGGTGCACAATGGGCTCCTGAACCTGGTCGGCGAGAAGATGTCCAAGTCCACGGGGCATTTCTTCGCCATAGAGGATATCGTCAAAGAATTCGATCCTGACGTCATAAGGTTCTACCTTCTGTCCTCGCACTACCGGAGCCCAATGGAATTCAGCCGGGAGCGCCTTGCCGAAACACGCTCCGCGCTGGCAAGGATGGCCAATACCTTCAGATCGATCGAAGCCCGGATCGGAGACGCCGAGCCCGAGGGATCGCTTGAAGATCTCGACGGTCCCGACCTGGAGTTCTGGAAACAGGTCGAGCAGAGGGCGCGTCTCTTTGTCGAGGCGATGGACGACGACTTCAATTCGGCTAGTGCCATAGGCCACATCTTCGATATGGCCAGAGATGTCAACCAGCACCTCAAAGGTCCCGATTCGGCTTCCAAGCCCCTGGTGTTAACGCGGGCTCTGGAGAAGATCAAGGAGCTGGGAGACGTCCTCGGTATCTTTAGAAGCATAGGCGGTGAGGTCCTTAAACTCGAGGACCTCCCCGGCGACGTGCAGGGCCTTGTCGGTGAGCGCGTAAAGGCCCGCCAGGGCAAGGACTGGGCCACAGCCGATAGCATAAGGAACCGGCTTGCAGCCATGGGGTACTTCCTGGAGGATAGGCCGGAGGGGACGATAATCCGCAAAGGCTAACCAGGCCGGTGAAAGCCGCCCGTCTGCGGCGTTATGCTCATTTCGTATCGTCTGTCGAGGAAGTCCATGCCGTGGAATCTTCGACGTAGGATACAGTTTTGCGCAGTTCAGGAACAGGGCGGGGGGCGGAGGTTGGGTGGTCGATCGCAAGCCGCTTCACGCCGACAATATTGCAGTCTTGATCGATGGAGAACAGAATGCCGCGAGGTCTGCCTGTTTCTTTCATCCACTGGTAGGCGTCCTCGGCACTGGCGACCTTCCGAGTATTGCGTTTGCTGTAGTAGGTCACCTGAAATAACTCAAAGGCGTCACTCGCCAAGAAGACCACCTCCTCGGGAGCCGCCAGCCGCCGGACCTCGTCGCCGACTCTACGAAACCGGTCAGGATCGTGGGAATAACTGAACACCGACCGGTACTCGACGAGTGAAGCCGCCACGCTTGCCAAGAGCAGCCCCAGGACTAGCGACTTGGCGGCGCGATGCAGCGCGGTGGAGTTCATCACTCGATCAATCACTACGGAGACCAAGATAGTGAGAGGTACAATCGCCTTCAATACTGAAAAGCTGTGCACCGAGGTCCACTGAAGAAAAAGGAGGTGATGAAACACTACAGGAGCAGCGGTCAGCAGCAGAACCCACCGCCAAAGGCTGCGATCACTCTGGGCCGCGGAACTGCGGTTTCCTGAAGCCAGAAGAAGCAACCACATACATCCCAGGGGGACTAAGAGGAATAGATGCGCAATGATGTAATGCATCAGGATACGCAGATGGTCGGCAGGGGCAAGAAGACATCGCCTGGCGAATGCGTGGCTATAGTGCTCCATGAGAGCATCGAAACCGGCAATCCTGGAATACTGAAAAATCGTCAGTCCGAGAGCCAGAGCCGCGCTGGCCGCCCCCACCAGGGCGGCCACCAGGTAGTTCCGGTTTTCTCGGCTCCTGGCCAACAGGCAAAGAACGTACATTGCCACACATAAGACTCCCAAAACCTCGGTGTATGCGAGACAAAAGATGCCTATAGACAGCCCTATCCATAGAGCGGGAGGCACCCTCCCAGCGGCGGCCGCGTCCATAAACTGAACCAGGATGAAGAGGCTTATGACCCATAAATACTGCCAGAAAAAAGCCCACCCGTAGATATTGGAAAAAAACCACAAGCCTGCCGGGTTGAACATGAAGAACATGATCCCAACGAAGGCGGAGAAGGTTCTCCAAGGTGATCCTCGAAGAAGCCGCAGCAAGACCAGGAAAAGGAGGAGGCTAGCGACAAAGTGAAATACGAGATTTAGGCCGCGCAGGGTTTCAGGAACTATCGGCAGGCCAGGCAATCGCATCACACCGTTGGCAACGATGGTCGAGAATGGAGGAACATTAACGTAATACCCAACCCCACTGGCATCATTTAACAGAAGCAGTTGATCACTCACCACCTGATTCGCTTCTCCTGGATAGGTGAAAGGTATGGCAAGTCCGGTCTGTGTCAAGGGATAAGCACGTTGGTTCTCAACTGCCACCAACGAAAACGCAGTCTCGTATTCGTGTCCGTCACTCAATGCCCTGCCGAGGCTTGGCCAACGCACTGCGACCGAAACCAAGAAGGCGGTGGCCACTGCGACAAGTCCGACACGACTCGGGAGCCCTCGGGCACCTTTCGGAAACGGGATCACGCGCCACAACAACAGCGCCCCCCCTGACATCACAAGCCCGCTAACAACGAAACCTCGCAAGAGGCGAGCATACGCAGCCGGCACCTGAGAGCCGTATATCAGCCCGCTGTGCATTACGATATTGAGGAGTGGTTTCAACCAAGCAAAACCCAAGAGAGAACACAGGAATACTACCGCAAGACAAGCGGCAATGAACCGGGGAGCTCTCTCCGCACTCATGATCTGGGGCAAGATAGAGGGCGCGTCCTTTCCCCCGCAATGCTTGTATGCACTCATGCTGAAACCCCTGTCGGGCAGGTGCTCATGACCGGCAACGCGAGATCGTCTCTCTCGCGGCGTTCCTGACTTGCAGGAATCTCTTACAACTGATATCGCCAGCTCCGTTGGTGTTGCTGATATTCAGACACAACTGTAGCACAGGACGAACCCGGGCTCAAGGCAACACCGTGTACCTTTCTGACTTGAGGCAGGGCGGCGACAATCTATGCCACCTCGGCAGTCGGAGATCTCTATGGATGACTAGGGCGGCTTGTATGTACAGAAGTACTTGAAACACTGTAGTTTTTTGCATAACGGCTGTAAAGATGGCCGATTATAAAAGGAAAAAAGCCGTATCCAAGCATCGGAAGGCATATACTAAATATACATAAATTTTCCGTAGTAAAAAATATCGGTACGCCTGAAACGATCAATATCGCGTGAACGGCATAAAGTATC
>CAZRAU010000094.1:0-12808 GCA_964598025.1 uncultured bacterium
TCGGTCGGTGTTATAGTAGATGCCGACGATCTGAGAAAACGCACTCTCATTGCCACTCTGGTCCACGGCAGTCACGCTGAAGAAGGTCATCTCCATTGGAAGAACCCTATCGTAGAACCAAGGGCAAAAAACAAGGTTCGAGGATACGACACTGAAGGGTCCGTCTTCGTGCGATGACTTGTAGAGCCTGTAGCCCGCCAGATCGACCTCAGCGTTATCAGCCCACCTGACAGCGACTAAGTCGCTCTCAGCCTCGACCTGGACGCCCACCGGCGGGATGGGCGGGACGGTATCCACCGTCGGTAGACCGTCGCCCGATTCGTTACCACAGCCGCCGACAAACACGACAAGTGCCGCAAGAACCAAGAACAAATGCTCCAAATTCCTCATACTGAAACTCACCTCCCCGGATTCTGATGCCATACGTTGTCACTATCCTAGTGTCAGGACCAAGTAGTTCTGCAAGAAGCATACCACAGAGGCCGCAGGTGGGAACGTCTAACCCTTTGTAATGTATGGGATTAGGACGTGCTTTTTCTGGCCGGGCAACGCTTTGGCCCGGCGGGGGGCCGGCTGTGTGCAGGATGCAATCTCAGCATGCACTGTGCAAGAGGCTTCGTGTGATTACTATCGCTTGATCAACTTCCGGATACGGAGATCCTCTCCGGCGGAGATGTGGGCGAAATAGACCCCCGGGGCCACCATCCGACCACCTTCCTCCCTGCCGTCCCAGACTATGTAGACGGAGCCATCCTGCGGCCGGCCCAGAGCCCGGACCTTCCGGCCCAGCGCATCGAAAACGGTGACTTCGACGGGCCCACTCTGCTCACCCAAAGTGAAGGCCTCAAACACGACATCGGAGCTGAATGGATTCGGGTAGGCGCTGATCCTGACGCAGGCTTCCCACTCGCCGAGCAGCGCCAGCATGAAATCCCTGAGCCCCTGGATGCCTTCAGGCTCTTCGAGATTGTGGTTCTCGATGCTCCCTCCGCAGCGTGCCATATCACCGCCGAAGAGCACCCGGAAGTCCTCCGCAAATATCTCAGCCGGCCTGTAAGCATGATCGGCAGAAGCATCTGTATCCCCCAGGTCCAGACCCCTCAGGGCCGCAAAACGATCCCAGAGGTCCCTGCAGGACTCAGGCATAAGCAGATGCTGCACCACGTGGCCTATCTCATGGGCCACGATGTAGTGGATGTGCTCGTTCGGATACTCACCTCGCCCAGGGGAGAGAAATATCACGCGGCCCTCGGCGGACGACTCAGGAACATGGAGCCTGGGTACGGGCAGGATCACTACCTGGATTTCCAGATCCCGGATGGGATACTCGATCGCCCGAATCGCCTCTTCCACCCGGGCCGGCGGCATGGCATGGTAATCAGCCGGCGATCCGTCCAGCGGCCACTGGAGGGTGCCGGGGAAGGAGATGTGGGTGACCCCACCTCTGGTTTCGAGGTAAGCGTCCACATCGGCGCCGGAAACCACCTTGACTCCTCCGACCAAGGCAACATCCGCACCGCAGGGCCCCCCTAAAGCCAAGAAACCCAGCACAATGCAGGCAACTATCAGCACTACTCGTCTCACAGCGCCATTGCCCTCCTAAAAAAACGGGCCGCCAAAGATCGGAGCGATCTTCGGCAGCCCGGTTATCTACCCAGATACCAAGGCTTTGCGGGTATACCCGCCTTTTCGGCATCGCTCAATAGGCGTCCCCTATGCCCCGAGCACTACGAGTGTACCACAGATACGGTACGGAAGTCAACCGTCTTGAGTGTAACGCAGGGGAGCCCTGTCGAGCAGTAATCTACCGGCTGGCGGAGGCATACCCTATGATGTGATTCCGCCTGGTTGCGTTGATGGAGGCGGGCCGAAACGAGCCCGACGCGACGCGTGATCGGGATTCCCGGCGGGTCACTCCCGGGTCAATGAGCGGTACGAGTAGCTTTCGAGAAGGTGGTCCGCGAAGCGCAACACAAGATTGATGTTATCGGACAGCAGCCCCTGCTTGCGCAGCAACTTGCAGACGAGGCGTCTCCGGTGGAGGTCGAGGGTTTGCCGGCCGATCTTATCAGTGAGACTATACGGTTGCATCTACTTCCTCTTCCTTGAGATCGATCATCTTTATGCCATCGACATAGTCGGAGGATGAAGCCTCCTTGAGCGCCTTCAACCTGCCCATGACAGCCTCGATCTCCTTGCACTCGACGTCTATCTTGTCCAGGGCGCCGGCAGTTTCACCGGTAGTGCCGGCCGCACCCCTCACGAACCGGACCGCGGCCTCTATTCCCGAGATGCTGTTGTTTATGCAATGGTTTATGCTGACAACCACCTCGCCGATGGCGGCGACTCTTTCCACTCTCACCAGCTCCTGTTGGGTTTGCTTGAGAAGCTGGTTGGTGTGCCCCAGTTCCTGCACTTTGTTTTCCAGCTGCTCGTTGGCGGTAGTGAGCTCGAACACCAGGCGTTCGTTCTCGAGAGCCAGCACTCGTTTCTCGACGGCGTTTTCAAGATGGGCAAGAATCTGGGTTGAGGTCAGAGGTTTCGTAAGATATGAATTGGCACCTTTGTGCATGGCCTCCGCTGCGGATTTCACGCTTGCGTACCCTGTGATCATGATGAATTGTGTCAGGGGAAACGTATCCTTGACCTGCGTGAGAAGGTCGATGCCGCTAATACCGGGCATAGCAAGATCTGATATTATGACGTCATATTCCTGAGAAGTCGAAGCCAGTGCCGCATCCCGAGGATTGGTGTAGAGGTCCGGCGTATATCCCGATCTGCGAAGCACCTCGCCCAGAACATCGACGATATCATCGTCGTCATCGACGATCGCAATCCGCACTATTGCCTTATCTTCGGCGAGTCTCTGCCTAGTTCGACCCATGATTTCCCCCGTTTCCTCGCGGCAGCCAGACAAAAAACGTGCTGCCCTTGCCGGGCTTGCTGGTGACATCGATACTTCCACCATGCGCTTCGACGATGGCCTTGGCCACGGAAAGCCCGAGACCAACGCCTGTAAATCTCCGGGTGTGCGACATATCGGCTTGGGTGAACGAATTGAAAATGCTGTTGATCTTGTCGTCAGGGATCCCTATGCCGGTGTCGAGGATGGATATCCTTAAGCCGTCAGGGTCCATGGTCTGCGAGACCCCGATCTCTATCGTTCCTGCTTCGAGATTGAACTTGACCGCGTTTTCTATCAGATTGGTAACGGCCACGCTCAGTTTCTCCGCATCCCCCTTGATCCGGGTCTGCTTCTCCTCCACAAACGCCATTCGTATGTCCTTGGCCTTGGTCAGGGGTCCGACCCTGGCCATGGACTCCCTGATCACCTCGGAGATATCCACGTTCTCGTCAGCTATCAGCAAGTCGCCGGCATTGGCCTCTGTCATAAGGAGAAGGTTCAGTATGAGCATCTCCAACCTTCCAAGATTATCCTTCATCCCCATCAACCATTTGCTCTCGTTCTGACCGAGATGCTCACCCTTGTCCAGAAGGCTGGTAAACATATTGAGATAGCCTTTCAGCGACATCAAGGGCGTGCGGAACTCATGCGATACCGTGCTAATTATGTTCGATTTGATCTGATCGATTTCAATGAGCTTTCTCATCAGATGGGAAAGCTCCAGGTTCTCCCGCGCCAGCTTCTGTTTCTCCAGACCCAAGCGGACTGTCTTCTCCATCTCATACATCGAGAAGGGCTTCACAACATAGTCATAAGCCCCTTTCTTCATGGCCTCGACGGCCGACTGCACACTAGCGTAGCCTGTCATGATAATGAAGACAGTTTCCGGATTGGCCTCCGCAACATGGTCCAGCAGCTCCACGCCGTTCATGCCGGGAAGGCGCAAGTCACATATGACAATACCGAAGTTCTTCTCATGTATCAGCCCGAGGGCCTGCCGGGCTGTACCCGCAGTCTCTATTTCGTAGCCACGCATGGAAAAAAACTCGGCAAGAGCGCTGACTACGGATTCCTCGTCATCGATGATAAGGATGGGATTTTGCTCCGCGGATTCCTTGGTGGAGGGCATTCCCTTCTCCAGCACAGCAGTGGACCCGGTTTCGGCCGTTCTCTTGTCTGGTATCACAGTGCTCTCCTTGGAGTCTTAGTGGGTTGAAACCAGCTCACACGCAATCATGTCGCCAGCTACCGAGGCGGGAGCATCCGGATCGGCCGAACCCCTTTCGGAAAGGGCCGAGAGCAGTGAATCCTGCAGTGATCGTAGTCTTCCCCGCAGCCTAAGCATGGCCTTGGTGTGAATCTGGGAGACCCGCGACTCGGAGACACCGAGGGTCCTCCCAATCTCTTTGAGGGTCATATCTTCATAGTAGTAGAGAGCTACTACAGTTCTCTCCTTCTCTGGGAGGTTCATGATCGCCTCGGCCAGAATCTCCCTCATCTCATCGATTTCCAAAGAGGTTGACGGTGCTCCTCCTTCCTTGGAGCACACCAGATCGATTATCCTGGTCGTCCTTTCTCCGTCCTGGCTGCCCACAAAATCATCCAGTGACAGCAAACCGGCCGAGACAATCTCATCGACTATGGACTTGAACTCGCCGACCGACATGTTGAGCTTCTTTGATATCTCCTCATCATCAGCCGCCCTGCCAAGCTCGTTTTCCAAGCGCGAGTATGCCTCCTCCACCATCCTCGCCTTCCGCCTGACCGACCGCGGTACCCAGTCAAGAGATCTCAGATCGTCCACTATCGCGCCTCTTATGCGAGCCACAGCGTATGTCTCGAACTTGGTATCCCTGCCCGGGTCATACTTTCCGACCGCGTCCATCAACCCAACCACTCCCGCGCTCACCAGGTCGTCTATCTCCACCGATGGAGGCACCGACATCGCCATCTTGCCGGCGACATACCTCACCAGGTATAGATAGTTCTCGATCAGCTTGTCCCTTACGGTTGCTGATTCGGTCTCCTGAAAAGCCGCCCACAGTTCAACGACCTTGTCAGGAGAAAGACCAACGCATGTCCTGTTCATCTTTTCACCATCCTTGCTGTCATCCAGTGACCCTCAATTGAGCAGACCGGATGGATATCATGTGCAACCTCTGTGCCTGTATGCGGCAAGTGATGATATTGGACAATGGTCACTTAACTGCTTTACTCACAAACGGTTAAGCACTCACTGATCTGATAGTAAGGAGATTACGGACCGCGCGGGGTGAGTCCACAGAGAGCGGCAAGCATAACCTCATATGTTTCAATCAGTTATCTTGTCGATTCTCTTCTCCGCGCGAACTGAGATGGTAAAATTCTCACCACCCGGAAGCCGCCACCTGAGGGACCGCAGGCCTCAGCCGACTTCATGAGATGGGCTCCGAATCAGCGCTTGGCCAAGTCTCAAAACGCCAAAGCGAGCCTCAAACATGCAAGAGTGAGATTGAAAACAAGGGCGAAATGAGGAATGGTAGATAATTAGCCGGGTGGATACTTATTAGCCATCCCGTAGGCCTTGAGTTTCTGCCTAAGCGTCTGTCTCGTAATGCCGAGCGCACGGGCTGCTTTGCTCTTGTTCCCGCCCGCCCAGCTCAGAGCCTCGGCAATGGCCCTTCTCTCAGCCTCCTTAAGGCTGATCGGCATGCCCTCCGCCCAACTTGAGCCCAAAATCGAGCCGTGCGGTGCCCTGCCCTTAAGAAGCTCGCCGGGCAGATGCTCCGGCAATATGAGGTCTTTGCTCTCGAGCAGGATCGCCCGCTCGATCACGTTTCTGAGCTCCCTCACATTTCCGGGCCAGTCGTACTCCATCGTCGCCTCCTGGGCTTCTCTGGACAATCCCCGAACCGATCGGTTGAGCTCCTGGTTGAAGTAGTCTATGAAGAAGCTTGCCAGGATCGGGATATCCTCCTTGCGCTCCCGCAGGGCGGGGACGTAGATCGGTATCACCATGAGTCGGAAGTAAAGATCATCACGGAATTTCCCCTGGTCCTTCGCCCTGCGAAGATCACGGTTGGTGGCCGCCATTATCCTTGTGGAAACCTCAATGTCCTTGACACCACCGATCCTGCGGAATCTCTTGGTTTCTATCAGTCTCAGGAGCTTGCTCTGGAGACTGAGCGGCATCTCTCCTACCTCATCAAGAAAGAGAGTCCCGCCTTCCGCTAGTTCCACGAGGCCCTGCTTGCTCTTCTTCGCGTCGGTGAAGGCGCCTTTCTCATAGCCGAAGAGCTCGCTCTCGAGAAGGTTCTCGGGCAGAGACGAGCAGTTTATCTCCATAAAAGGTTTGTCCAGGGTGTCGCCCCGGAAGTGAATGGCCTTGGCGACGAGTTCCTTCCCGGTTCCGCTCTCCCCCTGGATCAGCACGGTCGAGGCCCGGCTCGCCGATACCTTCTCGATGACCTCAGCAATCTTCTGCATGAGTTCGCTTTTGCCCACAACGAAGCGGTCCGCCTGGCGATAGCCTACGACTATCTGGCGGACGGATCCGGCCTCGCGCCTGAGTCTCGCCCCATCCAGGGCTCTGTCGACCACATCGAGCATCCGCTCGAGTTCTATCGGCTTGCTGAGGCACTGATACGCCCCCAATCTGGCCGCTTCGAAAGCCGTCTCCACCTCGATTCCGCTTCCCACAAGAACGATGGCACTCTCCTTTCTGGTGCGCTTGCAGGTCTTCAGCAGGTCGGATAGATCCATATCCAGCTTGTCTATGTCGACTATCAGAAGATCATAGGAGGTGTGGCCCAGCAGCTTCAGGGCTTCCTCGACGGTGAGGTTCTCAGAGATCTCATGCCCCAAACCTCTCAGCGATCGCGCCAGAAGATCTCTGGGATCCTTGTCAAGTCCTGTGAGAGCGATCTTGAAGACGGCACTCTGCCCACTTGTCATTTCAACTCGGTCCGGAAGTCCATTGGAATCATCAGAGGTCATACTATTGGTTGTGGTCAGGGAAGTCAACTAAGAAGAAGGTGGTGGGGTGTGTCCCTCGGAGAGCAGGCGGTCCGCTATGACATGCAGCACCTCCTCCGAGTCGTAATAGCCGCTGCAGATGCGAACCCGTGCGGTCAGGATCTTGTCGTCTCTGACTGCACAACGACGTTCGTGAATCTCCTGGGCGATCTGCTTGCACCGGTTCCGTAGGTCCTCGGGCAGAGCGCTCCGCCCGCTCATGTCTCTACCCTTGCTCATCACCGCGTGGGTCTCCGTTGTCACTGTGCTTGTTGGTGGAATTCAATCGCTCCCGACGGGGGGTCTTGGGGAGCACACGCCCGTTCTCTCTGACTATTGCTTCATACACTTCTCTACGGTGCACGGGCACATCTTTGGGGGCGTTTATGCCCAGTTGCACCTGCTCGCCCCGTATGTCGACAATTACAACCTCAATGCTGTCGCCGATCATGATCCGTTCGTTGCGTTTCCGTGTGAGAATAAGCAACTCAATTGCCTCCTGCCCAGGAAGGCGCCCGACCTGCCGAGCAACCCTCCAGCTCGTCCAGTGCCTCACCGACTCCCGTATAGATCCTGAAGTAGTCGGCAAGATTGGTTATCTCGAGCATTCTCCTGATACCTTCGTTGAGACCAATCAGGCAGAGAACGCCTCCAAGCGAGGCTATGGACTTCGCATTGCCCACCAGGGTGCCCATGCCGGAGCTGTCCACCCGCGGGACAGAGGTGAGATCAAGGATCACGTTCGACGCACCATCCACTATCAGCGATTGGATCGCCTCCCCGACCGAGCTGGCGGTATAGACATCAATCGTCCCGCAGATCTCAACAACCGCCGTGCGTCCCTTATTCGCCGTCGTTATCTTCAAGAGCCGCTCACCCTTTCTCAGAACCCCACGTAGATGTCCTCATTTATCCTTCGGCATCCTGCTCATCGTACTGAAACCTCTTTTTCTGTCCGGGGATGCTGTTCACACTCATCATTATGTCTTCATCAAGAACGGTTCGGGTGACCCTCATCACCTCTTCCACCGTGGTAAGGCCCTCTTCCACTTTGTCGAGTCCGTCCTCGAACATGGTCCTGAAACCACCCTTTCGCGCTTCTTCTACAAGATCCTGGGCCGCCCCCCCCTTTGCAATAATCTTCCTCATGACGTCGTTCATAATGACCAACTCGTAAAGCCCGATCCTTCCCTTGTATCCGTTTCCCGCGCAGCGGTCGCACCCCTGGGCCTTGAGAGATTGCCGGAGCGTCCTTGTCTCTCCGGTATCCGGTATGAGAATCTCCGGCGGCTGGGTCTGGACCGCACAGGAAGGGCATACCTTCCTGACCAGCCTCTGAGCTATCATGGCCGAGACGGAAGAACTCACCAGGAACGGCTCGATTCCCATGTCTACAAGCCTTATAACGCTTGATACCGCATCATTGGTATGAACCGTCGTGAAAACCAGGTGCCCGGTGAGCGCGGCCTGTATGGCAATCTCCGCAGTCTCCACATCACGCGTCTCACCTACCATGATGATGTCCGGATCCTGCCTGAGTATCGAACGGAGCCCGCTTGCGAAAGTGAAACCGGCAACGGGGTTTGTGTGCCCCTGGTTCACCCCTTGAATATGACTCTCCACCGGATCCTCGAGTGTCACAATGTTCTTCTCACTGTCGTTTATGTAATTCAGAGCACCATAGAGCGTCGTGGTTTTGCCGCTGCCGGTCGGACCGGTCACCAGGATGATTCCGTGGCTTAGCGTGAGGATCTGGCGGAACCGCCCCAGAATCTGGTCGTTCATCCCAAGACTCTCCAAGGGAATGCTCATACCGGCCCGTTCCAGTATCCTCATGACCACTTTTTCCCCGTGTATGGTTGGGAATGTGGAAACACGAAGATCGATCTTGCGGCCTCCCAGACGGACGGTGAAACGTCCGTCCTGGGGCACCCGTCTCTCCGCGATGTTTATGTTGGCCAGGATCTTGAGCCTCGAAAGCACAGCGGCTTTGAGCATACGGGGTATCACGATTTCCTCATGGAGCACGCCGTCTACACGATACCTGACTATCAGTGACTTGTCCTGAGGCTCCGCGTGGATGTCGCTGGCCCCTTTGGCTATGGCCCTCTCGATCATGAGGTTCACCAGCTTCACTACCGGAGCTTCCTGACTGAGCCTTTCAGATTCGATTATCTCCTCGGCTTCGTCTTGCTCATCCACTGCATCCAGTCGGTCGGTAGTTATCCCTTCCAGAGTCTCCATGACCGTGCTCTTCTTGCCATAGTAGTTGTCAATGGCCTCCATAATCTCGCGCGGCCTCGATACAACAGGTTCCACCTCACAGCCTGTCACGAACCTGATCTCTTTCAGCGCTTCGCTATCCGTGGGATCCGCCATCGCCACGGTTAGATTCTTCTCAACCTTGAACAGGGGCATTATCCTGAGGTCGCGGGCCATCGATTCGGACACTATTGCCAATGCCGCCGGATCGACGACGGTGGTATCCAAGCCGATGAATGGGATCTTCAGTTGGCGTGCCAGCGCCTCGACAATCTGGTCTTCAGTAGCGACGCCTTCTTCCATGGCTACCTGGCCGAGCTTCTTATTAGAACTGCGCTGCTTTGCAAGAAGGCCGGGCAGGGCCTCCTCGGCGATCACGCCCGCCTCTACAAGTATGGTGCCGAGTCTGTTCTTCGAAAGAGAGGTTTGCTTCTCCTCTCTCGGGACGCGTTCTCTCTGGATGGTCCGGTCTTTCACTGTCATGACCCCACCTTATGCGCGATTTGATCAGTATGCCGGAAACGGGATGGAGATGGAGTATCATCTTTGACAATCTCCGCCTCGCCTTCAACCTCTTGTCGCATACAGGCCGCCTCCCGCGAGAAGAAGAGACTGCGATCGTCATTCTTGTATGCCGGGCACTGATCTCTCAGCCTGAGATCGCACTGGGCGATTTCCCAGCAGGGGCCGGGGTACGGGAATCCACGTTCGGTGCCGACTGTCTCAAGGCTTGTCTTGGCGGTCTGGGAGACCAGGTCCAGAGCGCTCAGCCAGGAATCCAGCGTATCTCTGGTTTTCTCCAGCAAGTACTCACAGCAACCTATCTCCCGATCACATGCAGTTAGAAGTGCCTGTAATCCATCCTCGCTTGCCTCAACCGGGCAAGCAAGTTCGGAGCCGGTGTGACTCTCTCCGCTTAACCCCATCGGCACAAACCCTTTCCCAAGTCCGTTACCCGTGTCATACATGGCATTCAGAGCCCGCACAACACTGAGTGTCTCGCCGGCCCCCGTCCATCCGCCATAGTTGTGAGACTGCAGGCGGCGGGCTATATCCGTGACCCTGTGTAGAGACCTCACCACTTGGCTGCTGTCTATCTTGTGCTCGAAAGTCGAACTGGCAATCTGCTTCGCCAGATTCCTGGATGACTCGAAGGACTCGAAGACCTTCTCCAAGACGGTCCCGGCATTCCTTGTCAGCAACTCACCGCGCTCGACCCTCTGGAGACTCTTCTTCATACCATTCACGACATTTGCGACATTCTTCTGCACGGCTTTGACCAGATCACTGATCTCTTTGGTGGAGGAGCTGGTTCTCTCGGCCAGACCGCGTATCTCTTCGGCCACCACTCCGAAGGCCTTGCCGTGCTCACCCGACTGGGCGGCGATAATGGAGGCGTTAAGTGCGAGGAGATTGGTTTCGTTCGCTATGTCACGAATCACCTCGACGATCTTGCCGACCTCCTGGGACCATCGTCCAAGATCCTCGACGGCTGAGGCGGCCTCCTTCACTGTCGTAATGATGGCCTCGTTCTCCCTGCCCATCTCTTCCACCACTTTGGTCCCTTCAAGAGCAACGCGGTTAGCCGTATCGGTCGAGGCTTCCAGATCCCTCCCGCTTTTAGCCATGTCCTGAAGGAACGAGTCCAGCCGTGTCATCGAGTAGGCAGTCTCTTCTGTCGAGGTTATAAGATCCTTGGCGTTGTGATCGACATCTCGCAGAACACCGGCCATCTCTCCGACAGTGGAGATAACCTCTTGCAGCACCGGGCCGATGGGTCCGGCCATCGTGGCAGGTACCCGGCCGGTTGTCGCCTGATGGGGCAGTGAATCGGCGCCGGAGCAACTCAAGGCCGCGTCGGCCGGTACCTGGGCGATCCGCTTGATCCAGACACTGAGACGGTCACAGCTTGTGAGGAAGCTCGCCATTCTGGCAAGGAGTGCGAGACCTGTGGCCCGTGAGACCCTCCCGGCGTATGAGATCTTGATGGCGATCTCATAGGGCGCCTCAATCACATTCAAGTTCCCAGGGCCGTCACGATCCTGCGAAGGCATGTCGCAAGCTCTCTGGTCTTTGATGACCAAAATCAGAGTGAGGCCGGCCAGCGCCGCCGCCCCTGCCAAAGAGAAGGGCAATAGAAACCCGAAAACACCCAGCAGCGAGCATACCAGGCTCCCACTTATCAAAGATGTGAGGAGCCCAGAAAAGGTACTTCTTCTCCGTTTGGTCAATCGCTTCTCCTCTTATTGAAACAACAAGGTTCTTTCTATCTATCGTCAGGTTTTCCAGCCGGCATTAGCGCTTCCGGTCGCCTGTGCTCAGGAGGTCATGTCGCTCTGCGGCCTGCCTTGTTCCAACGGCAAGGATGGTCACGTCTTGGTCCTGCCATCTTAGCGTGCCGCATGGGCGCAGCAGGCCGGAACCACCATCATCAGGGATTGAGACAATGTCCGGGACGGGGATCGTTACGATACCATACATGTGACTCATCCCGACGCCGCAACGCTCGGGGGAATTCAGGATGGCGGCGCTCCGGTTATCACACTCCGAAGACCGGCAGCCGGACAGCCTCAGGAGCCCATGACACATCCCGCGGTGGAAGAAGATCCCTTGCCAGGTATCCCCTAAGGCGGGAACCGCGGTCAGCGATCTGAGCGTGATAACTTCCCTGAGAAGCTCCAGCCCTATGCCGTAGGTAGTGCTCCCATTGCTGAAGATGAGCAGACGCGCGGACCTCCCTTCCATCCAGGGCGTGCCCGGTGGGCAATCGGGCAACCGATAGCCAACGTCCGCCGAACCGGCTTCACCCACGGGGCGCTCACGCAGAAGATCCTCCGGCTGAATTATGATGGCGGGGCGTCCGTCGTGAAGTTCGGCCGCCCCCGCAATGAAGCTCGGCGCGACCATAGCCTGAGGAAGCGGCCGGCTCACAATATCGGTCTCCCCGGCCACTTTTTGCGCCACCAGAGCCCGCCGCTTCTCACCGATACCAAGCACCACGGCGGATCTTGCCTCTCTTCGGTCATGTACATCGAGCAGGTCGGATAGAGCCAGCGCCTTCACCTGTGAACCTCTGTGCGACAGTGTCCCGCTCTGTGTGATCTCTCTCAGCGAGTCCACTCCGAGGGCGAGGATCTCAACCACACTCCTCAGGGGCACTATGGCCGGGACCTCGCTCTCCTCGACCAGGACGCCTCTGGATATCGCCAGGGTCAGGGGTACATACACTGAGAAACGGACACCCTGCCCCATAACGCTGTCTACCGTGATCATGCCCTTCATCGCGTCTATCTTTGTCTTGGCGGCATCAAGCCCCACACCTCGCCCAGACAGGTCGGTAACGCCGGTCCGTGTACTCATTCCGGGTTCGAAAATCAGGCTGAGTGGCGGCGCACTTGCCGCTTGCGGTATCCCTTTCTCTATGGCTTTCTGCCTCACTTTCGCCGCATCGACACCGCGTCCGTCATCCTCAACCTCCATACAGGTGTGGCTGGCCTCCTGCCTGGCACGAAGCACAATCATGCCCTTCTCCGGCTTGCCCCGCGACTGCCTTTCAGCGGGGGACTCGATTCCATGGTCGACAGCGTTCCTTATGATGTGCAGGAGCGGATCATGCAGGTTGTCGAGCATTGCCCTGTCGATTCGTGT
>CAZRAU010000095.1:0-12517 GCA_964598025.1 uncultured bacterium
GACCGGAGCTCCTCCCACACGCCGTTGGTCTTGCCTGCCCACCACTCGGCCACGTCGTCGGTGTATTCGCTATAGCTTTCCAGCCAGCTCACGGCCGGATAGTGCCTGGCATTGGCGAGCTGCTTGTCCAGAGCCCAGAACGCCCGCACGAACCTCTTGGTATGCTGGGTGACCGGCTCGGAGAAATCCCCGCCCGGAGGTGACACCGCTCCGATGGTGCTGATGGAACCCTCCTTCCCCGAGAGGGTCTCGACCATGCCCGCCCGTTCGTAGAACTCCGCCAGCCTCGTCGGAAGATAGGCAGGGAAGCCCTCATCGGCAGGCATCTCCTCCATCCGTCCCGAGAGCTCCCTAAGGGCCTCCGCCCACCGGGAGGTGGAATCCGCCATCACGGCGACGTGATAACCCATATCGCGGTAGTATTCCGCCATGGTAATACCCGTATAAATGCTCGCCTCACGGGCGGCAACCGGCATATTGGATGTGTTGGCGATCAGTATGGTCCGTTCCATGAGGTACCGGCCCGTGCGCGGGTCGGTCAGCCGGGGAAAGTCGAGAAGGACCTCGGTCATCTCGTTGCCGCGCTCGCCACAGCCTATGTAGACCACGATGTCCGCGTCGCACCACTTGGCCAGGGCGTGCTGGATCATGGTCTTGCCGGTGCCGAAACCCCCGGGGACAACCACCACACCGCCCTTGGCAATCGGGAAGAGCGTGTCCAGAACCCGCTGGCCGGTTATCAAGGGCATCTTGTGAGGCTTTCTTTGTGCGATGGGCCTTGCACGCCTTACCGGCCACCTGTGATGGAGCCTGAGATCGGATTCCTCGCCGTCACAGGCGATCCTGCCTATCACATCCTCCACGCTGTATTGGCCGGGGCCCACGATTTGTAAGAGTCTTCCCCGTTTGCCGGGCGGAACGAGGACGCTGTGTTCTATGACTTGGGTCTCTGTGACCGTGCCGATGACGGCGCCGGCCGACAATTCCTGTCCGGCCTCGGCAAGGGGCCGGAATTCCCATTTCCTGTCCCGGTCGAGCGCCCCGGCATGAACGCCCTTGGAAATGAAGTCCCCGGTCTGCGCGCGGAGCACGTCCAGAGGCCGCTGCACACCGTCATAGATGCTTCCGATGAGCCCGGGACCCAACTCTATGGACAGGGGCTCGCCACGGCCGAATACCGGGGCTCCGGGCCTCAGGCCCGTCGTGTCCTCGTAAACCTGTATCCAGGCCCCGTCGCCCTTGATCCTCACAACCTCCCCCACCAATCGCTCCTCCCCCACAAAGACCAGCTCCAGCATTTCGACACCCACGACTTCGCATGCCTCGACCACCGGTCCCACTATTCGGCCTATCTTTCCCAGGACTCTCTCAACCATCGCTCTTAAGAACCTCACTTACGATTGTGGATCTCAGGGAAGGCCTCATCCTCTCCAGCCGCCGCTTGAAGGTGTTGTCGAAGATGACGCGCGCATCCTTGGATCTGGCAACACAACCCCCGCTCCCGACACCCGGGTCCACGACGACGTCGATCTTCACACCCGCGATTCCCTCCGATTCGAGCCTGCCGGCTATGTCCGAAACAAGATCCTTCCCGGCCAGCGCTTCGTCCTCTCTACCAAGCGCCAACGTTACCTCCGCTTCACCGATCGCCCGAACGGCTTCCGCCGCGAGGTTGACCAGAGCCTGTCTGTATCGTGGGCCGTCTTGGTGGAGCTTTCCCAGCTCCTGCACGATCTTGTCGAAGACCCTGGATATAGCCTCCTCTCGCGCCTTGAGGAGAATCCTCTTAGCCTCGATGTGCCCGCCCGCGACTTCTTTGGACTTCAAGGTAGCCACCTTACGCTTCACCTGGTCCAGTATCTCTTTGCGGACTCTGCCGGCCTCGGCTTCGGCCTTGCGCTTCTCCCCATCCACGCTTCGTCGGGCGTTGTCGCGAACCCGTGCGGCTTGGGCCTCACCGTCACTCATGATTTTGCCGATGATCTCGTCTTCGCTGCCCCGGCTTGGTTCTGCGCTCATATGCTGATCCCTATGGCCTTGCGCACAATGTCCTCTATTGCAGGTCTATCGGACGATGGGCCTTTGGAGTCGGGTATCTCCAATACAAGCGGGAAACCCATGCCATACAACCTGGCCTCTACCTCATCCCTCACCTGCCCGGCAATGGTCTCGGTGATCAGTACGATACCGACATCCTTCTCCTCAACAGCGGCCTTGAGCGCGGCAAGAGCTTCGTCGCGATCCGCCGCGTCGGTTCCTTCGATTCCCACCAATCGAAATCCCAAGACGGTCTGCCGGTCACCTATAACATAGAACTTCATGCTATACCTTACCAAGTATCATGATTGCAATGATCAAACCGTAGATGGCAATCCCTTCGGCAAGACCCACGAATATCAGGGTTCTACCCGCAACTTCCGGTTTCTCACCGACCGCACCCACCGCCGCAGCACCCACATAGGCCACCGCGATCCCCGCCCCAAGACAACCGAAGCCGGTTGCTATACTCGCGGCCAGAAAGGCCCATCCCATGTACTTGGAAGCATCGCTTGCGGCTGCTGGCGGCTGCCCCACCTGTGCTCTTGCTATGGACACGGCGAAAATCGAAAGCACAACAAGCATGGCAGTAATAAACGAAATCGCTACAACCCTCTTCACATTTCGCTTGCGATCCAACTCATTCACCACCTTTCGCCTTGCAGGGACGGGGGCCGGCCCCCATGAATCCCGCCGGCTCGTATTTCGAGCCCAGACCCTTGAAGAACTTGCCGAAGAACTCGTAGTACTCCAGCCTGAGAGCCTGGATGGTCACAACGAGACCCTCCAGGGCTATGATCAAGACGTTACCCAGAACAAGCACGACCCCGGATAGCACCAAACCTCCTGGCTTGGCCCGCACCACATCGGCCAAACTGAAAACCGCGATGAAGAGCCCCGCGTGGGCCAGACCGAATGCAGCCACACGGATAAAGGACACCGTATTGGCCAGGTAACCCATCAGGATCTCCATTATCTCGACAGCCGATTCCATGACATAAGTTGCCACGCCCTCGGAGAAGACGCGTCTGCGTTTGCCCATGATCTTGAGCAGAGGTGCTCTGATGGCGAAGACCGCCAGAGGGGCGATAAACAGCCCATAGAAGACTGCCGGGTGGGGAAGGCCGCCGTCGGTCATAAGATACTTGATGACGATGCCGATCCCGGCCCAGTAGACCACACCGACCAGGGGCCCCGACTTGTCGAAGAAGTTCTCCCAGAAAGCATGAGTTCTCACCGAGTTTATTATATTGAGGACTATGCCAAGGCTCACAACAATGATGCCGAACCCGATGGCCACTTTGAAAAGGTCCGTGATGTTATCGAGCGGCTTGACCCAGAGGGCCGGGATCAGATCCTCGAGACCGAAGACGCTGCCGTAGAGCAAGCCGAAAACCATCGACGCCGCCCCACAGTAGGCCCCGAGCTTGCCCGCCTCGCAGAGTCTCGGGCTCTTAGCGGCAATGGTGAGCCCCGCAACGAAAAGCACCAGGCCGTGGCCAACGTCACCGAACATCATCCCGAACATCATAAGAAAAGTGATACCTACAAAGAGGGTCGGGTCTATGGCGCGGTATGACGGCGTTCCATAACCTGATACCAGCATCTCGAAAGGCTTCAGGAACGGGGGCTGCTTGAAGAGGACCGGGATCTCCACATCGCCATCATGCCCCGTCGTAAGCTCCTCGGCGGCGGTGACCTCGATTATCGCCTTTCCGTCGGTCCGGCGCTCCAAGGCCGATACCAGCTTGTCGGTTTCGTCCTTGGGCACCCAGCCCGAAAAGAGACAGGTGCTTTCGGTGAGCTTCCAGTATTCCTTTATATGAAGCAACAGTATCGCCGATTCCACTTTGTAGAGGAGTACCGACAGATCCGGCAGCACTGCCTTACCGGTCCCACGCAGGTCGGCCTTGACATTCGCCAGTTCCTGCTCGAGTCGTCCCAGATCGGCCACTATGCTGGCACGGGCCTCGGACGATACCTGGCCGAGATCTTCCGGCATATGGATCTCGGCGAAACCTACTTGCTTCAAGGCATCATCGAGCTTCGGCTTGTCCCTGCGCAACACCACGCAGATTATCTGAACGCTCTTGCCTGCTTTCCGGTAAGGCAAGATCACCGAGGGCGTGGCGGCCAGCAAACCTCTCAGGCGTTCCACTTCAGACTCGGCGACAGTGCCTACGCTGGTCGTGAGCAACTTGGAGTGCATAAGCCCCGAAACAGGCAGGCCGGCCGGAACCAGGGCTTCCATCTGATGGTCCAGACTCCGGAGTTCCGCCATCTTCTCTGTTATCTTCCGCCGGGAGGCGATCAGAGGCTGCAGGCGTTTCTCGATCCCCTCGATGTCCCGGTCGACCCGCGCAAGGTCTACCAGGCCCACTTCCCCTCCGGGCCCGGGAAGCCCCCCCTCTCGGTCGGGAGCCACTTCCTCGATAAGCTCGTTTATTCTTCGCCGTCTGCGGCCATACTCATTGGAGAGCGTACTCACACCCACATTCCGGAGGTTCTCGGCCCATTCGTCGATCTCTTCGATCTTGGCCAGATGGAGCACTCCGCTTCGGGCGATCTCCTCAACCACAGGCTCCATGTCCTCTTTGAGGATCACGACGCTTATACGGTTCATCCTCTCGGCAACCAGCAACTTGACTACCTCAACCCATAGAGTCTGTTTGAAATCTCCGATTCGTCCGTGCCCAGCCATTTGCCCGTGAAGGCGGTGTTGAGATTCCTGAGTTCGGCTCTCTTAAGAATATAGAAGGCAAACACACACCCAATGCTGAATGGGTAACCCGAGAGCGTGCTCCGGGCGATTTCCACCACCGTCTCCCCTACCAGCGTCTCGAACAGGGCCACCGAGCCCGGTCCCACCCGGGCTTCAACATCCTTCCCGGTCCTGCCGGCGAGAACCTCGGAACTTAGTTCTTTGAGCTTCTCCAGGCTCAGCCCCGGTTCGGCAAGCCTTCTGGAAATCGACGACGGCCCCGGAATCACATGTTCATGCAGCACACCCGGGTCCATCTTGTAGTAGTCGATAAGCCTCGAGAGCCAGGCTAGGTTGACCAGGTCGATTTCCGCGCCGACGATTCTCTCGGCCAGCCTTGCATCTCCACCACCGAGCCTGGCGGCCGCGTCTAGCAGCCTGCGGTAGTAATCCCTTTCCAGCGCGATCTCCACGTAGAATATGGACTTGCTCTCGCGATAGGCCCGCAGGCCCGCAGTGATCGCCTCAATGTAGGGAGTTCCGCGGAGAAGTAGACCTATCTCCTCCAGGGTCTCCGCCTCGACAATATCGTACACAGGGATTTCGTTGACGAAAGAGGGATAGGTGAGGAATTTCTGGAGGTCCCTGTCCTTGCCGTGCCACAAGCGAAGGGCAAACTCGAGGTTGTCCGTGTCCCAGCGCGAGAGCAACAGCAGACCAATGTCGCTGGGCGCACCATGCAGCGAATGTATGGATCGCTTGAAACGCAGAGCCGTGACTTCACGGAAAACCTTCTCTATCCCGAGGATATCGCTCGGGGGCTCATTCGGGACCCACTGCCCGTATGCGGTTTTTCGAAGAGCCAGCCATGCACCGTCGAGGGACCCGCTCCGGATGATACTGTCGAATTCCCTGCCGTCAACCAGCTCCGACAGCATCGTGCGGGTCATGGCATTCGTGGCCGCGTATCTGGCGAGAGACCTCATTGCTCCAGACCACTGATCTTGAGAACAGCCCGATCGATCACCGCACAATCCCCGACGGTTGCATTCCCGACTATCGCCTCGGCAGCGGCCTTAGCCTCATCGAGGATTCGCGTGCGCTCCGCCCCGGCTGTCGCTTGCGCACCATCCAACTCCAGCTGAGCCTCTTTCCGCGCATCTTCCCGGGCCCGGCTGACTATGGCAGCAGCCTCTTTCCTTCCGTCCTCCACAATGCGCTTGGCCTCATCCCGGGCATCTCTCTCCAACTGCTTCGCGTCCTGCTCCGACTTCAATATGCGCTCGATCACTTCTTTCAAAGGCGGCAACCTCTCAAATAACATCCCGGGTGTTTGACCACTATACACCCACACCCCGACACCGTCAAGCAACACGACGTGTTTTCTGTGGCGTCGGCTCTCCGCGGCCGACGTTGGTCGCGGCTCCGGGCGCGACGAGACTCGGGGGCGGTTCCGGCATCCAGCGGCGAGCGTAACGCAGCGGACGGCCGTCTTTCACACCATACCCATCCAGGCTGGTCAAAGACACCCGGACGCAAGGCTTGCGAAGTGGTGAGGCGTGAGGCATACATCGGCGTACGCCGCAACGACGAGCCGCGAGCGTAACGCAGCGGACGGCCGTCTTTCACCAGCCTGGGGTAATGACAAAAGGCTCCCCACCCCATCGGGACGGCCCATCGGTGTTGAACCCAGGGGCTTCAATCGCTTCTGTCCGTCAATCTGCTCCAACACGAGTAGGTCCACGTCCCATGCAGGGAGCCATGTATTTAGACGCTACCGCGCACGGGTCGGTTCGCCGGAAGAATCGAGCCGCTCACCTCATCCCCGGTCACGTCCTACCCGAACCTCTTGGGATCATGCCTGCTCCGCTGTCTGGACCACTTGGCGATCTTCTTCCACTTGGACTTCTCGTGGAGCCGGGCCCTTTGGTCTTTGCGGACCGCCAGCGACTCCAGCTCGCGCTGGAGCTTCATATAGCTCTTGAGCCGCGCCGGGTCGAGGCTCCCCTCCTCGATCGCCTGCTTGACGGCGCATCCGGGTTCGCTCCCGTGACCACAGTCCCTGAAACGGCAAAGCCGGGCGAGGTCTTCGACATCCTCGAAACTGCTCCCGAGACTCTTCTCGTCTCCCCACAGCTGAATCTCTCGCATGCCGGGCGTATCGATTATCATGCCTCCCGACGGCAGGATCACCAACTCTCTTGTCGTGGTTATGTGCCTGCCCTTCCCATCACCCGGCCGCACCTCCCCTACGTCGAGAAGATCCTCTCCAGCCAGGCGGTTGATGACAGAAGACTTGCCCACACCTGAAGAGCCCAGGAAGGCTGCGGTCTTACCCCTGGCCATATGGGACCGCACCCCATCCAGCCCCTCACCCATAAGGGCGCTCACAACCAGCACCGGGATACCCTGCGCAACGGATTCGACATCGGAGATCCCGGCCGCTATGTCCCCGCAGAGATCGGCTTTGTTAAGAAGGATCACGGGGCTGGCCCCGCTTTCCCAGGCCAAGGTGACATACCGCTCGATCCGCCTCGGGTTGAGATCCCCGCCGAGCGCGCTTACCAGAAAGACCGTATCCACGTTGGCGGCCACCACCTGCTCCTCGGTCTTCGTCATCGTGACCTTCCTCGAGAACTTGCTCCTCCTGGGAAGGATGGCGTGAATGATCACCTCACCTCCGCTGGGGGCGCCGTCGAAACAGACCCAGTCGCCCACAGCCGGAAAGTCGGCTCTGGAACCTGCGGCGTGGATCATCTTTCCGGACGCCTTGGCGGAGAGCTCCCGGCCGAGGCCCATGATGGCGTAGCGCCCCTTGTGCTCGCGCACCACCCGCGCCGGGCCGAGCCCCCGCGCTTTGTACTCACTGAACCCTTGTTCAAAGAAATCATCCCAACCCAGATCAGTCAGGTCCATCGTGTTATTCCCTCCTGTGATGCATCGATATCTTGTCCAGGGAGGAGTTGCTCTATGTTCGGCAATCACTCCCCTGGAATCTCACGTTGCAGCCTATGCCGTCAATCACCAGCATGAAGCCCCCCCCTTTCATGTGCCCACAGAGCACCAGGTTACTCAGGCTTCCGGGCCGCCATGCTTACGAATCCAATGTGGCGGCACGCCCTGTCAAACACCTGCATGCCCGGTTCCAACCGGACGGACTCACAGAGCCATTCGGCAAGCCGCAGGGCGTTCGGCCCCATCCGGTCGGCGAGCACCCACTCGGGATCGTATGCGCGGGGCCGAGGCAACCCGGCGATCTTGAGCGTCTCGGCCGGTCCTGTTCTTGTAGGTCTCATCGATATGCTTTCCTGCATTGACGGCGGATCGTGTCCGGCTCGAGCACAGATCTGCGAGTACTCCCGCAGACCATGGATCCGCGCCGATCCATCAGATCAAGAGAAGGAAATTAGGGACGCGCCCCGGGATGAGGAATCAGGAATCCGGCGCTCAGACTTAAGTGCAGAACCCGACACCAAAGGGGCGCGATCCCACAGTAGCACATACTATTCTCGCTGTCATAAACCACGCCTCCTTTCAGGTGAGTCAATCTAAGCGTTCATGTGTCCCAAGAATACCCTGAAGACCCTTCGGGTGTCAACTCCAAACCACGGCAGACCACCTGCCGGACATGCCCTCTACTCCCGCAGGGTATGCGAGTGCGTGGCCGTCCTTGCACCTCTGAACCCGATGTCGCGGTTACATACGTCCGGATTTTGGGGGCGCCGGATGGCGCAGGTCAGGTAGTTGCCTGACCCATTCCAGGCCCCCCCCCGAAGCATGCGCATGGTCCCCTCTGTCGGCCCCACAGGGTTGGTGACTGGCTCGGCTCCCACCTCGCACACATGCCAGTCGTTGCACCACTCCATGATGTTACCGGCCATATCCGACAGCCCCAACTCCGCCGGTGCGTCCGGATACGTGCCCACCGGAGTGGTCCAGGCCGTGGCGCTGCCGTAGTTGGCCAGGGTGTCATTGGGAACCTCATCCCCCCACGGATAGATGCGTTCGTCATCGTATTGGGCGGCATACTCCCACTCGGCGTCGGTGGGCAGACGATATCCGCCGGCCCCGTATGGGTCCCCACTGTTACACGACCAGTCACCGCCATGCTCGTAGGCGCGCGGGCGGTCCTCCTGCAGGCTCAGCCAGTCGCAGTACCGGGCGGCACCATACCAGCTCACCTGCTTGACAGGATGGTTCGGGTTGATCCCGGCTCCCACGTCACGGACCGAGAAGGTGCTGTCGGAGAACTCGATCTCGCATGACCAGTCGGAGAGAGCCACGAGTTCCTCGGTGCTTCCGTCCAGGCCATCCAGCACCGAAGTCTCAGTGGCGGTGACATACCCGTTGTCATAGGCCCACTGAAGGGCCTCCACATACTCCCCGTTAGTGACCTCGTGCTGGAACAGGAGAAAGTCATGCGTCAGTGTCACCTCACGTTCGTTCTGACCGCAGTACGAACCTCCATCCCCCATGGTGAAGGAACCCGCACGCACAAAGACGGAGGCGGGGGCTACGTCCGGGTGGTCGCCATCGGATTCGGTGGGCCCCTTGTCACTCGAGCAGCTGCCGATCACAACTAGTGCGAGTACTGCGGAGACAAGCAGGGCCGAAAGCGTCGCTCTGCCGGTAGCCGGTCGTATCCCGTTTCCAACTTTCATCTGCACCCTCCCGCGTTGGTCGGACTTCAGACTATCCATGACACTGCTACTCCTTGATGCCAAGCCGCAGCCATCTAACGCGGTTGCGGACCGAGCTGCCGGAGGACGGCTCGCACGAATCGTCCCGCCCCGCATTAAAACCCCAAATACGCGTGACATGGCAATCATACCGCCCGTCAGTGCATGATGCAACCCACAGATTCGCGCTCGTCCGTGGCGTGCAAGTTCCGCATCGGTAGAGAAGGGGTTGAGAGGAGGCCGCACAACGCCCATCCAGTCCGCAAACACGTTGACAGATGCCACTGACTGCTGTAAGCACTGTCTTCATGCTTTGAGTAGTTGTGCCGGCAGGAAGTGGCACAGAACGTCGTTCACCGGAGCTGACGACCGAGCCGACGTCGGGTGGGTTGCCGCCATAGGAGCGGTTCGGTCTAATCCCGCGGGATGAGGTGAAGCCTTAGTAGCACGTGCGGCCGGCGTCGGTCATAGAAGATGCTGGAGGATGATCATGATTCTGGAGCAAGGGGAGAAAGTGCACGTTATGGTGCGGCGGGCGTTCGAAAGAGACTTGCGTCGCCATTTCATCGGGAAGGTCATTGATGTGAGCGGAGTGTTGGCCCGCATGGAAGGTCACGTGTACGTTCACGATGCTGCAGCAAACCAGTACATCCGCCGGCCCGACAGGCGGATCCGCGTTTTCAGCCTTGCGGATGCGGGCAACATCATCAACATACTGCCACAAGAGGCAGATCTGGAGCAGGCGAAGTACACTCAGGTCCAGGGTAAGAAGCTTGTAGTGACCGATGGGAGAACGTTCACCCTCGACATCAATGAGTTCGGAGCAATGCAGTAGCAACACTTTCAAACAACGAATTAAACGCTGTGTGTCAACCCGGGGGCGATCCATGGGAGTACGGTCCGGCCGGGGCGCAGGGTTGGCGCTTTGGTTAGATTGCCTTTCCTCCGGGGAAAGGGCGTGATGCCCGACCGTTTTGCTATCTCCGCATTACCTCGGGCCCACCGTTTCACCCATGGTTCAATTCCAAGATAACGGAAGTAACGGTGCGCAAATTCCGGCTTCAAGTAAGGCAGTGAACCCCGTTCAATGGCTCGAAGTCTGTACTGCGGTATCTTCAGGTCGGATGAAATATCTCTCAAGCTCAGCCCGCGTTTCTCTCTTTCTTCTTCGCAGCGAGCCCGCAAAGAGTCCCAGCGGACGGTGTCGCTCATCACAAGCCCGTAGCTCTTGATGATTTCCGAAAACTCGGGGCCGAGTGCCCGACTCGTCTCCCGCGTGACAACAGCAACCTCATCGTCTGTGAGGATGCTTGTTCTCTTATGAAGCTTCTTCGCCAAGGCCTCGATCTTCTTTGCGTCTCTCATAGCAATCCGACTACGGCATATGCCGATCCGGTTCATGCCGTTTTCTATGACAATCTGTCCGGTTAACACTCAAGAACCCTATGCCGCTCTTCTACAGGACTTCCTGGCTTCTGTCAACTGGTTTGCTCCCCTCCATGGTGTTAGGCGGTTTCTGCTCAACACCGGCTTGGACGACCCCGACCTTGGTAGACACCTCGGTCTGGGTTGAACACCTCCGGCGGGGTAACGCGAGAATGAAGGGTTTGCTCGGCGGGGGCAGGTGCTCCGTCATCCCTTTGTGCTTGGCGAATTGGCCTGCGGGAACCTTCGGAAGAGATGCCGGGTCCTTGCCCTTCTCTCGGCGTTACCGGCGGCCGCGTTGACCGGCGCATTCATGGGGCAGGCCGGGTCACCTCCGGATGCTGCGCACACTGTCAGGCTTCAAGCGGTCTTCCGGGCCTGCCAGCTTCGGTGCCGGAGGACGAAGAGGGCATCCACGGTCACGAATTCGTTCATGCGCTTCTTGCCTGTACCGCCCCAATCAACAGCGGAACGCGCGGTCTTTGGCTTGGTCGAGACCACGTAGTACTTGTGCTCGGCCGGGAAACCTCCATCCGGCAACTGCTTCGACTCAAGTAGATCTAAGGCTTCGGAGCAGCGCGGGTCCCCCAGGTAGCCTGCCTCCGCCAAGACCTTGAGGCCGAAGAGAATGTCGTAACGCCAGTAGCAGGGATAATGCAGGCGGATGAAATCCTCGGAGATCACCTGCCCGTCAGCCTGGCCTCTGAAGAGGCTGCGCTTGAGGAAAATCTCGGCAGCCCGGCGCGCCGTTTTTCGGGCGCTCCGGCTTCCGGTTTCGCGAGCGTAGAGCGCCAACCCACGAAGGGGGATCAGGCTCTCCATGAAGGAGGACTTGCCGGCCTCGGGACGCCTGTCGCAGTTCCAACCCCCGTCGGGCCACTGCCATTCCATCAGGCGTCGTGCGAGTTCGCCTGTACGAGCATCGGCAAGGCCGAGCCTGAGAAGATAGAAGAGCGCATTACCCTCCTGGGATGCGCAACGCCTCACCCTTCCGTTCATGGTCCTTATCGTCTTCCGGTGCGCAGCCCCCAGCAGCCAGTCGTAGACGGCCTCACGCAAGGGGATCAGTTCCGCGTCGCGCGGCGGATATCCAATATCGGCGAGGTTTGAAAGCACCCAGTGGGCTCCGTTCCATTTCTTGTAAGGGTGAAGCACCTCTCGGTGCGCTCCCCGAGTCGCAGATATGAGTGCCCTGGCGCGATCCGATTTGCTCACAAGGTTGCGCAGCCCCACAGCTTCGCGCGAATCCGGCTTGTGTCCCAACACATCGACAAGGGTCTTATAGCGAATGCAGGGTTCGCGCGAATTAAGCAGCCGCTCAATCAATCCTTGAGGCACTGGAGCGCCGGATCGTTGCGGTTTCTTCATGTGTCGGCCCCCCCGATCCAGGCCGGTCAAAGGCACCCGGATGCAGGCCCCGAAAGTCGTCGGGCACGGAGACCCGACGCTACAGGCCTAGGGTCTATTGCATTATCAGATAGCCATAGTCTATAGGATCATAGCCTATGGGAACCTGCCAATCGGCGGAGGTCTCAAGGCGTTTCTGCTTCCGCCGGAAATTGACGGCCCAGGTATTCTCATACTGCCCCTCGGTCTCCAGCTGATCAAGTGGTATCCGGGCCTCGAAGACCCAACGGTCCGGGCCCTTGGATACGGCGACAGCGTATGTGCCGTT